>NZ_JBAGKH010000021.1:0-114698 GCF_036689765.1 Streptomyces poriticola
ATCGAACCCACCGAGGACTTCCTGTGATGACCGTTGAAGGACGTGTCGACGTCCACCACCACTTCACCGCGCCGGACTGGCTGGACTGGGCGGAGGAACGAGGCGTCGTCAGCCGCGAGAAGCTGCCGTGGTGGACGCGCTGGGACCGGGAGACGGCCCTGGAACTGATGGACAAGACGGGCATCGGCACCGCCGTCATGACGGTCGCCATGCTCGGCCGGTTCCGGGAGCGCGCCGAGCGCCGGGAGAGCGCCGGCGTCGCCCTGCGGGCCGCGGCCGAGGTCGTGAAGGGCGATCCGGACCGCTTCGCGTTCTTCACCCCCGTCTTCCTCGACGACCTGGAACTCTCGTCGTGGAGCATCCGGTACGGCCTGGACGAACTCGGCGCCGTCGGGGTGAGCACGCGCACGAGCGTGAACGGCGTCTTTCTCGGGGACCCGTCGCACGACCGCCTGCTGCACGAGCTGAACGAGCGGTCCGCGGTGATCAGCACGCACCCCATGGAGGTACCGGGTGGGAAGGACGGCGGTGCCCAGCTGCCGGGAACGCCGCCCTTCGTGTGCGACTTCCTCATGGACACCACGCGCGCGGCCATCAATCTGATCAGGAACGGCACGCTGGACCGCTATCCGAACCTGAGCTTCGTCCTCCCCCACGGCGGCGGCTTCCTCCCCTACATGGCCACCCGGCTCGAACTCTTCGGCGGGCACATCACGCCCCCGATCGAACCGGGCCGGGTCCGCGACCACCTCCACCGTTTCTACTTCGACACCGCGGGTCCCATGTCCCCGTCCGCCACGCCCACCCTGCTGGCGACGGTGGACCCCGGCCGGATCCTCTTCGGCACGGACTGGCCGCCGACGCCCGCCTCGGTCATCGCCGACACCGTGGCGCCGGCGCTGGACGGCGACCCCTGTCTGTCGGAGCGGCAGCTGCGGGACATCAACCGGGACAACGCGCTGCGACTGCTGCCGGCGCTCGCGCGCTCCTAGAACCGCGTCCGCCGGAAGGATCCGGAACGCGGAACGCCGCCGCCCGCGCTCGGTCGGCGCGGGCGGCGGCGTTCCGCGGTTCGCCGGTGCCCCGCTCAGTCCCTCTCCCAGTGGTAGAAGCACTGCGCCATGGCGTCCTTCGGACCGCGCCAGGTCTGCGGGTCGTACGGGCTGACGTACTTCTCCAGCCTCCGGCTGATGTCGACGAACTCGGGGTGCCCGGTCACCTTGGCGATGGCCGGTCCCGGGTCGCGTTCGGCCTCGATGAAGTGCATGTACACGTCGCCGAACTGGAACAGGGAGCGCTGGGTCACCCCGACGAGGTGCGGGAGTTCACCGCGGTCGGAGGCCTCGAAGACGCCGGCGATGTCCGGAGCCGACTGCGGGGCCATCCTGGCGACGATCAGGGCGTGGTGCATGGGTTCTCCTCGGGCGGGTGTCGCTCAGGCGGGGGTGGTGGACGCGGGCCGCTGTTCGCCCGCGGCCTCCTCGACCCGGTCGCGGATGAGGGCCATCTGGATGGGCGAGTTGCGGTTGATGATCTCCGTCATCCCGGCGTCGTCGACCGGGGCGTCGGGCTTCATGGCGAAGTCCTGGGTCCAGTGCATCCGGGTGCCGGCCGGCGTCTCCTCGTACTCCCACACGATGTTCATGTACTCGAACGGGCCGGTCTCGATCCTGCGGGCGCGGACGATGAGCTTGTCGCGGTCGGCGACCCGTTCCGACACCCAGCTCCACACCTTGCCGTTCTCGTCGGGGTGCATGGTCAGGCGGAAGGTCACCGTGTCGCCGTCCCGGGACAGGACCTCGCAGGACGCGTACTCGCTGAACAGCTGCGGCCAGCGGTCCAGGTCGTTCGTCATGTCCCAGACGAGGTCGAGGGGTGCGGCGATGGTGATCTCGTTCTCGGTGTGTCCAGGCATGTCAGGCTCCTGTCGTGAGCGCGCCGTTGACCAGGT
Source organism: Streptomyces poriticola (assembly GCF_036689765.1). Taxonomy (NCBI): domain Bacteria; kingdom Bacillati; phylum Actinomycetota; class Actinomycetes; order Kitasatosporales; family Streptomycetaceae; genus Streptomyces; species Streptomyces poriticola. The sequence continues at coordinate 1,952 of NZ_JBAGKH010000021.1, forward strand.
CGAGGAAGTGGCGGGGGGTCTTGCACCGCTCCGCGTCGGTGGGCAGCGGGCGGCCGTGCCGGTTCTCCAGCTCGCCCACGATGCCGAGGAGGCCGAGCGAGTCCAGCCCGAACTCGCCGAAGGGGGTGTCCACCCGGCGTTCGAGGTCGTGCGGCTCCACGACCACGCCGGCGGCCTTCTTCATCAGCGCGGCCAGTTCCTCGACGGTCAGTTGGGTCACTTCAGTACTCATCGTTCTCCCTTTCGTTCCGGGCGGCGTTGTGGGCGTCTTCCTGTGCGGCGGTCGGGGGCTGTTGCGGGTAGGGGGCTGTTGCGGGCAGGGGGCTCTTGCGGGCCGGGGCTCTTGCGGGCCGGGGCTGCTGCGGGTCAGGGCCGGCCTCGGCGCAGCACGAGCGCCGCGTTGGAGCCCATGAGTCCCCGGCTGAGGACCAGGGCCGTGCGCAGCTCGGCGGGCCGGGCCGCGCCGGTCACCAGATCGATGTCGTGGCAGATGTCGAAGACGCCCGGCGTCGGCGGGATCTGCCCGTGCTCCATGGCCTGCACCGCGGCCACGATGTCCAGCATCGGCGCCCCGCAGTAGGACCGTCCGATGCCGGTCTTGGGGGCCGTGACCGGTACCCGGGTGCCGTGCGGGCCGAGGGCGTCGGCGAGGGCCAGCGCCTCGGCACGGTCCGCCTCGGGGACCCCCATCGCGTCGGCGAAGACCACGTCGATCTCCTCCGGTGCGCAGCCGGCCTCGTCGAGGGCTCCGCGGACGGCGCGGGCGAGGCCCTCCCGCGACCGGTCCCAGCGTGAGGCGCCGGTGAAGGTGGCGGAGTGTCCGGCGACGGTGGCGCGGATGTCCGCGCCGCGGCGCCGGACCCGCTCCAGGTCCTCGACGACCAGCACGGCCCCGCCCTCGGCGGGCACGAACCCGCAGGCCGCCGAGGTGAAGGGGCGGTAGGCGCGGGCCGGGTCCTCGACCGTGCTGAGCTCGGGGTAGCCGAGCTGGCAGACCCCGGAGTACGGGGCGAGCGGTGCCTCGGCCGCCCCGACCACGACCACGTCCGTGCCCCGCTGCACCGCCCGGCCCGCGTGGGCGACGGCGTCCAGGCCGCCCGCCTCGTCACTGGCCACCACCCCGCAGGGGCCCTTGAAGCCGCTGCGGATGGAGATCTGGCCGGTGCTGGCCGCGTAGAACCAGGCGATGGACTGGTAGGGCCCGACGAACCGGGATCCCTGTCCCCACAGCTTCTGCAGCTCGCGCTGGCCGAACTCGCCACCGCCGGACCCGGCGGCGGTGACCACGCCGACGGAGTACGGCGAGTCGGCGGCGCCGCTGCCCAGTCCGGCGTCCTGCAGGGCGGCGTCGGCGGCGGCCAGCGCGAAGTGGGTGAACTTGTCGGTCTGGACGAGGAAGGTCTCCTCGATGAGTGCCGCCGGGTCGAATCCGCGGACCTCGCCGGCGACGCGGAGCGGAAGGTGCTCGCAGCCCTCCCGGGTGATCCGGTCCAGTACGCTCGCGCCCTCCTTTACGGACTTCCAGTAGGTGTCCGCGTCCAGGCCGTTGGGTGCGACCACCCCGATGCCGGTGACCGCGGTGTGCCGGGTCTGTCGACCGCTCATGGTTTCCTCCCGCCCGGCCCCGTCAGGAGCACCGCGGACTGGAACCCGCCGAAGCCGCTGCCCACGGAGAGCACATGGTCGAGCCTGCGCGGGCGGGCGGTGCGCGGTACGTAGTCCAGGTCGCACTCGGGGTCCGGGGTCTCGTAGTTGGCCGTCGGCGGCACCACCTGCCGGGCCAGCGCCAGCACACAGGCGACGACCTCGATCGCGCCGATCGCGCCGAGCGAGTGGCCCACCATGGACTTGATCGAGCTCATGGGGGTGTCGTAGGCGTGCGGGCCCAGCGACTTCTTGACGGCGGCGGTCTCGTGCCGGTCGTTCTGGCGGGTGCCCGAGCCGTGCGCGTTGACGTAGTCGATGTCCGTGGGGTCCACGCGCGCATGGGCGAGGGCGTCGTCGATGGCCCGGGCCATCTCCAGGCCCTCGCTGGTCAGTCCGGTCATGTGGTAGGCGTTGCCGTAGGTGGCGTAGCCGCTGATCTCGCAGTAGACGTGTGCGCCGCGGGCGCGGGCGTGCTCCAGCTCCTCCAGCAGGAGCACGGCGGCTCCCTCGCCCATGACGAAGCCGTCACGGTGCAGGTCGAAGGGGCGGGAGGCGTGCGCCGGGTCGTCGTTGCTGGGCGAGGTCGCCTTGATGGCGTCGAAGCAGGCCATGGTGATCGGGGAGATCGGGGAGTCCGACGCCCCGGCTATGCAGAGGTCGGCTCGGCCCTCCTCGATGGTGTGGAAGGCGTAGCCCACGGCGTCGAGTCCGGAGGTGCAGCCGGTGGAGACGGTCTGCACCGGCCCCTGGGCGCCGAACCGCTCCGCTATGTCCGCGGCCAGGGTGCTGGGCGAGAAGGCCCGGTGCAGCTGGGGCTCGGCGGCCCGGTGGTCGACGTCCCAGCGCTGTCCGCGTTCGCTGACCAGCACGTAGTCGTGCTCCAGCCGGGTCGTGCCGCCGACCGCGCTGCCCAGGGAGACGGCCACCCGCCAGGGGTCCTCGGCGCCGAGGTCGACGCCGCTGTCGGCCATCGCCTCGGCCGCGGCGACCAGGGCGAACTGTATGTAGCGGTCGGTGCGTTCGACGAGTTCGGGGGCGAGTCCGTGGGCGAGCGGGTCGAAGTCGCACTCGGCGGCGATCCGGGAGCGCAGCCCCTCGGGGTCGAAGAGGGTGATGCCGCGGGTCGCGGTGCGGCCGTCCGAGAGCAGTTCCCAGAACGCGGGTATCCCGATCCCGCCGGGGGCGACCACGCCTATGCCGGTGACCGCCACGCGCCGGGTCACGACAGCACCCCCGGTCGTTCGGGCTGCGCACCCTCCTCCTGGACGAGCGGGTACGGCTTGAGGTCCTCGCCCTCGGCGACCGCCTCGGTGTCCACGTGGCCGAGGCTCGGCTTGGGCGCCAGCGGGCTCAGGTGGAAGACCATCCGGGCCTCCTCGTCGCCGACGTTGCGGAAGCGGTGCCGCATGCCGATGGGGATCATGAGCCCCTGGTCGGCACGGAGGGGAAACGTTTCTCCGTCCAGGTCGGCCTCCAGGCGGCCCTCGACGACGAACACGAACTCCTCGGAGTACGGGTGGTAGTGCTCGCTGATGCGTTCGCCGGGCCGGATGATGGCCAGGCCCATGAACCCGCTCGTGGCACCCACCGTGACCGGGGTCAGCAAGGTGCGCAGGTCACCGCCGCGCTTGCGGTTGGGCTCGATCTCGTTCACATCCACGATGCGCGGGCGCATCTCGTCCATGGTCTGTCTCCAGGTCTTTCGGGGTGGGGTGGGGGTCCCTGCGCGCTCAGGCCGGCGCAGCACTGCGGTCGGTGATCAGCGCCATGCCGGCGTGCGCCAGGAGGCGGGTCGTCGCCCGTTCGCTGGTGAGCGGGCCCTCGATGCCCAGTGCGCCGCCGTCGAGCAGCCGGGCCAGCACGGCGGCCTTGCGCGGGCCGTGGACGCCGAGCGCCCGGACCGGATCGGCCTCGGGGTCGCCCCGTACGTCGATGAGCCGGACGACGACGTCCTGCCGCTGGAAGACGGTGCTGCGGTGCACGGGGCCGGCCGGGTCGGCCGCCGCCGCCTCGTCCTGCCGGCCGAGCAGCCGGGCCAGTGCCGTCCCGCAGCCCTCGCGGGCCGGGTAGTAGAGGGCGTGGCGGGTCAGACCGGAGGGTTCCGGGCCGCCGCGCGCCACATGGTGGACGGGAGGCATGGCCGCGCGGGCGAAGAAGGTCCGGGCGGAGTCGGGGTCGCCGAGGTCCCGGTGCTGTTCCAGATGCGGGTTGAGGGCCTCCTCGACGGCCCGCACCTCGGGCTGGCGCGAGACGTGGCGCAGCGCCGCCATCAGGTCGCCCTCGACCTCGACGGTGCGGACGACCCGGTTGCCGTGCATGAACAGGGTGGTGCGGCGCAGCCGGGTGGAGTCGTCGACCCGGGCCCGCGGCGGCGCGTAGCCGGCGAGGATCTCCGCGACCTTGGACTCGGAGCCGGGTCTGACCCGGAAGGTCAGGGCGTGGCGGGTCACGCCGTCGCCGACCCGTACGGAGGTCTGCAGTCCCCCGGCGCCGGGGTGGGCGCTGCCGGTCTCGCGGACGATGCCGTAGCGCAGCGAGCGCAGCTCGCGGACGCAGGCCTGCAGCGGCCGGACCGTCTCCAGGTGCTCCTCGCTGCTCACCCAGGCCAGGTACGGCAGGGCGGTGGCCCACTCACTGGTGATGACCCACTGGGAGGGGTCGTCCATCGACTGGCACAGCTGGTCACCGAGGTGACCGGGGACCGACGCGACCCGGTCGCGCATCTGCTCGTAGGCGTCCAGGAACTGCTGCTCGGCGCCGTCGTGGAGGTCGACGTGGAGGAGGACTCGCATCCTGGAGCCGTCGAACGCCGACTGGCATGTGTAGGGCGAAGTGGTCATCCGGCGGACCCTTCCTTCGCGGAGGCAAGCGGCGGCCGTCCGTGTCCACCTGCGCGAACGCGGGTTTCGGCCCTGAGCCTTCATCGTGGGTCAGGGCCGGGGGGTCCGCGAGCCGCGCGGGCCAAAGGAGGGAGCCGAAGGAGGGAACCGGAAGGGGAACCGGAGAGGGAAGTGCCCGCCGGGCACCCCGGAATGCGCAGGTGCCGCCCGCCGGCACCGCGTCAGGCGGGTCCGGCGGCGGCACCGGGCCGTGCGCGAGGAGCTTGCCGTGCGCGGGGAGCGGGCCGAAGCACCCGCCGCCCGCACGGAGTTGCCGGGGCGGCCGTCCTACCGGGCGAGATACCGTTCCACGGTCTCCACCTTGGAGGTGAGACCGTCCGTCACGCCCGGCCGGATGTCCGCCTTGAGCACCAGCGAGACCCGCGGCGCCCGTGCCTCGACGGCGGCGACGGCGCGCCTGACGACCTCCATGACCTCGTCCCAGCTCTCGCCCTCGACGGAGGTGAACATCGCGTCGGTCCGGTGCGCCAGCCCCGATTCGCGGACCACGCGGACGGCGTCGGCGACGTACTCCCCCACGTCCTCGCCGACCCCCAGCGGTGTCACGGAGAACGCGACGATCATGCGCTGACGACCCCTTCCTTGCGGGCCCGAGAGGCGATGACCGCGTCCTCGGCCTCACGGCGCAGCCGGCGGTCGGCGAAGAAGCCGCCGGCCGGCAGGACCGAGAGGACGAAGTAGAGCGCCGCCGTCCTCAGCGGCCACTTCGCCCGGTTCCAGGCGTCCGCCCAGAAGATGACGTACAGCACGAAGAGAACACCGTGGATCATGCCCATCACCGGCACGGCGTTGAAGTCGGTGGTCCGCTTCAGCACCGAGCAGACGAGCAGCAGCAGGAAGGAGATCGCCTCGGGGGCCGAGACCAGGCGGAGGCGGCGGAGGGAGCTGGCGGTCTTGAGGTCCACGGGTGGGTCACCTTCGGTGGGAGACGTCGACGATCTTCTTGTGAACGCGCGCACAAGCGCGCCGCCATTGTGGCAAACGGTCCGACGCTCCCTGCGTCGGGGGTCACAGGGCCCTGTCGGCGGGAGGGCGCGGCGGATACCTTTCGCTGCGTGGCGATGTTCCGACTTCAGAGCAGCAAGGTGCTCGCCGTCGAGATGACCGGGGACGCCGTCAAGGCGAAGAACGGCTCGATGGTGGCGTACGACGGCGAGATGGCGTTCAAGAAGCTCACCGGCGGCGGTGACGGACTCCGGGGCATGGTGACCCGGCGGCTGACCGGCGAGCAGATGACCGTGATGGAGGTGAAGGGACGCGGGACCTGCTGGTTCGCGGACCGGGCGTCCGAGATCAACCTGGTGACCCTGCGCGGCGAGAAGCTGTACGTGGAGTCCAGCAATCTGCTCGCGGCCGACGGAGGCCTGCGCACGGGCACCGAGTTCACCGGGCTGCGCGGCGCCTCGCAGGGCAACGGCCTGTTCACCACCACCGTCGAGGGGAGCGGGCAGGCGGCGATCATGTCGGACGGTCCGGCGGTGGTGCTGCGGGTCGGCCCGCAGTACCCGCTGACCGTCGACCCGGGAGCGTATGTGGCGCACCAGGGGAACCTGCGGCAGTCCTTCCAGTCCGGCGTGACGTTCCGCACGCTGCTCGGGGAGGGCGGCGGGGAGGCCTTCCAGATCCGGTTCGAGGGGGACGGGCTGGTGTACGTACAGCCGAGCGAGCGCAACACCATCGCGGGAGACGTGTGACATGGGCTTCCGGGAGATCAACTCGAAGATGGTGGAGGCGACCGTCGCCCCGGGGCAGCGGCTGTTCAGTCAGCGCGGGGCGATGCTGGCCTACCAGGGGGACGTGTCCTTCACCCCCAACATGGCGGGCGGCCAGGGCGGCATCATGTCGATGATCGGACGCCGGGTCGCCGACGAGGACGCCCCGCTGATGACGGTCGAGGGCAGCGGCACCGTGCTGTTCGGGCACGGCGGCCATCACATCCAGGTGATCAACCTGTCCGGGGACACGCTCTGCGTGGAGGCCGACCGGCTGCTCGCCTTCGAGGGGACGCTGGAGCAGGGCACGGTGTTCCTGGGCGCACAGGGCGGTGTGATGGGCATGGTCCGGGGCCAGGTGAGCGGCCAGGGCCTGTTCACCACGAGCCTGAAGGGCCACGGCGCGGTGGCGGTGATGGCCCACGGCGGGGTGTTCGAGATCCCGATCACACCGCAGCGTCCGGTCCACGTGGACCCGCAGGCGTACGTCGCCCACCACGGCGAGGTGCGCAACAGACTGTCCACGGCGCTCGGCTGGCGCGACATGGTGGGCCGCGGCTCCGGCGAGGCCTTCCAGCTGGAGCTGAGCGGCAGCGGCGCGGTCTACGTCCAGGCCTCGGAGGAAAAACTGTGAGCACGGTGCACGACCCGACGACCCTGCCGTCCGACGACAACGTCGACGACTACACCTTCTGCGTGGAGCTCAAGGGAAGCCAGTGGTTCCTGCAGAAGGGGAAGATGATCGCCTACTACGGCTCGATCGAGTTCAACGGCATCGGACACGGCCGGCTGGACCGGCTGGTCCGCACATCCTTCCATTCGCCTCTGCACGCGAGCGACTGGGTCGTGGCCGAGGGCCAGGGCAGGATGCTCCTCGCCGACCGGGCCTTCGACGTCAACTCCTATGACCTCGATGACGGCAATCTGACCATTCGCTCTGGCAATCTGCTCGCATTTCAGCCAACTCTGAATCTGAAGCAGTCGATCGTCCCGGGCTTTCTGACCCTGATCGGAACCGGAAGGTTCGTGGCGGCGTCCAACGGACCGGTGGTGTTCATGGAACCCCCGATCCGGGTGGACCCGCAGGCGCTGGTCGGCTGGGCCGACTGCCCCTCCCCGTGCCATCACTACGACCACGGGTACATGACCGGCCTGCTGGGCGGTCTACGTGCGATGACGGGCCTCGGCGGCGCCTCCGGCGAGGAGCATCAGTTCGAGTTCGTGGGGGCGGGCACGGTGCTGCTGCAGTCGAGCGAGACACTGATGCCGGAGCAGGCCACGGGGGCGACTCCGCAGCAGCCGGGGGTCCCCGGCGGCGGGGGGCCGGGAACGCACGGTGCCCCGGGCGGGGTACCGCGCCTTCCCGGACAGCTGGGAGACCTCCAGCGCCGCTTCGGGCTGTGAGCGGTAGTCTGCGGAGTGTGACATCGAACGCGTGCGCACCGTCACAGGACCACTCCCATTAGTTCGCCTTTCAACCTCTTAGGTAGACTTCATTCATGGAGACCGAGACGGCCACCCGCTGGCTGACCGACGCGGAGCAGTGTGCTTGGCGCACCCATCTGGAGGTCAACAGACTGTTGACGTACCAGCTCGAGAAGGACCTGCAGCCGTTCGGCCTGACAATGAACGACTACGAGATCCTGGTGAACCTCTCCGAGTCGGAGGACTTCAGGATGCGGATGAGTGACCTCGCATCCGCCACGCTCCAGTCCAAGAGCCGCCTCTCCCACCAGATCACCCGCATGGAGAACGCGGACCTCGTCCGGCGGGAGAACTGCGAGTCCGACCGCCGCGGGCTCTACGCCGTGCTCACCGACCACGGCATGGAGACGATGCGCACCGTCGCACCGCACCATGTGGCGTCCGTGCGGCGGCACTTCATCGACCTGCTCTCCATCGACGCGCTGACCGACCTCGACAAGGCGCTCAAGCCCATCGCCGAGCATCTGCGGGGCCAGCGAGGGCGCCCCTGACCCGGTTGCCTACACCGCCGGCAGGCGGAGCTCGAACAGGGCACCGCCTGCCGGAGCGTCGCGCACCGTGAGCGTCCCGCCATGGCGCCCGGCGACGTCCCGGGCGATGGCCAGCCCCAGCCCCGCCCCGCCGGCGTCACGGCTGCGGGCCGGGTCGAGCCGGACGAACCGCTCGAAGATCCGCTCCCGGTCCTCCTCCGGCACCCCGTCCCCGTCGTCGGCGACCCCGACCACGGCAAGCTCCCCCTCCCGCCGCACGGACACCACCACGCCCTCCCGCGCGTGCCGCTCCGCGTTGTCCAGCAGATTGCCGAGCACCCGCCCCAGCTGCCCGGGCGAACCGACCGCGGCCACACCCCCGCCGTCCCGCACGGACACCCCCGCCCGTCCCGCGGCCTCCTCCCGCGCCAGCCCACCGAGATCGACCCGCGCGTCGGCCGGCCGCTCCCCCGCGTCCAGCCGGGCGAGCAGCAGCAGATCGGCGGCCGGCCGCTGCAGCCGTACGGTGTCCTCCACCGCCCCGCCGAGGTCGAGCAGCTCGGGATGGGCGGCCCCCACCTCCAGCTGCGTCCGCAGACCGGCGATCGGGCTGCGCAGCTCGTGCGAGGCGTCGGCGACGAACCGCCGCTGCCGCTCCACGGAGGACTCCAGCGCGGCCAGCGTCGAGTTCGTGGTGAGCGCCAGCCGGGCCACCTCGTCGTGAGTGTCCGGCACCGGCACGCGCCGCGCCAGGTCCTCGGAGGCGGTGATCGCGGCCATCTCGCGGCGGATGCCCTCCACCGGCCGCAGCGCCCGCCGGGTGACCCGCCAGGCCACGCAGGCCACGACAGGAACCCCGCAGGCGGGTCTCAGCTCGTCGTCAGGCCCGTCACCAGCTCGTCCGCCGCGCGGTACGGATCCAGTTCCCCGGCGACGATGCGCTCCGCCAGCGCGCCCAGGCGGCGGTCGCCGTGCAGGTCACCGATCCGCTCCCGCAGCGTCGTCACCGCGATCGTCTCCACCTCGCGCGCCGCCCGCGCCCGCCGCCGCTCCGCCAGCACCCCCCGCTCCTCCATCCACGCCCGGTGCTTCTCCAGCGCCTCCACGACCTCGTCGACCCCCTCCGCCCGAGCCGCGACCGTCTTGACGATGGGGGGCCGCCAGTCACCGGGCCGCCGCGCCTCGCCCAACCCCAGCATGTGGTTCAGCTCGCGAGCCGTCGCATCCGCCCCGTCCCGGTCCGCCTTGTTCACCACGTACACGTCACCGATCTCCAGGATCCCGGCCTTCGCCGCCTGGATCCCGTCCCCCATCCCGGGCGCCAGCAGCACCACCGACGTGTCCGCCTGCGAGGCGATCTCCACCTCCGACTGCCCGACGCCCACCGTCTCCACCAGGATCACGTCGCACCCGGCGGCGTCCAGCACCCGGATCGCCTGGGGCGCGGCCCACGCCAGCCCGCCCAGATGCCCCCGCGTCGCCATCGAGCGGATGTAGACACCGGGATCCGACGCGTGCTCCGACATCCGCACCCGGTCCCCCAGCAGGGCACCCCCGGAGAACGGCGACGACGGGTCCACCGCCAGCACCCCGACCCGCCGCCCCTGTCTGCGGTACGCCGTCACCAGCGCCGACGTGGACGTCGACTTGCCGACCCCGGGCGACCCGGTCAGCCCCACCACATACGCCCCGCCGGTCAGCGGCGCCAACGCCGCCATGACCTCCCTGAGCTGCGGGGACGCCCCCTCCACCAGGGAGATCAGCCGGGCCACGGCTCGTGGCCGACCGTCCCTGGCCTGGGCCACCAGTGAGGAGACGTCCTGCATCACAGCTCCGTTCCGCGAAGAGTCGTACTGTCGTACCGCTCAGGCCTTCGGTACCCGCACGATCAGCGCGTCACCCTGCCCGCCGCCACCGCACAGCGCCGCCGCACCGACGCCACCGCCCCGCCGCTTCAGCTCCAGCGCGAGATGCAGCACCAGCCGCGCCCCGGACATGCCGATCGGGTGGCCCAGGGCGATCGCACCCCCGTTGACGTTCACCTTTTCGGTGGACACGCCGAGGTCCTTCATCGACTGCACGGCCACCGCGGCGAACGCCTCGTTGATCTCGATCAGGTCGAGATCGCCGACCTCCAGCCCCTCCTTCTTCAGGGCCTGTGCGATCGCGTTCGACGGCTGCGACTGGAGGGAGTTGTCCGGCCCGGCCACGTTCCCGTGGGCGCCGATCTCCGCGATCCACTCCAGCCCCAGCTCCTGCGCCTTGGCCTTGCTCATCACCACGACGGCGGCGGCACCGTCGGAGATCTGCGACGAGGACCCGGCGGTGATGGTGCCGTCCCTGGAGAACGCCGGGCGAAGCTTGCCGAGCGACTCGACCGTGGTGTCGCCGCGGATGCCCTCGTCCTTGCTGACCAGCACCGGGTCGCCCTTGCGCTGCGGGACCTCCACCGGAGTGATCTCCGCGTCGAAGATCCCGTTCTTCTGCGCGGCGGCGGCCCGCTGGTGCGACAGCGCGGCCACGGAATCCTGTTCCTCGCGCCCCAGCCCCAGCCGGACGTTGTGCTTCTCGGTGGACTCGCCCATGGCGATGCCCTCGAAGGAGTCGGTCAGCCCGTCGTGCGCCATGGAGTCCAGCATCTGGACCGCGCCGTACTTGTAGCCCTCGCGGGTCTTGGGCAGCAGGTGCGGGGCGTTGGTCATGGACTCCTGGCCGCCGGCCACCACCACGTCGAACTCGCCGGCGCGGATCAGCTGGTCCGCCAGCGCGATGGCGTCCAGCCCGGACAGGCACACCTTGTTGACGGTCAGCGCCGGCACGTTCATCGGGATACCGGCCTTGACCGCGGCCTGCCGCGCCGGGATCTGCCCCGCCCCGGCCTGGAGCACCTGCCCCATGATCACGTACTGCACCTGGTCGCCGCCGATCCCCGCACGGTCGAGGGCGGCCTTGATCGCGAAGCCGCCGAGGTCGGCCCCGGAGAAGGACTTCAGCGATCCGAGCAGCCGCCCCATCGGGGTACGGGCGCCCGCGACGATCACGGAGGTGTTGCCGTTCGTTCCGGACGTTCCAGATGTTCCCGGAGTTGCAGAAGTCATGAGCTGCGATCCCCTTCCGGCCTGCACGGCCGAGGAGTGAACGAGGGTTTACTTCGAATGTACAAAGGTCCGCTCCACCCCGTCACCGGGCCGCCGGTGTGATCGCGCGCACGTTGCGTAACCACCTCCGGAGCGCTCCACTGAGACCATGCTGACGCGAATCGACCACATCGGAATCGCCTGTCACGACCTCGACGCAACAGTCGAGTTCTATCGGGCCACCTACGGCTTCGAGGTGTTCCACACCGAGGTCAACGAGGAACAGGGCGTACGCGAGGCGATGCTCAAGATCAACGATACGTCGGACGGCGGCGCCTCGTACCTCCAGCTCCTCGAGCCCACCCGCGAGGACTCCACGGTCGCGAAGTGGCTCGCCAAGAACGGCGAGGGCGTCCACCACATCGCCTTCGGTACGGCGGATGTCGACGGCGACGCCGCGGCGATCGGCGACAAGGGCGTACGCGTTCTGTACGACGAGCCCCGGCGCGGTTCCATGGGGTCGCGGATCACCTTCCTGCACCCCAAGGACTGCCACGGCGTCCTGACCGAACTGGTCACATCGGCGCCGGTTGAGTCACCTGACCACTGACTCCCGTACATATGGGCCGGTAGGGTTGGGTGCGGTCGCCGCTCAGTCCAGGGTGACCGGGTCCTGCCGTACGCCTGAATCGTCACTCGTCCGGCATGGCAGGACCGCCGGGGTCCGGGTTTCGGGGGACGAGCGACGGGGCAGCAGCCCATGCTCCGCCGTTGATCTGACACCATTCCCCGGGGGCCCCGTTCGGCTAGATGGACGGAGCTCGTTGGAGAGACTTGCGACCAGGGGACGGATGGGACCGCGCAGTGCGGGGCTACGAGAGCCAGGAGCGAGAGCCGGCGGCTGACGTCGACCACCTCTCTCGGTTCGAGGCCGAGATGAAGCGGCTGAAGACCGAGCGGGAAAAGGCGATCCAGCACGCCGAGGACCTCGGCTACCAGGTCGAGGTGCTGCGGGCCAAGCTGCACGAGGCACGGCGCACCATCATGTCCCGGCCCGCCTACGACGGCGGCGACCTCGGATACCAGGCCGAACAGCTCCTCCGGAACGCGCAGATGCAGGCCGACCAGCTGCGCGCGGACGCCGAGCGCGAGCTGAGCCAGGCCCGCGCACAGACCCAGCGCATCCTCCAGGAGCACGCCGAGCAGGCGGCCCGGCTCCAGGCGGAGCTGCACCAGGAGGCGGTGACCCGGCGCCAGCAGCTCGACCAGGAGCTGGCCGAACGCCGGCAGACCGTCGAGTCCCACGTCAACGAGAACGTGGCCTGGGCGGAGCAGCTGCGCGCCCGCACCGAGCAGCAGGCCCGCAGGCTGCTGGAGGAGTCCCGGGCCGAGGCCGAGCAGGCGATGACCGCGGCCCGCGAGGAGGCCGAGCGGCTCACCGCCGAGGCCCGCCAGCGGCTGCAGAGCGACGCCGAGAGCGCCCGCGCGGAGGCCGAGCAGCTCCTGCGCCGCGCCCGCACGGACGCCGAGCGGCTGCTGAACGCCGCCTCCACCCAGGCCCAGGAGGCCACCGACCACGCCGAGCAGCTGCGCAGCTCGACGGCGAGCGAGTCCGAGGACACCCGTCGCCGGTCCCAGGAGCTCGGCCGCGCCGCCGAGGAGCGGATGGCCGAGGCCGAGGAGGCGCTGCGCAAGGCGCAGACCGAGGCCGAGAAGCTGGTCACCCAGGCCGAGGAGAGCGCCGCCAAGGCCCTGGCGAGCGCCGAGTCGACCAACGAGCAGCGCACCCGGACGGCGAAGGAGCAGGTCGCCCGGCTGGTCAGCGAGGCCACCAAGGAGGCGGAGTCCACCAGGGCGGAGGCCGAGCAGCTGGTCGCGGACGCCCGCGCCGAGGCCGAGAAGATCGTCGCGGAGGCCTCGGAGAACGCACGCGCGGTCACCGCCGAGGAGTCCGCCACCCAGCTGTCCAAGGCCGCCAGGACCGCCGAGGAGGTGCTCAACAAGGCGTCCGACGAGGCCAAGGAGACCACCAAGGCCGCCGCCGAGGAGGCCGAGCGCATCCGCCGGGAGGCCGAGTCCGAGGCGGACCGGCTGCGTGCCGAGGCACACGACATCGCCGAGCAGCTCAAGGGCGCGGCCAAGGACGACACCAAGGAGTACCGGGCCAAGACGGTCGAGCTGCAGGAGGAGGCCCGCCGGCTGCGCGGCGAGGCCGAGCAGCTGCGTGCCGACGCGGTCGCCGAGGGCGAGAGGATCCGCGCGGAGGCCCGCAAGGAGGCCGTGGCGCAGATCGAGGAGGCGGCGAAGTCCGCCGAAGAGCTGCTCGCCAAGGCCCGGGCGGACGCCGACGAGCTGCGGCAGAGCGCGACCACGGACAGCGAGAAGGTCCGCACCGAGGCGATCGAGCGGGCGACGACGCTGCGCCGGCAGGCCGAGGAGACCCTGGAGCGCACCCGCGCGGAGGCCGAGCGGCACCGCGCGGAGGCCGCCGAGCAGGCCGAGGCGGTCCAGGCGGACGCCGAGCGGGCCGCCCGCGAGCTGCACGAGGAGACCGAGCGCGCGGTCGAGGCCCGGCGCTCGGAGGCCGCCGAGGAGCTGACCCGGCTGCAGACGGAGGCCGAGGAGCGCCGCTCGGCGGCCGAGGAGGCGCTGACCGAGGCCCGTGAGGAGGCGGCGCGGATCCGCCGGGAGGCCGGCGAGGAGGCCGAGCGGCTGCGCGCGGAGGCCGCCGAGCGGATCCGGGCACTGCAGCAGCAGGCCGAGGCGGAGGCCGAGCGGCTGCGTACCGAGGCCGCCTCGGACGCCTCCGCGGCCCGTGCCGAGGGCGAGTCCGTCGCCGTCCGGCTGCGGTCCGAGGCGGCGAGCGAGGCCGAGCGGCTGAAGTCGGAGGCGCAGGAGAGCGCCGGCCGGGTGCGTGCGGAGGCGCAGTCGGCGGCCGAGCGGATCGCCGCCGAGGCGTCGGAGGCGCTGGCCGCCGCGCAGGAGGAGGCCTCCCGGCGCCGCCGGGAGGCCGAGGAGCTGCTCGGCGCCGCGCGGGAGGAGGCCGACCGGGAGCGCGAGCGTGCCCGCGAGCAGAGCGAGGAGCTGCTCGCCTCGGCACGCAACCGCGTGGAGGAGGCGCAGGCCGAAGCGACCCGGCTGGTCGAGGAGGCGGACCGGCGGGCCACGGAGATGGTGTCGGCCGCCGAGCAGCACGCCCAGCAGGTGCGGGACTCCGTCACCGGGCTGCACGAGCAGGCGCAGGAGGAGATCGCCGGGCTGCGCAGCGCGGCCGAGCACGCCGCCGAGCGCGCCCGGCGGGAGGCCGGGGAGGAGGCGGACCGGGTCCGCGCCGACGCCTATGCGGAGCGGGAGCGGGCGAGCGAGGACGCGACCCGGCTGCGGCGCGAGGCGCAGGACGAGTCGGAGGCCGCCAAGTCGCTGGCCGAGCGGACGATGTCCGAGGCGATCGCGGAGGCGGACCGGCTCCGCGCGGACGCCTCCGAGCACGCCCAGCGGGTGCGCGCGGAGGCCTCGGAGGCCATCGCCGAGGCCGAGCAGAGCGCCTCCCGCACCCGGGCGGACGCCCGCGAGGACGCCAACCGCATCCGCTCCGACGCGGCGACGCAGGCGGACACCCTGATCACCGAGGCCCGTTCGGAGGCGGAGCGGCTCACCACGGAGACCGCGGCCGAGACGGACCGGGTCCGCACCGAGGCGGCCGAGGAGGCGGAGCGGCTCCGTACCGAGGCCGCCGAGGCGGCCGAGCGGGTGCGGTCCGAGGCGAGCGCCCGGGCCGAGCAGCTGGTCGCGGAGGCCACCGGGGAGGCGGAGCGGCTCCGCGCCGAGGCCGCCGAGACGGTCGGCTCGGCGCAGAGCCACGCCGAGCGGGTCCGCGCCGAGGCCGAGCGGGCCGGGGCGGAGGCGGCGGCGGAGGCCGAGCGGCTGACGACGGCCGCCCGCGACGAGGCCGACCACACCCTGGACGAGGCCCGCAAGGACGCCAACAAGCGGCGTTCGGAGGCGGCCGAGCAGGTCGACAAGCTGATCACGGAGACCACGGCCGAGGCCGACAAGCTGCTCTCCGAGGCGCAGCAGCAGGCCCAGAAGACCACCGCGGACGCCGAGTCGCAGGCCGACACCATGGTGGGCGCCGCCCGCAAGGAGGCCGAGCGGATCGTCTCCGAGGCGACGGTCGACGGCAACTCCCGGGTGGAGAAGGCTCGTACGGACGCGGACGAGCTGCTGGTCGGCGCGCGCCGGGACGCGACCGCGATAAGGGAGCGGGCGGAGGAGCTGCGCGACCGGCTCACCGCCGAGATCGAGGAGCTGCACGAGCGGGCCCGCCGGGAGGCTGCGGAGACGATGAAGTCCGCCGGCGACCGCTGCGACGCGCTGGTGAAGGCCGCGGAGGAGCAGCTCGCCAAGGCCGAGGCGAAGGCCAAGGAGATCGTCTCCGAGGCCAACTCGGAGGCCGGCAAGGTGCGCATCGCCGCCGTGAAGAAGGCCGAGGGGCTGCTGAAGGAGGCCGAGCAGAAGAAGGCCACGCTGGTCAGGGAGGCCGAGGAGGTCAAGGCCGAGGCGGTCCGCGAGGCGGAGCGCACGGTCGAGGAGGGCAAGCGCGAGCTGGAGACCCTGGTGCGGCGCCGCGAGGACATCAACGCGGAGATCTCCCGGGTGCAGGACGTGCTGGAGGCGCTGGAGTCGTTCGAGGCACCGGCGGGCGGCAAGGACGGCGGGGTCAAGGCGGGCGCCACCGTGGGGGCCCCTCGTTCGGGTGGCAAGTCGTCGGAGGGGTAGCGCGTGGGGCGAATTCCGTGTCTGCTTGAGGCCTTTGACCATGTATGGGTCGAGGTCTTCGGCCCAGGACTTGGCAAGCCGCCCGCTGGTTAGCCACTCAAAAGGGGTGTCATTCTCCAGATCAAACACGCATCCGCTCGATGACACGCCGTCTTGGCCCCTAGGATTCCCCTATCACCTCACCGGTCTCTTTCGACAGGAACCCCATGAGCGACACTTCCCCCTACGGCTTCGAGCTTGTGCGGCGTGGGTACGACCGCGCTCAGGTGGACGAACGTATCTCCAAGCTCGTCTCCGACCGTGACAGCGCTCTCACCCGCATCACCGCTCTGGAGAAGCGCATCGAGGAGCTTCACCTCGAGACGCAGAACGCCCAGGCCCAGATCAACGACGCCGAGCCGTCGTACGCGGGTCTCGGCGCCCGGGTCGAGAAGATCCTGCGCCTCGCCGAGGAAGAGGCGAAGGACCTGCGCGAGGAGGCCCGGCGCGCGGCCGAGCAGCACCGCGAGCTCGCCGAGTCGGCCGCCCAGCAGGTGCGCAACGACGCGGAGAGCTACGCCGCCGAGCGCAAGACCAAGGCCGAGGACGAGGGCGTACGGATCGTCGAGAAGGCCAAGACGGACGCCTCCGCGCTGCGCGCCGAGGCACAGAAGGACGCGCAGTCCAAGCGCGAGGAGGCGGACGCCCTCTTCGAGGAGACCCGTGCCAAGGCCGCTCAGGCCGCCGCCGACTTCGAGACGAACCTCGCCAAGCGCCGCGAGCAGTCCGAGCGCGACCTGGCCTCCCGTCAGGCCAAGGCCGAGAAGCGCCTCGCCGAGATCGAGCACCGTGCGGAGCAGCTGCGTCTGGAGGCGGAGAAGCTGCGCACCGACGCCGAGCGCCGCGCCCGCCAGACCGTGGAGACGGCGCAGCGCCAGGCCGAGGACATCGTGGCCGACGCCAACGCCAAGGCGGACCGGATCCGTTCGGAGTCGGAGCGCGAGCTGGCGGCGCTGACCAACCGCCGCGACTCCATCAACGCGCAGCTGACCAACGTCCGCGAGATGCTGGCGACGCTCACCGGTGCCGCGGTGGCCGCCGCCGGTACACCGGCCGAGGACGAGCCGATCTCCCGCGGGGTGCCGGCCCAGCAGTCCCGGTAACGCCCGGCGTACCGGCTGCCGAACTTCGGCGGAGCCCTCTGTCACCGGGGTGGCAGAGGGCTCCGCCACGTTCTAGCGTGGTCGGCATGATCGAGCTGGAGGGGCTGACCAAGCGGTACGGCGAGAAGATGGCGGTCAACAATCTGTCCTTCACCGTGCGACCGGGCATCATCACGGGCTTCCTCGGACCCAACGGCGCGGGCAAGTCGACCACGATGCGCATGGTGCTGGGCCTCGACCGGCCCACCGCGGGGGACGTCCGGATCGACGGCAAGCACTACGACCAGCTCAGGGACCCGCTGACCTACGTCGGCGCCCTGCTGGAGGCCAAGGCCTGGCACGGCGGGCGCAGCGCCTACAACCATCTGCTGTGTCTGGCGCAGAGCAACGGCATCCCGCAGCACCGGGTGCGCGAGGTGCTGGACACCGTCGGGCTGACGGCGGTGGCGAAGAAGAAGACCAAGGGCTTCTCGATGGGCATGGGCCAGCGGCTCGGCATCGCCGCCGCCCTGCTCGGCGACCCGCGGATCCTGATGTTCGACGAGCCGGTCAACGGCCTCGACCCCGAGGGTATCCACTGGATCCGGAACCTGATGAAGTCGCTCGCCGCGCAGGGCCGGACGGTGTTCGTCTCCTCCCATCTGATGAGCGAGATGGCGCTGACCGCGGACCATCTGGTGGTCATCGGACAGGGCCGGCTGCTCGCCGACACGTCGATGGCCGACTTCATCGCCGAGAACTCGCGTTCGTACGTGCGGATCCGCACCCCGCAGCGCGAGCGGCTGCTCGATGTGCTGCACAGCGCCGGGATCACCGCGGTGCAGAGCGGCGCCGAGGTGCTGGAGGTGGACGGTGACAAGTCCGAGACGGTCGGCGAGCTGGCCGCGCGGCACCAGGTCGTGCTGCATGAGCTGAGTCCGCAGCGGGCCTCGCTGGAGGAGGCGTTCATGCAGCTGACCGCGGAGTCGGTGGAGTACCACGCGCACGACGCGCAGCCCTCGGGCCTGCAGCGGCCGCAGCAGGCGTGGGGCAGCGACTGGAGGAAGCGATGAGCATGGCGGCGACGCAGGTCGTGCGGTCCGAATGGACGAAGATCCGGTCGGTCGCGTCCACGGTGTGGACGCTGTCGCTCGCCGTGGTGGTCACCATCGGGCTCGGCATCCTGATCTCGGCACTGTCGAGGAACGAGTTCGACAATCTCGGCGCACGGGACCAGCTGGCCTTCGACCCGACCTTCATCAGCTTCGCCGGGATGAGCCTCGGACAGCTGGCGATGATCGTGTTCGGGGTGCTGGTGGTGGCGAACGAGTACAGCACCGGCATGATCCGCACCTCGCTGGCCGCCGTGCCGCAGCGCGGCACCTTCCTGTTCAGCAAGATCGCGGTGGCGGCCGCGCTGGCCCTGGTCGTCGGCATGGCCACCAGCTTCGCCACCTTCTTCCTGGGGCAGGCGATGCTCGGCGACCTCGGGGCGTCGATCGGCGACGACGGAGTGCTGCGCGCGGTCATCGGCGGCGGCCTGTACATGACACTGATTGCGGTGTTCTCGATGGGCGTCGCCGCGATGCTGCGCTCGCCGATGCTCTCGCTCGGCATCCTGATGCCGTTCTTCTTCCTGATCTCCAACATCCTCGGCGGCGTCGACGCGACGCGGGCGGTCGGTCAGTATCTGCCCGACCAGGCCGGCAGCAAGATCATGCAGGTGGTCCCGCCGCTCGACGACGACACCCCGTACGGACCGTGGGGCGGCTTCGGCATCATGGTGCTGTGGGTGATCGCGGCGCTGATCGGCGGGTACGTGGTGCTGAAGAAACGGGATGCGTAGGAGCGGATCGCCCGGGGCTGGATTTTGCCCGGGCTTGAACGGAACCGTCAGCGCCCGGATATCCTCCTAACCCTTACGGGGGCGTGTGCCCCGCTGTCCTGAACCTTTCGATGGGTGCGGAGCATGATCGAGGCAGTCGGCCTGACCAAGCGCTACGGCGACAAGACCGCTGTGTACAACCTTTCCTTCCAGGTGCGGCCCGGCGCCGTCACCGGCTTTCTCGGACCGAACGGCTCGGGCAAGTCCACGACGATGCGGATGATCCTCGGTCTGGACAACCCGACCGCGGGCCATGTCACCATCGGCGGCTACCCCTACCGCAGGCTGCCCAACGCCCCCCGCCAGGTCGGGGCGCTGCTGGACGCCAAGGCCGTGCACGGCGGCCGGGCCGCCCGCAACCACCTGCTCAGCCTGGCCCAGCTCTCCGGCATCCCGGCGCGGCGCGTGGACGAGGTGCTGGGCGTGGTCGGTCTGCAGGACGTGGCCAGGAAGCGCTCCAAGGGCTTCTCACTCGGTATGGGCCAGCGCCTCGGCATCGCGGCCGCGCTGCTCGGCGACCCCCAGGTGCTGCTGTTCGACGAGCCGGTCAACGGACTGGACCCGGAGGGCATCCTCTGGGTGCGCAACCTGATGAAGGCCCTGGCCGCGGAGGGCCGGACGGTCTTCGTCTCCAGCCACCTGATGAGCGAGATGGCGCTCACCGCCGACCATCTCATCGTCATCGGGCGCGGCCAGCTGCTCGCCGACATGAGCGTGAAGGACTTCATCTCGGCCAACTCCGCCGACTTCGCCCGCGTCCGCACCCCCGACACCGAGCCCCAGGGGCGCGAGAAGCTCTCCTCCGCGCTGGCCGAGGCCGGCGGCCAGGTGCTGCCCGAGCAGGACGGCGCGCTGCGGGTGACCGGGCTGCCGCTGCCCCGTATCAGCGACATCGCGCACGACACCGGCGTCCGGCTGTGGGAGCTCTCGCCGCACCAGGCCTCGCTGGAGGAGGCGTACATGCGGATGACGCAGGGCGCCGTCGACTACCGCTCGACCGTCGACCAGAAGGCGGGACTGCAGCAGCCGCTGCCGCCCGGCGCCCAGCCGCCCATGCCGGTGCCCGGTCAGGGCCAGCCGGGCTGGTACGCCCCGCCGCCGCCCCAGCAGGGCGGCCCGCAGCCGGCGGCCCCGCAGGCCGCCCCGGCCAACCCGTACGCCCAGTCGCCGGCCCCGTACGCCCAGTCGCCGACCCCGGGCGCGCCCGCTCCCGCCCCCGTCCCCGCCACCGACCCGACCAAGCCCGAGGACGCCCGATGAGCACGCCCCAGCCCCCGATGCCGCAGTCCGCGCCCGCGCCCGACTGGCAGACGGCGCCCGGCGCGTCGTACCCCTCCTACACCTCGCCCATCCCGGTGGTGCGCACCCATCTGCTGCACGCGGTCGCCTCCGAGTGGACGAAGATCAAGTCCGTGCGCTCGACGATGTGGACGCTGGGCGTGCTCGTCCTGCTGGTCGTCGGCATCGGGCTGCTGACCGGCGCCCTGGTGTCCGCCTCCGACCAGGACCTGGGTGGCGAGTCGGCGCTGGGTCTGGGCTTCTTCGGGCTGCTGCTCGGCAGCATGTGCGTGATCACGCTCGGCGTGCTGACCACCGCCTCCGAGTACGGCACGGGCATGATCCGCACCACCATGGTGGCCTGCCCCTCGCGCGGGCGGGTGCTGGCGGCGAAGGGAATCGTCTTCTTCCTGGTCGCGTTCGTGGTGACGCTGGTGTCCGCCTCCCTCGTCGCCCTCGTCCATGTGGCCATGCTGGAGGGCCAGGGCGCAGCGGAGCCCACCGGCGGGGAGTGGTTCAAGGGCACCGTCGGGATCTCCCTGTACATCGCCCTGCTGGGGCTGCTCTCGCTCGCCGTCGGCTCGATCGTCCGGCACTCGGCGGGCGCCATCACCATCATGATCGGTGCTGTGCTGGCCCCGCTGGTGATGGCGCTGTTCATGTTCGCGGAGTCGCTGCGGGACGTGCAGCAGGCGCTGTTCGAGTACTCGATCCCCAACCAGCTGAGCATCTTCTACGCCAACTCGCTCAGCGACTCCGGGCCGTCCGGCTGGGACCCGCTGTGGATCATGCTGGTGGTCACGGCCGCCGCGCTGGCGGGCGCCTTCGCCCTGCTGGAGAAGCGCGACGTGTGACCGGCGCGACCGGACGCCCGCCGACCGGACTTCGGCGTACCGGACCTCCCCACGGGCCGGCGGGAGGCCAAGCGCTCCGCTGGAAGTGCCGCGCTGTGCCGTCGCTCGTCTGCGGCGGCATCGTGGCTGGTCGCGCAGTTCCCCGCGCCCCTTCGGGGCGCTGCCGAAGCACAGCGGACTTCGCCCGACCTGCTCAGAACCTCGGCGTGTTACGGGACCGCTGCATCTGCGAGGTGCGGCGGTCTCTGGCGTTCCAGCACGCCTTGTGCCAGTGCCGGCGGTCGTCGACACCCGCGTGGTCGGGCCAGGCCACTACGTGCGGGACACCGTCCGGGATCATCTGGTCGCAGCCGGGGCAGCGGTAGGACTTGCCCTGCGCGCTCGCGCCCGCCACATGCCGCACGTTCCAGTCCTCGCCCTGCCAGCGCTCCGAGGACTGCCAGCCGCCGTAGCGGCCGGGGCGTTCGTCCTCGGCGCTCCGGCCGGACGCTCCGGCTCCCTTGGGTCGGTTGCGACGCGGGGACACAGCACACCTCACGGGGCTATACAGGAAGTACGGACCGTTACCAGCCTACGCGGCCCGGTCATGGGCACCCGTACGCCGCCCATGACCGCGATTCGCCCGTACGCGGACCCTCCACGGGACCGGCGACGCAGGCCGGAGGCGCATCGGAGGCCGCAACGGGCCCTCGACGACGGCCCGTTCGGCAGACAATCCGCAAATTCCTTCGTTCGGCCGTGTCCTCGGCACGTGTCAGGCGGTTATGCCGAGTGGGGGAGCTCCGTGTCGGAGCCGAGGAAGCAGGAAAAGCAATGCGCGTTGGAAGTTTCGTGTTGGCGGCCCAGTTCCCGGGTCAGGGCCAGGGGGAGGCGCTGCACCGCGCGGTCCGCTCGGCCGAGGTCGCCGAGGAGGCCGGGCTGGACTCGGTGTGGCTCGCCGAGCACCACTTCGTGCCGTACGGCACCTGCCCGTCCGCCGTCACCCTGGCCGCGTTACTGCTGGGCCGCACCCGCCGCATCCGGGTCGGCACAGCGGTCAGCGTACTGCCCACCGCCCACCCCGTGGCCCTCGGCGAGCAGGCCGCGCTGCTCCATCTGACCAGCGGCGGGCGGTTCTCGCTGGGCGTCGGCCGCGGCGGCCCCTGGGTCGACCTGGAGGTCTTCGGCACCGGCCTGGCGGCGTACGAGAGCGGGTTCCCGGACAGCCTCGACCTGCTGCTGCGCTGGCTGCGGGAACCGTCGGTCGGCGCCCTCGGGGACCGCTTCCGGTTCCGCGAGGTCCCCGTCGTCCCCCGGCCGTCGGAGGCGCTGGCGGATGTCCCGGGCCCGGAGGTCGTCCTCGCCTGCACCTCTCCGGCGAGTGTGCGGCTGGCGGCCGAGCGTGGCCTGCCGATGCTGCTGGGCATGCACGTCGGGGACGAGGAGAAGGCCGAGATGGTCGCCCTCTGGCGGCGGCATGCACGCGCCGCCGGGCGGCCCGCCGAGGAGATCAGGACCGCGGCCCATGTCTCGGCCGGCGTCTGCCAGATCGCCGACCGCCGCGCGGACGCCGCGGAGACCCTGCTCAAGGCGATGCCGGGCTGGCTGCGGCAGGGGCTCGACGCGCATGTCACGGTCGACGGCCGGGTCCGGCAGATGCGCGACCCGCTGGCGTACACCGAACTGCTCTGCGGGCTGCACCCCGTGGGCACCCCCCGGCTGTGCGCCGACCGGCTGGCGGCGACCAGCGAGCGGACCGGTGTCACCCGGTTCGCGCTGCTGGTCGAGGGCTCGGGAGACCTCGCGGCCACCGAGGAGAACGTACGGCGGCTGGGCTCGGAAGTACTCCCCCAGCTCCACTGACCCCACCGACGGCGCCATCGCTTCCCAAAGAGCTTGCCGCTCCGGTGATGACTGCACCTCCCGCGTACGGAGCGGCAAGCGGGCGTCGGTCCGCGTCAGCAGTCGCGCAGCTCCGGCGACTGGTTCAGCAGCTGACTGCGTACCGAGGTGAAGCGGGTCAGCGTCTCGTCGACCGAGGAGTCGGGCGGGAACACCGCCACCCGGTGGCAGTTCTGGAAGGCCAGCCGCACACCGAAGTGCCGTTGCAGTGCGCCGCGTATCGCGTCACTCGCGAGCGCACGCAGCAGCTGACCGCGTGCCTGCTCGTCCGGCGGGGGCGTCTGGTTGTCGGCGAACTGTCCACCGTCGACCTTCAGCTGTGCCACCAGGGAGCTGATCATCTCCCATGCGTAGGGCAGGGAGGTCCGGACGCAGTCGACGAAGTCAGCTTCGTCGACCTCGCCTCGCTCGGCCTGTTCGAGTAGGGCCGGTGAGACGTCGAGCGACATGGGTTCTCCTCTCGCACCCCCGAGAAGCAGGGGTTGCCGGACAGTAAAGGGAGTTCGCGATTTCGAACACGCTGCGTACGCATCTCGCGACCTCCCGTTCAATACCGTAAGCAACCGACGGTGACGGCACCAGGAGAATGCGCAGATGGGCAATATCCCGTAGGCACACAATCGGCCAGTGCTCAACTAGGGGCTTAGAGGGAGAAGTGGGGCGCCCTCCGTAGCAGAATCGCGTCGGGACGGGCGCGTCGAGTAGCGTTGCCGACCATGCGTCTCGTCATTGCCCGCTGCTCCGTGGACTACGCCGGGCGGCTCACCGCCCACCTCCCCTCGGCCCCCCGCCTGATCCTGGTCAAGGCCGACGGCAGCGTCTCGATCCACGCCGACGACCGGGCCTACAAGCCCCTCAACTGGATGTCGCCGCCGTGCACCCTGAAGGAGGGCACCGGCGACGAGGAGGGTGTGTGGACCGTCGTCAACAAGGCGGGCGAGAAGCTCATCATCACGATGGAGGAAGTGCTCCACGACTCCTCGCACGAGCTGGGCGTCGACCCCGGTCTGATCAAGGACGGTGTGGAGGCGCACCTGCAGGAGCTGCTCGCCGACCGCATCGAGACACTCGGCGAGGGGTACACCCTGATCCGCCGCGAGTACCCGACCGCGATCGGCCCGGTCGACATCCTGTGCCGGGACGCCGACGGGCAGACCGTGGCGGTCGAGATCAAGCGGCGCGGTGAGATCGACGGCGTGGAGCAACTCACCCGATATCTCGAGCTGTTGAACCGCGACCCGCATCTCGCCCCGGTGCGCGGCGTCTTCGCGGCGCAGGAGATCAAGCCGCAGGCCCGCGTGCTCGCCACCGACCGCGGCATCGGCTGCCAGGTGCTGGACTACGACGCCCTGCGCGGCATCGAGGACGACAAGCTGCGGCTGTTCTGAACGCGGTTCGAGAAAGCCGGGTCCCCTTTCGGGGCCCGGCCCTCCTGTTGGGTGCGGACGCGGGTGGTGCCGGCCCGGCCCGGGTTGCCTCAGATGATCTGGCCAGTGGCCGATCCCGCGTCGCTCGGGGTGCCGGAACTGGTGGTGGCGGTCTCCGGGGCACTGGCGGAGCCGCTGGCCTCCGCCGGGGGGCTGGAGGTGCCGCCGGCGGAGTCGGTGGTGGAGGGGCTTGTCGTCGCCGGGTCGGTCGGCGTCGCCGTGCTCTCGCTCCCACTGGGCGTCGGCGAGGGCGAGTCGGTCGGGCCGCTCTCGCTCCCGCTGGGCTCGGGCGAGCCGTCGGACGTCGAGGGGTCGGGAGATGCCGGCGGCTTGGGAGACGTCTCCGGCCCGTCCGGATCGGTCGGCCTCTGCGTCCCGCCCGGCCGGTCCGTGGACGTCCCCGACTTCGTCGGCGTCGGATCGTCCGACGTGCCCGGGGTGCCGTCCTGGCCCGGGTCGGTCGGGGTCCCGGACGGGGTGCCGGAGTCGTCCGGGGAGGCCTCGTCGTTGCCGGCGCGTTCCGCGCCGAGGTCGCCGTCGTCGATGCCCTGGCTGGCGGACGGGTTGACGCCGACCCGGCCGGAGGGGTCGTCGGCGTCGTTGTCGGAGGTGGCGCCGAGGGTGACCACGGTGCCGAGCACGGCGACGAGCATCGCACCGGCGCCCGCCGCGACGAGGTTGCGCCGGGCGAAGCCCCTGATGCCGCCCCGCACCTTGCGGGAGGGGCCGTCGCCGGCACCGTGGTGGGTGACCAGGGTCGGGGGCTGCGGCGCGGGCTGCAGCGGCGGGAACGGGGCGGGCACGCCCGCCGACGGCGACGCGGACTCCTCGTGCCGGGCGTCGGGCACCTCCTCCCCCGCCGTCGGACCGAGACCGCCGGCCGCGGCGGCACGGGCGAGGGCGCCGATCCCGGCCGGGCCGCCACCGGGCATGCCGAGGCCGGGGGTGTCCCCGGAGCGGTCGGCGACCAGGGCGAGGGCGCGCCGGCCGGCGACGGTGCCCCGCTTGTCGGCGGCGGCGCCGCGCAGGCCGATGGAGGTCTCCAGTTCGGAGCGGGCCCGGTCGAGCTCGGACGCGCACAGCGCGAGGATGCCGAGCTCGTGGTGGAAGTAGGCCTGCTCGGTGACGTCCCCGGCGAGCCGGGAGGCCTCGGCGCCGGAGCGCAGCGCCCGCTCCCAGGCGCTCCAGTGCAGCCCGGCGGCGAACGCGGGCGCCGCGGTGCGGGCCAGCTGCACGGCCGGGCTCTCGGCGTCCCCGTCCTGCGGTTCGGCGACCGGCGCCAGTACGGCGAGGGCGGCGAGCACCGCGTCGGCCTCGGCGCAGACGCGCTCCGGGGTGACCGAGGGGTGTCCGGCCCACCAGGCGTAGTGCCGGGCGGCGGTGCGGGCCCGGCCGGGGATGTCGTCCCCGTATCCGGCGGCGTCCAGCTGGGTGAGGACCCCGGCGGCGAGCCGGTAGCGGGAACCGACCGGCGAGACCAGTCCGCAGCCGGCCAGCTCACCGAGGGCGGCGTCGGCGTGGGTGTCGCCGACCAGGGCGGGCAGATGCGCCTGGTGCGGGACCTCACCGCCGAGGGCGACGGCGAACTCCAGGGTGGCGCGGGCGGAGCTGCTGAGCCGGGAAGCGAGCAGCGGCGCGGGCGCGGCGGCCTCGCCGAGCGCGGGCAGCGGTACGTCGTCGCTGTCGCCGGTGTCGTAGGGCGGGGCGTCCTCGGGGGCGGCCTCGGCGAAGACACCGAACTCGTCGACGGCGTCGACGCCGGCCCGCAGCCGGTCGCGCTGCCGCAGCAGGGCGCCGGCCTGGACGAACCGCAGGGGCAGTCCCTCGGACTCGAACCAGAGGTCGCCGGCCCAGTTGGCCTCGTCCTCGGTGAGGGAGCGGTCGGCCGCGTGTTCCAGCAGGTCGACGCCGTCGGAGCGGTCGAGGCCGGTGAGGAAGACCTCCTCGACGGTGGAGTCGGCGGAGGGGGCGGGCACGTCCGGGGTGGCCGCGAGGAGGAAGGCGCACTCGGGGGTGGCGTTCAGCAGCTCGTCCAGCGCGGCACCGCCGGTCTCGGCGTCGTCCAGGACGACGACGGCACCGATCTCCCGGACCAGGGCCAGGAGTTCGTCGCGGGCCGGGCGGTGCAGGGGCGCGCGGTGGACGGCGTAGAAGAGGTCGTGGAGGAGGTCGTCGGCCGTGCGGTGGCAGCCGTTGAGCCGGACCACCCCGTCGGGTGCGAGGTCGGCGCAGTCCTCGGCGACGGTGTCCAGGAGCCGGGTGCGGCCGGAGCCGGCGGGGCCGGTGAGGCGGACGGAGCGGCCCCGGGCGAGCAGCCGGACCAGGCGTTCGCGCTCGTCCTGGCGGGCCAGCAGGGGCAGCGCGGGCTGGGTGGCCGGTCCGGGCGGAACGGGCGGCCGGGCGGCGCGGGCCGCCTCGGCACGTTCGGCGGCGGTCAGCTTCTCCGGCGGGGCGGGCCGCTCGGCCGGCGGGCACAGTTCGATCTCGCTGCCGTCGACGGGGTTGACGGTGAGCAGCAGGTCGCCGGAGACGAGCTGCACCGTGCGGGCGAGCGCCGGCGCGTGCTGTCCGAGGTCGGGTGTGAGCGGGTCCCTGGGCGGGCGCGGGCGCGGCGGGTGGCCGCCGTCACCGTCGTGGCCGTACTCCTCGGGTCCCGGGGTGTTCGGGTCCATAGGTTCAAGCCCCCCAAAAGCGTCGTGTGCTCGTCGAGCCCTCCCGGCCTTGCCGCACACTGCGCTGTCGCTTCTGGTCCGGGCCCGCTCGAGGGATACAAGGCAGCGGGCAGCCAGACCCTAAACCTTCGCTCAGTATCTCCGACAGCCCGGGGTGGGCGGTCGCCCGAGACGTCACAGTCTCGTGAGGATTGCGTGCGTCGGGCGGTTCGGCGAGGGGTGTCCGGGTCTCCGGGCCGGCCGCCGGGGCACCCGCTGCGCCCGTCCGGCGGCGGTGCACCCGGCCCTGGGGTCACACCCGGGGCAGGGTCTCCACCCCGATGCCGCCCTCGATGGCCAGGATGCGGTGCAGCCGGGTGGCCACCAGCAGCCGCTGCATCTGCGGCGGTACGCCGCGCAGCACGAGCCGCCGGCCGCAGCGGCCGGCCCGCCGGTGGGCTCCCATGATGACGCCGAGTCCGGTGGCGTCCCAGGAGTCCAGCTCCGACAGGTCGAGGACCAGGTCGCCGACGCCGTCGTCGACGGCGGTGTGCAGGACCGTACGGGCGTCCGCCGCGCTGCGGACGTCGAGGCGGCCCCCGACGACCAGCTCGGCGTGGTCGCCCCTGATGTACATATGCGCTCCCCGTCCGTGCGTCTCGTACTCCGCGGTGTGGTGTCGTGCCGGTGCCCGGCAGCGGTGAGGTGTTGCAACCTCTGACTGTGTGCAACGCCCCGAGGTTGCCGCCCGTAAGCGAACCGATACCGAATTCACCCCGGCGTGTGATGTGCACGCCGGGGTGATGGCGGAGCTCAGTACTTGTAGAAGCCCTGCCCGCTCTTACGGCCGATGTCACCGGCGTCCACCATCCGGCGCATCAGCTCCGGCGGGGCGAACTTCTCGTCCTGCGACTCGGTGTAGATGTTGCTGGTGGCGTGCAGCAGGATGTCGACACCGGTGAGGTCGGCGGTGGCCAGCGGGCCCATGGCGTGGCCGAAGCCGAGCTTGCAGGCGAGGTCGATGTCCTCGGCGGTGGCGACGCCCGACTCGTGGAGCTTGGCGGCCTCGACGACGAGGGCGGAGATCAGCCGGGTGGTGACGAAGCCGGCGACGTCGCGGTTGACGACGATGCAGGTCTTGCCGGTGG
The DNA here is from genome assembly GCF_036689765.1 of Streptomyces poriticola. Classification (NCBI taxonomy): domain Bacteria; kingdom Bacillati; phylum Actinomycetota; class Actinomycetes; order Kitasatosporales; family Streptomycetaceae; genus Streptomyces; species Streptomyces poriticola. The sequence goes on from NZ_JBAGKH010000021.1 coordinate 30,267, forward strand.
ACTCGGCGAAGTCGCGTGCGGTGGCGAGCGTTTCGTCGCTGGTCTTGTAGCCGCGCACCAGCTCGCACAGCTGCATCATCGGCACGGGCGAGAAGAAGTGCGCGCCGACCACGCGCTCGGGCCGCTCGGTCGCGGCCGCGATCTTGGTGATCGGGATGGCGGAGGTGTTGGAGGCGAGGATCGCCTCGTCCTTCACCAGCTTGTCCAGCGCGCGGAAGATCTCGTGCTTCACTTCCAGCTTCTCGAAGACGGCCTCGACGACGACGTCGGCGTCGGCGGCGGCGTCCAGGTCGGTGGTCGCGGTGATCCGGCCGAGGGCTGCCTCGGCCTCCTCCGCGGTGAGCTTGCCCTTGGCGACGAACTTGTCGTACGAGGCCTTGATGCCGCCGGTGCCACGCGCGAGCGCCTCGTCGGTGACGTCGCGCAGGACGACGTCCCAGCCCGCCTGCGCGGAGACCTGGGCGATACCGGATCCCATGAGACCGGCTCCGATGACGGCGAGCTTCCGTGCCACTGTGCGACTCCCCTGATACGCGCTGTTCTTGTCCTCTCGGGCGGACACTAGCGTTCGTGAGGGGCTGTGTGACCGGTTAGTAACGCGCGTCACGTCTCACATGACGGACATCACACCGGGGAGGGCCATTCTTCGCCACGTACGGCGTAGTTGAGCACCCTCCGGCTGAGCTGCTCCTCCCTCTGGTCCGGCGGTGCGAGCATCTCGCGGGACACCTCGGCCGGTTTCCCGCCGGCCGCCGTGCGCTGCCCGACGGTGACCAGCAGGGTGCCGTGCAGCCCTTGACCTGACCGGCCGTCAGGGCGGGCGGCGGGTCGTCGTCCGGGGCGCCCGTCACCGTCGCCCGCCGGTGCTCGCCCGCGACGAGGCCGAGGTCCTCGCCGACCGGGTGGTGACCGTCGGCCGCGGCACGGCCGCGGCACGGCCGCGGCCGAGGGCACACCGTCCGCGCCGAAGCTGCGGTACGGGGGCTCGCCGGACGCCTCGCTGCAGGACCATGCCGTACGGCGTCCTGGTCGCGGCCGGATTCGCCGGGCCGGCCGTGACGGTGGGCACACGTGTCGTCCGAACCGAGGGCGCGTAACTACGCTGGGTGCATGGTCAACCTGACGCGCATCTACACGAGAACCGGCGACCAGGGCACCACCGCCCTCGGCGACATGAGCCGGGTCCCCAAGACCGACCTGCGGATCTCCGCGTACGCCGACGCCAACGAGGCGAATGCGGTGCTCGGCACCGCCATTGCCTTGGGCGGGCTGGACGAGCAGGTCGTGAAGGTCCTCGTCCGTGTCCAGAACGACCTGTTCGACGTGGGCGCCGACCTGTGCACGCCGGTGGTGGAGAACCCGGAGTTCCCGCCGCTGCGGGTGGAGCAGTTCTACATCGACCGGCTGGAGGCGGACTGCGACCGCTTCAACGAGGAGCTCCAGAAGCTGCGCTCCTTCATCCTCCCCGGCGGCACGGCCGGCGCGGCCCTGCTGCACCAGGCGTGCACGGTGGTCCGCAGGGCCGAGCGCGCCACCTGGGCGGCGCTGGAGGTTCACGGCGAGACGATGAACCCGCTGACGGCGACCTACCTCAACCGCCTGTCCGACCTGCTGTTCATCCTGGCCCGCTCGGCGAACAAGGAGACCGGCGACGTGCTGTGGGTGCCGGGCGGAGAGCGCTAGGCGCTCCGCTGGGTGGCCCGGGGGAAGGTGCCGGGGCCGTCTCTCGTCCGCGGCTCCGTCGGGGCTGGTCGCGCAGTTCCCCGCGCCCCTTCAGGGCATCGCGGTCACCGGCGGGCCCTTTCGTACTCGGCGTCCTTGCCGGGCGCGGTCCCCTCGGCCGCCGGGGCCTTGCGGGGCCAGACCGCGTAGGACAGGGCGATCAGTCCATGGATGCCGGCGGCGCGCCAGGCCGCGCCCTGCCAGGCCTCCAGGGAGGTGACGCGGGCCGGGTCGTCGACGTACCAGACGGCGAGCTGGAGCAGCGCCGTCGCCACCGTCGCGCCGATCAGCGTGCCCAGCCACACCTTGCCCTCGTGCCGGGCGCGGGCCATGCCGTGGCGCGGGGGCCGTATCAGCGGGCGGCCGTCGAGGCGGTGGGCGGCGTGACGGTCGAGCCACTTCACGGTGCGGTGACCGTGGCCCACCGTGTAGCCGATGTACAGCGCGGCCAGGCCGTGCTCCCAGCTGGGCTCGGCGCCGTTCTTCAGGTCGATCGCGGTGACCACCAGCAGGACGATCTCCAGCACCGGCTCGCACAGCAGCAGGGCCAGGCCGGTGCGCGGCATCCGCAGCAGATAGCGGAAGCCCAGTCCCGCCGCCAGCAGCACCCAGAAGCCGATCTCGCAGGCGATGATCAGGGTGACGATCACGGTTCGCTCCTCTCGGTCACCGTTCCAGGCTCCCGTGCGCCCCGCCCCGGATCGTCGTCGCCGGTGACGAACCTCCGGTACATCGAAAGATGCAGTCCGGGACCCTTCCCGGGAATCAGGCGGGCGCCCCGCGCACCGTGTTGGATGGAGGCCATGGCCGCCGTACGACTCGCCCGCCCGCACCGCTTCGACGTGTACATCGCGGTCGGCGGCCTGTTCGGCGGCCTGCTGCTGTGGGGCATCGGCCTGGGGATGCGTCCGGCCGGGCAGCCGCTCGTCGTGCTCGAGGGCCGCTGGTCCCTGCTGGCGCCACTGGCCGTGATGGCCGGCTGCGAGGTGCTGCGCCGGACCGCCCCGCGCACCGCGCTGCTGGTCGGCACGGCCGCCCTGGCCGTGGACACCCTCACCCAGGGCAGCCTGGTCACGGTGCTGATGTTCACCGACGTGATGTACGCGGCGGTGCTGTACGGCCCGTCCGCCACGGCCCGCCGCCTCCCCTGGATCACCGGGCTGCTCACCGTGGCCGCGACCGTGGTGCCGTTCGCCGTGTGGCGGGTGCCCGAGGCGCTGCTGATCGGGGTGGCCGTCGGGATCGTGTCGTTCGCGCCCGCCTCCACGGGACTGATCGTGCGCAGTCACCGCGAGGACGCCGAGGCGGCCCGGCTGCGCGCCGAGCAGACCGCGCTGCTCGCCGAGATGGACCGGGTCCAGGCGGTGACCGCGGAGCGCTCCCGGATGGCCCGCGAACTGCACGACATGGTCGCCAACCATCTGTCGGCCATCGCCATTCACTCCACCGCCGCGCTGTCCCTGGAGGACCCCGGCACCACCCGGCAGGCGCTGACCGTGATCCGGGAGAACAGCGTCGAGGGGCTGGCCGAGATGCGGCGGCTGATCGGCCTGCTCCGGGACGCCGGTGCCGGTGCCGCGCCCGGTGCCGCGCCCACCCTCGACGGCCTCGGCACCCTGGTGGACACCGCCCGCGCCAACGGGCTCGATGTCACCCTGGACGCGGTACCCGGGAAGGGGCTTCCGGCCCCCGTGGAGCTGGCCGCGTACCGGATCGTGCAGGAGTCGCTGACCAACGCGCTCAAGCACGCCGCCCGGGGGCCGGTCACCGTGGCGCTCTCCCGCGGAGACGGCGTGCTGCGCGTGGAGGTGACCAGCCCCTACGGCGACGGCGGCCGGGACGCCCCGCGGGCTCCGGGTTCCGGTGCCGGGCTGGTCGGCATGCGGGAGCGGACGGCTCTGCTGCACGGCAGCTTCGAGGCCGGCCCGGTACCGGCCGACGATCCGGCGGGCGGCAAGGTCTGGGCCGTCCGGGCCGCCCTGCCCCTCACCGAAGGAGACTCCGCATGATCCGTGTCCTGGTCGCCGAGGACCAGTCCGCCGTACGCGCCGGGCTGGTGCTGATCCTGGGCAGCGCGCCCGACATCGAGGTGGTCGGCGAGGCGGAGGACGGGGAGCGGGCGGTGGCGCTGGCCAGGGAGCTGCGGCCGGACCTGGTGCTGATGGACGTTCAGATGCCCCGGCTGGACGGGGTGTCGGCGACCCGGCGGGTGGTCGGCGAGCGGCTGGCCGATGTGCTGGTGCTGACCACCTTCGACCTCGACGAGTACGTCTTCGGGGCGCTCCGGGCCGGCGCCTCCGGGTTTCTGCTGAAGAACACCGAGGCGAAGGACCTGCTCGCCGCGGTGCGCACCGTCGCCGCCGGCGAGGGCATCGTCGCCCCGGCGGTCACCCGGCGGCTGATCGCCGAGTTCGCCGCACAGCCCGCCGTGCGGGAGCCTTCGGCCGATCCGGCGGTGCTGCGTGAACTGACCCGGCGTGAGCGCGAGGTGCTGTCGTGCCTGGGCGAGGGGCTGTCCAACGCGGCGATCGCGGACCGGCTGGACATGGCCGAGGCGACGGTGAAGACGCACGTCAGCCGTCTGCTGGGGAAACTGGGGCTGCGCAGCCGGGTGCAAGCGGCGGTGCTGGCACAGGAGTTGGGGATCTAGCGGAGCCCGTCGGAGCGCTTCCGTGCAGTGGTCCAGACCTATTGACCTATGGTCCAGACCTTTCTATTCTCGCGGCACTGCGGGCGTGAAGGCTCAGTCATGCCCACAACAAATCTCCCCATAAAGGAGGCGCAGCATGCGCTTCAGGCACAGAGCGGCGGCACTGATCGCCACCCTGGCGCTCCCCATGGCGGGCCTCGTGGGCCTCGCCAGTCCCGCCCAGGCGGCGACCAGCGCCACGGCCACCTACGCCAAGACCCAGGACTGGGGCTCCGGCTTCGAGGGCAAGTGGACGGTGAAGAACACCGGCACCACGACCATCAACTCCTGGACCGTCGAATGGGACTTCCCCTCCGGCACCCGGGTCACCTCCGCCTGGGACGCCACGGTCACCAACTCCGGCGACCACTGGACCGCCAGGAACGTCGGCTGGAACGGGACCCTCGCCCCCGGGGCCTCGGTCTCCTTCGGCTTCAACGGCACCGGCTCCGGCTCCCCGTCCGGCTGCAAGCTCAACGGCGGCTCCTGCGACGGCACCTCGGTCCCCGGTGACGAGGCGCCCTCCGCACCCGGCACCCCCACCGCCTCGGACATCACCGACACCTCGGTGAAACTGTCCTGGTCGGCGGCGACCGACGACAACGGCATCAAGAACTACGCCGTCCTGCGCGACGGCGCCGAGGTCGCCACGGTCACCGGCACCTCGTACACCGACACCGGCCTGACCAAGGGCACGGACTACTCCTACACCGTCCAGGCCCGGGACACCGCGGATCAGACCGGCCCGGTCAGCGGCGCGGTGTCGGTCCGCACCACGGGCGGCGGCGGTGACCCGGACCCGAACCCCGGTGAGCACATCAAGCTCGGCTACTTCACCAACTGGGGCGTCTACGGGCGCAACTACCACGTGAAGAACCTGGTCACCTCCGGCTCCGCCGAGAAGATCACGCACATCAACTACGCCTTCGGCAACGTCCAGGGCGGCAGGTGCACCATCGGCGACGCCTACGCCGACTACGACAAGGCCTACACCGCGGCCCAGTCCGTCGACGGTGTGGCCGACACCTGGGACCAGCCGCTGCGCGGCAACTTCAACCAGCTGCGCAAGCTGAAGGCCATGTACCCGCACATCAAGGTGCTGTGGTCGTTCGGCGGCTGGACCTGGTCCGGCGGCTTCCCCGACGCGGTGAAGAACCCGGCGGCGTTCGCCAAGTCCTGCCACGACCTGGTCGAGGACCCGCGCTGGGCCGACGTCTTCGACGGCATCGACCTGGACTGGGAGTACCCCAACGCCTGCGGTCTGAGCTGTGACACCACCAGCGCGCCCGACGCCTTCAGCACCATGATGCGGGCGATGCGCGCCGAGTTCGGCCAGGACGCCCTGGTCACCGCGGCCGTCACCGCGGACGCCTCGGACGGCGGCAAGATGGAGGCCGCCGACTACGGCCCCGCGACGCAGTACATCGACTGGTACAACGTGATGACGTACGACTTCTTCGGCGCCTGGGCGAAGAACGGTCCCACCGCTCCGCACTCGCCGCTGACCTCGTACTCCGGCATCCCGCAGCAGGGCTTCAACTCCGCCGAGGCGATCGCCGGGTTCAAGTCGCTGGGCGTGCCCTCCGACAAGCTGCTGCTCGGCATCGGCTTCTACGGCCGCGGCTGGACCGGCGTCACCCAGTCCCAGCCCGGCGGCACCGCCACCGGCCCGGCCAGCGGCACCTACGAGCAGGGCATCGAGGACTACAAGGTGCTCAAGAACAGCTGCCCGGCCACCGGTACCGTCGCCGGCACCGCGTACGCGCACTGCGGCAGCAACTGGTGGTCCTACGACACCCCGGCGACGGTGCAGTCCAAGATGGCCTGGTCCAAGAACCAGGGCCTGGGCGGCGCCTTCTTCTGGGAGTTCAGCGGCGACACCGCGAACGGCGAGCTGGTGACCGCCATCGACAGCGGCCTCGGGTGACCGGCCACCGAGCAGACGGGTAGACGGCCCGACAGCCGAGCGACGTCGGCTCTTCCCCCGGACGTCGTCCGGCGGACCCCCGGACAGCGGGTGAACACGGCTACGCCACGTTCACCCGCTGTCCGGGCGGGGCTGCCTCGAGCCACGCGAGGAAGCCGGTCAGCGCGTCTTCGCTCATCGCCAGCTCCAGCCGCGTTCCCCGGTGCAGACAGGCGAGGACCACGGCGTCGGAGAGCAGCGCCAGTTCCTCCTCGCCGTCGGGGACGCGGCGGCCGGCCACCTCGATCGCGGAGCGCTCCAGGGTGCGACGCGGGCGGGGGGAGTACGAGAAGACCCGGTACCACTCGACGCGGTCGCCGTTGTAGCGGGCCACGCCGTAGGCCCAGCCCTTGCCGCTGCCGTCGCCCTCCTTCGGGGCGTCCCAGCGCAGCGAGCAGTCGAAGGTGCCGCCCGAGCGCTGGATCAGCCGGCGGCGCAGTCCGAAGACGAACAGTCCCACCACCACGAGGGCGACGACGACTCCGCACACAGTCAGAGCGAGGACCATCGGCACCGACCTCCTCGTCTCCTAGGTAACGGAACGGAAAAAAGTCCCACATCTGCCTCAGCCGCGGCCGGGTCCGGATCACTCCGGTCCCAGCCGCGGCTGAGTCACATCACAGTACGGCTCCCCCAGAGCCTAACGGCCCCGGGAGGTACCCCCAGGGGTCAGCGCGCCGCCGCGGCGCGCAGTCGGACATCCGCGCGCCGCTCCGCAGAGGCGTCGTCGTCCGCCTTCGCGCGCTCCAGCGCCCGCTCCGCACGCTGGATGTCGATCTCGTCCGACAGCTCGGCGATCTCGGCCAGCAGCGACAGCTTGTTGTCGGCGAACGAGATGAAACCGCCGTGCACCGCGACGACGACCGTCCCGCCGTCAGTCGTACGGATCGTCACCGGGCCCGACTCCAGCACACCGAGCAGCGGCTGGTGACCGGGCATGACGCCGATGTCGCCGGACGTGGTGCGCGCGACGACCAGGGTGGCCTCGCCGGACCAGACCTCTCGGTCGGCCGCGACCAGCGCGACGTGCAGCTCAGCAGCCAAGGGTGGCTCCTCGGGTCACCACCCGGCGGGTCTGCCGGGTGTTGGTTACAAGTCTAAAGGGCGTGCGTGTGGGGGCGGGACGCGCCCGCCCCCACATCGAAGACACCGGGGTCAGGAGACGCCCAGGTCCTTCGCGTTCTTCTTCAGGTCCTCGAGACCACCGCACATGAAGAACGCCTGCTCCGGGAAGTGGTCGAACTCACCGTCGCAGATCGCGTTGAACGCGGCGATCGACTCGTCCAGCGGCACGTCCGAGCCGTCCACACCGGTGAACTGCTTGGCGACGTGGGTGTTCTGGGACAGGAAGCGCTCCACGCGGCGGGCACGCTGGACGACCAGCTTGTCCTCCTCGCCGAGCTCGTCGATACCGAGGATCGCGATGATGTCCTGCAGGTCCTTGTACTTCTGCAGGATGTTCTTCACGCGCATGGCCGCGTTGTAGTGGTCCTGCGAGATGTAGCGCGGGTCCAGGATCCGGGACGTGGAGTCCAGCGGGTCCACGGCCGGGTAGATGCCCTTCTCCGAGATCGGACGGGAGAGCACCGTCGTCGCGTCGAGGTGGGCGAAGGTGGTGGCCGGCGCCGGGTCGGTCAGGTCGTCCGCAGGGACGTAGATCGCCTGCATCGAGGTGATCGAGTGACCACGGGTCGAGGTGATGCGCTCCTGGAGGAGGCCCATCTCGTCGGCCAGGTTCGGCTGGTAGCCCACCGCGGAGGGCATCCGGCCGAGCAGGGTCGACACCTCGGAACCGGCCTGGGTGAAGCGGAAGATGTTGTCGATGAAGAACAGCACGTCCTGCTTCTGGACGTCACGGAAGTACTCGGCCATGGTGAGGCCGGCCAGCGCGACGCGCAGACGGGTGCCCGGGGGCTCGTCCATCTGACCGAAGACCAGGGCGGTCTTGTCGATGACGCCGGACTCGCTCATCTCGTCGATGAGGTCGTTGCCCTCACGGGTGCGCTCACCGACACCGGCGAACACCGACACACCGTCGTGGTTGTTGGCGACACGGTAGATCATCTCCTGGATGAGCACCGTCTTGCCGACGCCGGCGCCGCCGAACAGACCGATCTTGCCGCCCTTGACGTACGGGGTCAGCAGGTCGATGACCTTGACGCCGGTCTCGAACATCTCGGTCTTCGACTCGAGCTCGTCGAAGTTCGGGGCCTTGCGGTGGATGGACCAGCGCTCGCCCGTGTGCTTCTCGTCGACGTTCAGCACCTCACCGAGGGTGTTGAACACCTTGCCCTTGGTGAAGTCGCCGACCGGGACGGTGATGCCGTCGCCGGTGTCGACCACCGGGGCCTGGCGGACCAGGCCGTCGGTGGGCTGCATGGAGATGGTGCGGACCAGGCCGTCACCCAGGTGCTGGGCGACCTCCAGGGTCAGCGTCTTCTTCTCGCCGTCCTTCGCCGGGTCGGCGACCTCGACGTGAAGGGCGTTGTAGATGTCCGGCATCGCGTCGACGGGGAACTCCACGTCGACGACCGGGCCGATGACCCGCGCGACGCGGCCGGTGGCCACGCCCGCCGCAGCGGTCGGCTCAACAGTGGTGGTCATTACTTGTCACTCCCCGCGGTCGCGTCGGCCAGGGCGCTGGCGCCACCGACGATCTCGCTGATTTCCTGGGTGATTTCGGCCTGGCGGGCCGCGTTGGCAAGACGGGAGAGCGTGTTGATCAGCTCGCCCGCGTTGTCGGTGGCCGACTTCATCGCGCGCCGGGTGGCGGCGTGCTTGGAGGCGGCCGACTGGAGCAGCGCGTTGTAGATCCGGCTCTCGACGTAGCGCGGCAGCAGGGCGTCGAGGACGTCCTCGGCCGACGGCTCGAAGTCGTACAGCGGCAGGATCTCGCCCTTGGCGGACGACTCCTGCCCCACCTCCTCGAGGCTGAGCGGCAGCAGCTGGTCGCCGACCGCCGTCTGCGTCATCATCGAGACGAACTCCGTGTAGACGATGTGGAGCTCGTCCACGCCGCCGTCCGCGGTGTCCTTCTCGATGGCCTCGATCAGCGGAGCCGCGACGCTCTTGGCGTCGGCGTACGACGGCTGGTCGGTGAAGCCGCCCCACGACTGAGCGATCTTGCGCTCACGGAAGTTGTAGTGCGCCACACCACGGCGGCCGACGATGTAGACGTCGACCTCCTTGCCCTCGCGCTCCAGCTGCTCGGTGAGCTGCTCCGCCCGCTTGATGGCGTTGGAGTTGAAGGCACCGGCCAGACCGCGGTCGCTGGTCAGCAGCAGCACCGCGGACCGGGTGACCGTGTCGGCCTGGGTGGTCAGCGGGTGCTTGGTGTTCGACCCGGTACCGACCGCCGTGACCGCACGAGTGAGCTCGGTCGCGTACGGCGTGGAGGCCGCCACCTTGCGCTGCGCCTTGACGACGCGCGAGGCGGCGATCATCTCCATCGCCTTCGTGATCTTCTTGGTCGCGGTGACGGATCGGATGCGACGCTTGTAGACCCGGAGCTGGGCTCCCATGAGTCAGGTCCTTCCTTACGTCACTTGGCGGCAGCGGCCGGAGCGTCCTCGCCGAGCAGCTTGCCGTCGCCGGTCTCGAACTGCTTCTTGAACTCCGCGATCGCGTCGCCGACGGCCTGCAGGGTGTCGTCGGACATCTTGCCGCCCTCGCGGATGGAGGTCATGAGGCCCTGCTCCTTGCGGTGCAGGTACTCCAGGAGCTCCTTCTCGAAGCGGCGGATGTCGGAGACCGGGACGTCGTCCATGCGGCCGGTGGTGCCGGACCAGACGGAGACGACCTGGTCCTCGGTGGCCATCGGCTGGTACTGGTCCTGCTTCAGCAGCTCGACCATGCGCTGACCACGCTCCAGCTGGGCCTTGGACGCCGCGTCCAGGTCGGACCCGAAGGCGGCGAACGCCTCCAGCTCACGGAACTGGGCGAGGTCGACGCGCAGCCGGCCGGAAACCTGCTTCATCGCCTTGTGCTGCGCGGAACCACCGACTCGGGAGACGGAGATACCGACGTTCAGCGCGGGACGCTGACCGGCGTTGAACAGGTCCGACTCCAGGAAGCACTGGCCGTCGGTGATGGAGATGACGTTGGTCGGGATGAACGCCGAGACGTCGTTGGCCTTGGTCTCGACGATCGGCAGACCGGTCATCGAGCCGGCGCCCATGTCGTCGGAGAGCTTGGCGCAGCGCTCCAGCAGCCGGGAGTGCAGGTAGAAGACGTCGCCCGGGTAGGCCTCGCGGCCCGGCGGACGGCGCAGCAGCAGCGACACGGCGCGGTAGGCGTCGGCCTGCTTCGACAGGTCGTCGAAGATGATCAGGACGTGCTTGCCCTCGTACATCCACTGCTGGCCGATGGCCGAGCCGGTGTACGGCGCCAGGTACTTGAAGCCGGCCGGGTCGGAGGCCGGGGCGGCGACGATGGTGGTGTACTCCAGCGCGCCGTTCTCCTCCAGCGCGCGGCGGACCGACGCGATCGTCGAGCCCTTCTGGCCGATGGCGACGTAGATGCAGCGGACCTGCTTGCTCGGGTCGCCGGTGCGCCAGTTGTCGCGCTGGTTGATGATCGTGTCGACGGCCAGGGCGGTCTTGCCGGTCTGGCGGTCACCGATGATCAGCTGACGCTGACCACGGCCGATCGGGGTCATCGCGTCGACGGCCTTGTAGCCGGTCTCCATCGGCTCGTGCACCGACTTGCGCTGCATGACCGTAGGGGCCTGCAGCTCGAGGGCGCGGCGACCGGAGGTCTCGATCTCGCCGAGGCCGTCGATCGGGTTGCCGAGGGGGTCGACCACGCGGCCGAGGTAGCCCTCGCCGACCGCGACGGAGAGGACCTCACCGGTACGGCTGACCGGCTGCCCCTCCTCGATGCCGCTGAACTCACCGAGAACGATGGCACCGATCTCGCGCTCCTCGAGGTTGAGGGCGAGGCCGAGGGTGCCGTCCTCGAACTTCAGCAGTTCGTTGGCCATGGCCGAGGGCAGCCCCTCGACCTTCGCGATGCCGTCGCCGGCAAGGGTGACCGTACCGACCTCCTCGCGCGAGGCCGCGTCCGGCTCGTACGACTGGACAAAGTTCTCCAGCGCGTCCCGGATCTCCTCCGGCCGGATCGTGAGCTCCGCCATCTGGGTTCCCTGCTCTCCTTGTTGGGCCCGAAGTTTCTTTGGGGGGATCTGGGGGCTCCCCCCAGAAACTTTGCAATCCTCTGCACGGCCCAACCAGGGCCGTAGGTACGTACTGCTTGTTCAGTTGGCGCGTCGGCCGCGTGGCCGCTAGCTCGCCAGACGGCGGCCGGCGTCCTCGAGGCGGTCGGCGATGGAGCCGTTGATGACCTCGTCACCGACCTGCACCCGGATCCCGCCGAGGACCTCGGGGTCCACGTCCAGGTTGAGGTGCATCGGGCGGCCGTAGAGCTTCGCGAGGGCGGCGCCCAGGCGCTGCTTCTGCGTGTCGCTCAGCGGCACCGCCGACGTGACGACGGCCACCATGCGGTCCCGCCGCTCGGCGGCGAGCTTGGACAGGGACTCCAGTCCCGTCTCCAGGCTACGTCCCCGCGGTGCGGTGACAAGGCGCGTCACCAGTCGCTCGGTGACCGGCTTGGCCCGGCCGCCGAGCAGACTGCGCAGCAGCTCGCCCTTGGCCGGGGCGCCGGCCCGGCGGTTGGTCAGCGCGGCCCGCAGCTCGGTGCTGGAGGAGACGATCCGGCCGAACCGGAACAGCTCGTCCTCGACGTCGTCGAGCGTGCCGTCCTGCTGCGCCGCGGTGAGGTCGGCGGTGTCCGCCAGCTCCTCCAGCGCGTCCACCAGGTCGCGCGACTGCGACCAGCGGGAGCGCACCATGCCGGACACCAGGTCGGCGGTCGGGCCGCCGACGTGGGAGCCGAGCAGTCGCTGTGCCAGTCCGGCCTTGGCCTCTGCGGACTGCGCCGGGTCGGTGAGGACCCGGCGCAGCGACACCTCGCGGTCGAGCAGCGCGGTGACGGCGGCCAGCTCGCCGGCGAGCGAGCCCGCGTCCACGGGCGTGGAGTCCGTCAGCGCGTCGAGACGCTCACGTGCGGCTGCCAGGGCCTCCCGGCTCGCTCCGTGCATCGTCATCGGGCCGCCTCAGCCGTCGTCGACTTGTCGTCGAGCTCGTCGAGGAACCGGTCGATGACGCGGCTCTGCCGGGCGTGGTCCTCGAGGGACTCGCCCACCAGCTTGCCGGCCAGATCCGTGGCGAGCTTGCCGACGTCCTGGCGCAGCGTCGACGCGGCGGCCTTGCGGTCGGCCTCGATCTGGGCGTGACCGGCGGCGACGATCTCCTCGCGCTGCCGCTGGCCCTCCGCGCGCATCTCGGCGATCAGCGCGGCGCCCTGCTCCTGCGCCTCCTGGCGCAGTCGCGCGGCCTCGTGCCGGGCCTCGGCGAGCTGGGCCTTGTACTGCTCGAGGACGCTCTGGGCCTCGGTCTGCGCGGCCTCGGCCTTCTCGATACCGCCCTCGATGGCCTCGCGACGCTCTTCCAGAACCTTGTTGATGTTCGGGAGAAGCTTCTTGGCGAGGAAGCCGAAGACGATGACGAAGGCGATCAGGCCGATGACAAGCTCGGGGATCGGCGGAATGAGGGGGTTCTGCTCCTCTGCCGCGATCGTGAGCAGATTGCTCATGGGTGTGCCTTTCGTCTAGTCGGCTGGTCGTGGATCAGCGATCAGTAGCCGTAGACGAACGGCATGACCAGGCCGATCAGGGCCAGCGCCTCACAGAAGGCGAAGCCGAGGATCTGGTTGGCACGGATCAGGCCGGCGGCCTCGGGCTGACGGGCCAGGGCCTGGGTGCCGTTACCGAAGATGATGCCGACGCCGACGCCGGGGCCGATCGCGGCAAGACCGTAACCGATGGAACCGAGGGAACCTTCGACGGCAGCAAGGTGCTGGGACATGCCAGTTCTTCCTTTTCCTTTACGGACCGGTGGGGGTTGGCCACCGGACGATTGGTGGGCGGGTGGTGGTGCGGGCTCGCTCAGTGGTGCTCGGCCAGCGCGCCCTGGATGTAGGTGCAGGTCAGAAGGACGAACACGTACGCCTGCAGGGCCTGGATGAACAGCTCGAACGCGGTCATCACCAGCACCATCACGAACGAGACACCCGCGTAGGCGATGCCGACGCCGTTCAGCAGGTACCAGCTGGCGATGGTGAACAGGACCAGCAGGGTGTGACCGGCGAACATGTTCGCGAAGAGTCGGACGGCGTGGGTGAACGGGCGGATCAGCAGGTTCGAGAAGAGCTCGATCAGCATCGCCAGCGGCAGCACCGCGCCGAGCGACTTGTCGTAGCCGGTGACGTTCTTCCAGAAGCCGACGAAGCCCTGACGCTTGAAGGTCAGGACCACCCACGTGACGTAGACGATCAGAGCCAGGACCAGCGGGTAGGCGATGATCGAGGTGACCGGGAACTGGGCGACCGGGATGATCGACCACAGGTTCATCATCCAGACGAAGAAGAACAGCGAGACGACCAGCGGGACGTACTTCTCGCCCTCCTTCTTGCCGATGGTCTCGTAGACGACTCCGCGCCGGATGAAGTCGTAGCCCGCCTCGGCGACCATCTGGAGCTTGCCGGGGACGACCTGCGGCCGGCGGAAGGCGGCCCAGAAGAAGCCGATGACGATGATCGAGCCGAGCAGCGCCAGCAGCATCGGCTTGTTGAAGTACAGGTTGCTGTCCGCGTCGCCCCAGAGAGGCTGGAACAGGAACGAGTGCAGGCCCGGGGAAACCTCGGCGAAGCCGCAGCCATCGAAGATGTGGCAGTCGGTCTCGAAGGCGAGCACCTGCGTCGGGTCAGCACTCACCGCGGGCTCCTTCATCGTGGCGCATGGGTACGGCAACCTCGTTGTGTCGGCGCGGCGCGCAGCCGCGGTTCGGCACGGGACTGGTGTTACGGATTTTGGGGCGGCTGTGGGGCATCTCGCCTCGCGATTGAGCAGGCGTCAGCTCGGATGCCCGCGCCCGCGATGCCGCAGTTGGCACCGGACGATAGCAGGGTCTCTTACCCGTCCTTATCCCGGCCCTACCCCTCACGACGAGTGGCCCGTCTTCTCGGGCTTGTTGCCCTCGGAGTCGGGTTCCACGTAGAGGATCTTGGCCTTCATGTGGGCACGCGTCTGTGCGGCGATCCACACGAGGGTGCCGACGACCAGCGTGATGGCGAAGGACCGGGGATTGAAGAGCGTCGTGTTCTTGAACGCGGCGAGGAAGATGAACAGCAGCAGGATCTGAGCCGCGTAGAGCATCAGGCCCATCGCCTGGAAGAGGTGCGGGAGCGATTTGGCGGTGCGCTGCAGTACGTACAGGCCGATGCCCATGAAGAGGACGACCACCAGCGTCGCCACGACGGCTCCGAGGGCGCCCTTGCCACCGGCGACCGCCGCACTGACGGTGGCGGCGATCGCACCGGCGGCAGCCGTGGGCACGGCGGCCTGGGCCAGGGTCCGGACGTCGTTGGACGGCATGGCGGCAACTCCGCTTTTCACAGGGGGCAGGGGTGTCGTCATGGACGAGCGTAATCCCGGGCCGAGTGGTCACCTCACGCCGAGGAGGCCGTCGCACTACGGCCCTTCGGCTCTGTCCCGGGGTTCTCGTGAACCGTATCACAAACTATTTGATGAGGTCTTTACCTGAGGGTGTGCTCACTCTCACACATGAGAGTGACAGTGCGCGTTTGAGCTGTCACGAGGGCGATTTGTCTGATAGTGGAGCGCTTTGGCGTCCAGCGGTGCCTCAGGAGCGTCCCAGGAGCTTCCCACGGGATGGCAATGCTCTCGCCGGATTCTTACCTTGGCAGCCGCGAACGAGGGCCGATGGCCGTCGCGCCGTTGACGCCCGGGACACCGGAGCTGCCCGGGACACCGGAGCCGCCCGGGACATCGGCCCCGGCGGAGCCGACACCGGCCGCCACCGGCACGCGCTCCTCCTCGTCGCCGTCCGGGCCCGCGGGCCCCGCCGCCGCCGGCACCGGCTCCACGGCTGCCGCACGGCGGCGTCGGTAGCGGGGCGGGACCAGGGCCTCGGCCCAGCGCGGGGCGCGCGGGGTGAAGCGGGGCAGCAGGAGCAGGACCAGGCCGACCGCGCTGAGGCCTACCACGCCCAGCACGATCCACATCGAGGCCGAGTTCACCGAGTAGGCGAGCGCCCCGAAGGCGATCAGCGCCGACCAGAAGTACATGATCAGCACCGCGCGGCTGTGCGAGTGTCCGACCTCCAGCAGCCGGTGGTGCAGATGCCCCCGGTCCGCGGCGAACGGCGACTGGCCCCGCCAGGTGCGCCGCACGATGGCCAGGATCAGGTCGGCGGCCGGGATCGCGATGATGGTCAGCGGCATCAGCAGCGGGATGTAGACCGGCACCATCTGGTGCACGGTGTTGCGCTCGGAGCCCGAGAACAGCTTCATCGCGTCCGGATCGACCTGGCCGGTGACCGAGATCGCGCCCGCCGCCAGCACCAGGCCGATCAGCATCGAGCCGGAGTCGCCCATGAAGATCCGCGCGGGGTGCATGTTGTGCGGCAGGAAGCCGAGGCACATGCCCATCAGGATCGCGGCGAACAGCGTGGCCGGAGCGGCGGCCTCGATGCCGTACGAGTACCAGATCCGGTAGGCGTACATGAAGAACGCGGCCGAGGCGATGCACACCATGCCCGCCGCGAGCCCGTCCAGGCCGTCCACGAAGTTCACCGCGTTGATGGTGATCACGACCAGGGCCACCGTCAGCAGCGTGCCCTGCCACTGGGTCAGCGCCACGTTGCCGACGCCCGGGATGGGCAGCCACAGGATCGTCAGACCCTGCACCACCATCACACCCGCGGCGATCATCTGGGCGCCCAGCTTGATCAGCGCATCGATCTCGAACTTGTCGTCAAGGACGCCGATCAGCCAGATCAGGGCCGCGCCGGAGAGCAGCGCGCGCGGCTCGTTGGAGCGCTCGAAGACCTCACTGAGGTTGGTCAGGTGGTCGGCGACCAGCATGCCCGCGCACAGGCCGAAGAACATGGCGATCCCGCCGAGCCGCGGAGTCGGTTCCCGGTGCACGTCCCGGGCCCGGATCTCCGGCATCGCTCCCGCCACGATCGCGAACTTCCGCACCGGCCCCGTGAGCAGGTACGTCACCGCGGCCGTGATGCAGAGCGTCAGCAGGTATTCACGCACTGGCTTCCCCACAGGTCTCGCTGGCCATCTCAGCCCCACACCCTAGCGAGGTGCGCATATCAGTGGGGACTTCCGGGTAGCGACGATGGTTGCACGTGTGTCTGTGTACGCGAGTACGGCTGCCCCCGTTCAGCCCCGAGAGGCCGGTCGGACCAGCCCGGGCGGGCGGGTCCGTCCGGCTACGGCAGGAGGGCGGGTCAGCCCGGATACGGCGGGAAGGCCGTGGCCAGATCCCGTACCCGCTCCCGCGACTCGGCGGCCTCCACCTCACCCCGCAGGACTCCGGCCAGCAGCCCGGCGACCGTGCCCATCTCCCCCTCCCCCATGCCCTGGGTGGTGACCGCCGCGGTGCCCAGGCGCAGGCCCCGGGCGTCGCCGTGCGGCAGCGCACAGCAGTCCAGGACCAGCCCGGCCGCCGCCAGCCGGCCGCGCGCGGTGCGCCCGTCGACGCCGAGCGGGGCCGGGTCGGCGGTGAGCAGATGGGTGTCGGTGCCGCCGGTGGTCACGACCAGCCCCTCCGCGGCCAGGCCGGCCGCCAGCACCCGGGCGTTGGCGACCACCCGATGGGCGTACCCGGCGAAGGCGTCGGTCGCCGCCTCCCCGAAGGCGACGGCCTTGGCGGCGATGGTGTGCATCTGGGCGCCGCCCTGGGTGAACGGGAACACGGCCCGGTCCACCCGCTCGGCCAGTTCGCTCCCGCACAGGATCATGCCGCCGCGCGGGCCGCGGAGCACCTTGTGGGTGGTCGCGCACACGATGTCGGCGTACGGCACCGGGCTGGGCGCCGCTCCCCCGGCGACCAGCCCGATGGGGTGGGCGGCGTCCGCGATCAGGTAGGCGCCGGCCTCGTCGGCGACCTCCCGGAAGAAGGCGTGGTCGATGTGGCGCGGGTAGGCGATGGACCCGCACACGATCGCCTTGGGCCGGTGCAGGCGGGCCAGGGTGCGCACCTGGTCGTGGTCCATGAGCCCGGTCTCGGCGTCCACCCCGTAGGCGACGAACTCGAACCAGCGGCCGGAGAAGTTGGCGGGCGAGCCGTGGGTGAGATGGCCGCCGTGGGGCAGGCCGAGGGCGAGGACGGTGTCGCCGGGGCGCAGCAGGGCGGCGTAGGCGGCGAGCACCGCGGAGGAGCCGGAGTGCGGCTGGACGTTGGCGTGCTCGGCGCCGAAGAGGGCCTTGGCGCGCTGCACGGCGAGGCGCTCGGCGACGTCCACGATCTCGCAGCCGCCGTGGTGGCGGGCGCCGGGGTAGCCCTCGGCGTACTTGTTGGCGAGCGGTGAGCCGAGGGCGGCCAGCACGGCCGGGGAGGTGAAGTTCTCGGCGGCGATCAACTGGAGGGTCGTCGACTGCCGGTGGTGTTCGGCGAGGAGGATCTCGGCCAGCTCGGGGTCCTGCCGCCGCAGGACATCGGCATCGGCCGCTGGGGCGTGGGTGACCGACATGGTGCGCTCCGGGCGTGCGGCGACGTTGACGGTGACGGTGACGTACGTCCCAATGTAGGCCCGCCGCGGGCCGTCGTCCCGCTGGGAAGGGGCGGGTGGGCATGGCGCCGAGGGCGCGCTACGCCCGCGACGCGACCCCCGTCAGTGCCGTCACCACCGGGTCCAGCGCCTGGTGTATCTCGTCCCCGATGGAGCGGAAGAACGTCAGCGGCGCCCCGTAGGGGTCGTAGACCTCGTCCGCCTCCGCCGTCGGTGCCAGCAGCCAGCCGCGCAGTGCCGCCGCGGCCCGTACGAGCGCGCGGGAGCGGACCACCAGCCCCTCCTCCAGGGACGGCAGCGTCGCCGGGTCGATGGCGTTCACCAGCCGGGTGAACTCCTTCAGCGTGAAGGTGCGCAGCCCCGCCGAGTGGCCCATGGAGATGACCTGGGCCCGGTGGTCGCGGGTCGCCGTCAGCACCAGGTCGGCGCGGATCACATGCTCGTCGAGCAGCTCGCGGCCGACGAAGCCGGAGGCGTCCGCGCCGAACTCGGCGAGCACCGTCTCGGCGTTGGTCTCCATGGGCGCGCCCTCGTGCCCCCAGGTGCCCGCGCTCTCCACGATCAGTCCGCCGCCCAGGACGCCGAGACGTTCGTGCACGAAATGCCGGGTGAGCCGCTCGGTGATGGGCGAGCGGCAGACGTTGCCGGTGCTGACGTGGAGGATGCGGAAGCTGTCGCGCGGGAAGCCGAACGTGCTCGTCTGCTCCGCCGCCCGTTCCCCGCTGCCTATGCCGCGCCCCGCCTCAGGGGCCGTCAATTCGCCACCTCGAGGTCGGGTACGACCTTTCGCAGCTCCTGAGCCGACAGTGCGCCCGCGCGCAGCAGTACGGGCGTCTCGCGGGTGACGTCGACGATGGACGACGGGACGATGCCGGGGGTGCGGCCGCCGTCGAGGTAGACGGAGACGGAGTCGCCGAGCATCGCCTGCGCGGCGTCGCAGTCCTCGGGGGCCGGGTGGCCGGTGAGGTTGGCGGAGGAGACGGCCATCGGGCCGACGTCGGTGAGCAGCTCGATGGCGACCGGGTGCAGCGGCATGCGCACCGCGACGGTGCCCCGGGTGTCCCCGAGGTCCCACTGCAGGGACGGCTGGTGCCGGGCGACCAGGGTGAGCGCGCCCGGCCAGAAGGCGTCGACCAGCTCCCAGGCCTGCTCGGAGAAGTCGGTGACCAGTCCGTGCAGGGTGTTCGGGGAGCCGATCAGGACCGGGCTGGGCATGTTGCGGCCCCGGCCCTTGGCCTCCAGCAGGTCACCGACGGCCTCCGAGGAGAATGCGTCGGCGCCGATGCCGTAGACGGTGTCCGTGGGCAGCACCACCAGTTCGCCACGGCGCACTGCGGACGCGGCCTCACGCAGACCGGTCACGCGGTCGGTCGCGTCGTTGGTGTCGTATCGCCGTGCCATAGCTAGCGGGCCTCCTCGTACACGTGCTGCGGATGCGAAGTCGGGTGCGGGCTCACGGCAGCGCCTTGCGGGCGGTCGCGAACCGGGGGCGGTTGTTGAGGTCGGGGTGGTCGGCCGCGTCGGCCCAGCCCCGTTCCTCTGCGAAGATCCACGGCACCTGACCGCCCTGGGTGTCGGCGTGCTCGACGACGACCACGCCGCCGGGGCGCAGCAGCCGGTGCGCGGTGCGCTCCAGGCCGCGGATCAGGTCGAGGCCGTCCTCGCCGGAGAACAGGGCCAGCTGCGGGTCGTGGTCGCGGGCCTCGGGGGCGACGTACTCCCACTCGGTGAGCGGGATGTACGGCGGGTTGGAGACGACCAGGTCGACCTGGCCGTCGAGGTCGGGGAAGGCGGTCAGGGCGTCGCCCTGGCGCAGCTCGACCCTGGACCCCTCCATGTTCTTGCGGGTCCACCTGAGGGCGTCCTCGGACAGCTCCACGGCGTACACGCGCGAGCGCGGCACCTCCTGGGCGAGGGCGAGCGCGATGGCTCCGGAGCCGGTGCACAGGTCGACGATGCAGGGCTCGACGACGTCCATGGCGCGCACGGCGTCTATGGCCCAGCCGACCACGGACTCGGTCTCCGGCCGCGGCACGAAGACGCCGGGGCCGACCTGGAGCTCCAGGTAGCGGAAGTAGGCGCGTCCGGTGATGTGCTGGAGCGGTTCGCGGGCCTCGCGGCGCGCGACGACCTCCCAGTACCGGGCGTCGAAGTCGGAGTCCTTCACGGAGTGCAGCTCACCGCGCTTGACGCCGTGCACGAACGCGGCGAGCTCCTCCGCGTCGGTGCGCGGCGAGGGCACGCCGGCGTCGGCCAGCCGCTGGGTGGCCTGGGCCACCTCCAAGAGCAGCAGGTTCACGCTGGTCCTCCGGGAGTACTCGTACGTGCGTTACGCGGCGGCGAGCTTGGCGGCCGAGTCCGCGTCGACACAGGCCTGGATCACCGCGTCGAGCTCGCCGTCCAGGACCTGGTCCAGGTTGTACGCCTTGAAGCCGATGCGGTGGTCCGAGATGCGGTTCTCCGGGAAGTTGTAGGTACGGATCTTCTCGGAGCGGTCGACGGTGCGGACCTGGCTGCGACGGGCGTCGGCGGCCTCCTTCTCCGCCTCCTCCTGCGCCATGGCGAGCAGCCTGGAGCGCAGGATACGCAGTGCCTGCTCCTTGTTCTGCAGCTGGCTCTTCTCGTTCTGGCAGGAGGCGACGACTCCGGTCGGCAGGTGCGTGATGCGCACCGCGGAGTCGGTGGTGTTGACGGACTGGCCGCCGGGTCCGGAGGACCGGTAGACGTCGATGCGCAGATCGTTGGGGTTGATCTCCACGTCGATCTCCTCGGCCTCGGGGGTCACGAGGACGCCCGCCGCCGAGGTGTGGATCCGGCCCTGGGACTCGGTGGCCGGGACGCGCTGCACCCGGTGCACGCCGCCCTCGTACTTCAGCCGGGCCCACACGCCCTGTCCGGGCTCGGTGGCGCCCTGGCCGCCCTTGGTCTTCACGGCGACCTGGACGTCCTTGTAGCCGCCCAGCTCGGACTCGGTGGCGTCGATGATCTCGGTCTTCCAGCCGATCCGCTCGGCGTACCGCAGGTACATGCGCAGCAGGTCCCCGGCGAACAGGGCGGACTCGTCGCCGCCGGCGCCCGCCTTGATCTCCAGGATGACGTCCTTGTCGTCGCTGGGGTCGCGCGGGACCAGCAGCAGCCGGAGCTTCTCGGTGAGCTCGTCGCGCTGCTGCTCCAGCTCCTTGACCTCGGCGGCGAAGTCGGGGTCGTCGGCCGCCAGCTCACGGGCGGTGTCGATGTCGTCGCCGGACTGCTTCCAGGAGCGGTACGTGGCGATGATCGGGGTGAGTTCGGCGTAGCGCTTGTTCAGCCTGCGCGCGTTGGCCTGGTCGGCGTGGACCGACGGGTCGGCGAGCTGCTTCTCCAGGTCGGCGTGCTCGGCGACGAGTTCCTCGACGGCCTCGAACATCTTGGGGCTCCTGATACTGCGGTGAAGGGGAGGGCGGGCGACCAAAAACGCCGGTCCCGGCGCGCCCGGGCGGGGGCGCGGCCGTGGACCGGCGGTTCGGTGCTCGCTACTTCTTGGAGCCGGCGGCAGCCTTGCCGAAGCGGGCCTCGAAGCGGGCCACGCGGCCACCGGTGTCGAGGATCTTCTGCTTGCCCGTGTAGAACGGGTGGCACTCGGAGCAGACCTCGGCCCGGATGGAGCCGGACTCGATGGTGCTGCGGGTGGTGAACGACGCGCCGCAGGTGCAGCTGACCTGCGTCTCGACGTACGCGGGGTGGATGTCGCGCTTCAAGGTGTCTCCTAGGTTCCGGGAGGGCGCCGGGTCGCTGCCGCGGGATGCGGGAGCGTGAACCGGAGCCGACGTACCAGTCTGCCAGGACTGGCGTCTTCTCCCAAAACCGGGGGTTGCCGTCCGGTATTCCCGGTGGGGCCGCCGATGCCCGCCCCGGCCGCCCTATCCGGCGTTCACCACACCGCCGGCCTCACCCGTGGCCGTGCCCTCCGTGGCCGACTCCGGGATCGGCCTGTCGTTCTTCAGGGCCGTCCAGACCTGCTCTGCCTTGGTCTCCTCCAGGAGGACCCGGTTCGGGTCCACCGGGTCGTACACCACCGGCATGGTGACCATGGTCAGGTCCGAGGAGGCGATGTTCTTCAGACCCGCCGCGAAGGACATCAGGGAGTTCACCGAGCCGAGCTCGGAGTCGGTGGTGACGGACTTGGTGGCGGTGTCGGCGAGGTCGTAGAGCCGCTTGGGGTTGCCGAGCAGGCCGATGTCCTTGACCTGGTCGACCAGGGCCTTCACGAAGGCCTGCTGGAGCTGGATGCGACCCAGGTCGGAGCCGTCGCCGACGCCGTGCCGGGTGCGGACCAGACCGAGCGCCTGCTCGCCGGTGAGGCGGTGGGTGCCGGCCTCGAGGTCGAGATGGCTGTCGGGGTCGTCGATGTCCTGGGTGGTGGTGACCTCGACGCCGCCGAGGTCGTCGATCAGCTGCTGGAAGCCGCTGAAGTCGATCTCCAGGTAGTGGTCCATGCGGAGCCCGCTCAGCGTCTCCACGGTCTTCACGGCGCAGGCGGCGCCGCCGGTGGAGTACGCCGAGTTGAACATCACGGAGTCGGCGGCGGGGTGCACCCTGCCGTCGGTGCCGGTGCACTCGGGCCGGTCGACGAGGGTGTCGCGCGGGATCGAGACCACGCTGGCCGTCCGGCGGCCCTCGTGAACGTGCACGATCATCGCGGTGTCGGAGCGGGCGCTGCCGTCGTCGGTGCCGCCGCCCAGCTCGCGGTTGCCGCCTGACCGGCTGTCCGAGCCGAGGACCAGGATGTTCTCGGAGCCGCCCGCGGCCTTGGCCGGGCGGTCGGTGCCCAGGACCTGGTTGATGTCGACGCTTCTGAGGTTGCCGTTGAGCTTGAAGTACACGAAGCCGGCGCCG
Organism: Streptomyces poriticola; assembly: GCF_036689765.1. Lineage (NCBI taxonomy): Bacteria > Bacillati > Actinomycetota > Actinomycetes > Kitasatosporales > Streptomycetaceae > Streptomyces > Streptomyces poriticola. Next base: position 53,182 of record NZ_JBAGKH010000021.1, read on the forward strand.
GTACCACCCAGGATCACGATGCCCGCGGCGGTCCAGGCCGCGACCAGCAGCCCCTTGCGGCGTCCGGTGCGCGGCTTGCGGCGGCGCCCCTTGCTCCGGCGGCCCGGCCCGTCGGGGCCGGGCGCCCCGGGTATGCCGGGTTCCGGCGTGCTCTCGGCAGACATGTACTCCTCGGCTCTTCTCTCCGGTCGGGTACCCCCTTGCACTCGGGGTCCCTCCGTAGCTCAGACGGCGGAATTCGGCCAAGGGTTGCACGACAGCCTGTGTCCGTTCGGTACGGGAATGTGCACAAAGGGCCGCCTCGGAGTTCCCGGGACGGCCCTGAGCACCGTCATGGCGTACCTGGACCGGACGGCCGAGGCGGGCCGGACGGCCGGAGATCCGGGCCGGACGGCCGGAGATCCGGGCCGTCGGCCGATGAGGTCGAAGACCCCTGCCGCCGCTCCGGTCACCGTCCGGAGGCTGATGGCCAAGTGGTCGCAGGCAGGACGAAGAACCGACGGACGCGGATCCGACGAGGGCGGCACGGACCCGTGGGTCCGCGTGGACCTCCGTGAGTCGGCACACCCCCTGGGCGTATCCGAGAATACGTTCCCCCCACTGCGGTGCGCCGGTCCTACACGGCGGAAGTCCCGCCCGTCACCTCTGTGACGGGCGGGACTTCCGGAGAGTGCCGAAGACGCCGGTGGCGGGTCAGTCGCCGTTGCCCGGGGTCGGGGTCGTCTTCTGGATCTGCATCAGGAACTCGACGTTCGACTTGGTCTGCTTCATCTTGTCGAGGAGCAGCTCGATCGCCTGCTGCTGGTCGAGCGCGTGCAGCACCCGGCGCAGCTTCCAGACGACGGACAGCTCCTCGTTGCCGAGCAGGATCTCCTCCTTGCGGGTACCGGACGCGTCGACGTCCACCGCCGGGAAGATGCGCTTGTCGGCGAGCTTCCGGTCGAGCTTGAGCTCCATGTTGCCGGTGCCCTTGAACTCCTCGAAGATCACCTCGTCCATGCGGGACCCGGTGTCCACCAGCGCGGTGGCGAGGATGGTCAGCGAGCCGCCGTCCTCGATGTTGCGGGCCGCACCGAAGAAGCGCTTCGGCGGGTACAGGGCGGTCGAGTCGACACCACCGGACAGGATGCGGCCGGAGGCCGGGGCGGCGAGGTTGTACGCGCGTCCCAGGCGGGTGATCGAGTCGAGCAGGACGACCACGTCGTGGCCCAGCTCCACCAGGCGCTTGGCGCGCTCGATGGCCAGCTCCGCGACGGTGGTGTGGTCCTCGGCCGGGCGGTCGAAGGTCGAGGAGATGACCTCGCCCTTGACCGACCGCTGCATGTCGGTGACCTCTTCCGGACGCTCGTCGACGAGGACGACCATCAGGTGGCACTCGGGGTTGTTGTGGGTGATCGCATTGGCGATCGCCTGCATGATCATGGTCTTGCCGGTCTTCGGCGGGGCCACGATCAGACCGCGCTGGCCCTTGCCGATGGGCGAGACCAGGTCGATGATGCGGGTGGTGAGGACGCCGGGGTCGGTCTCCAGACGGAGCCGGTCCTGCGGGTACAGGGGCGTCAGCTTGTTGAACTCCGGGCGGCCGCGGCCGTGTTCGGGCGCCATGCCGTTGACGGAGTCCAGGCGGACCAGCGCGTTGAACTTCTCGCGCCGCTCGCCCTCCTTGGGCTGGCGGACCGCACCGGTGATGTGGTCGCCCTTGCGCAGGCCGTTCTTGCGGACCTGGGCGAGGGAGACGTACACGTCGTTCGGGCCGGGCAGGTAGCCGGAGGTCCGGATGAAGGCGTAGTTGTCGAGGATGTCCAGGATGCCCGCGACGGGGATCAGGACGTCGTCCTCGGCGATCTGCGGCTCGGAGACGTCGTCGCGGCCGCGACGGCCCCGGCGGTCACGGTAGCGGCCGCGACGGCCGCGACGGCCGCCCTCGAAGTCGTCGTCGTTCTGGCCGCCCTGCTGACGCTGCTGGCCGCCGCCCTGGCCCTGCTGGTCCTCGCCCTTGCCGCGGCGGTCCCGGCCGCGGTCGCGGCGGTCCCGGCGGCGGCCCTCGCCACCGCCCTCACCGGCGTCGGAACGGGCGTCGCCCTGGCCGCCGCCCTGCTGGCCCTGCTGCTGCGCGGGGGCCTCGGCCCTCGGCTCGCTCCTGGCCTCGGCTGCGACGGTCTCGGGGGCGGCCGGGCTGCCGGCATCGGCGGTGGCGCGGCGACGGCGGCGCTCGGTGGGCGCGTCGTCGCTGGCGGGCTGACCCGGGATCTCGATCTGCTGCTGGCTGCCGGCCTTCTCGGCCGGGGCCTCGGCGGCCACCTTGTCCGCCTTCTTGTCGGCCTTGCCGCCCTTGTCGGCCTTCTCGGCCTTGTCGGCCTTGTCGCCCTTGGCGGTCTTGTCCGCCTTGTCGGCGGCGGCCTCGTCGCCCGTACGGGCGCGGGAGGTGGCGCGACGCTTCGGCTTGGCCTCGGTGGCGTCCTCGGCCTTGGCGGGGGCTCCCCCCGCGGCCTGCGCCTCCTTGATGACCTCGATCAGCTGGCTCTTGCGCATCCGCGCGGTGCCCCTGATGCCGAGGCCGGATGCGACCTGCTGCAGCTCGGCCAGCACCATGCCCTCGAGGCCGGTACCGCGGCGCCGCCGGGAGCCGGCACCAGTGGCAGGCGCGGAGGCGTCCGTGGCGGGCGCTGCAGCGGTCTCCTCGACACGTGCGCCCATCAGATCGGTGGTGTCGCTCACGAAGGGTCCTTCCCTGGAGCGGACGTCGGCCTGTCTGGCTCGGCGACCGGTTGTGCTGTCCGGCTTCGGTCCTTGCTGTGTGAACCGTGCCGGGGCGGTGGTCCGCCTAAGCGGCGGAAGAGATATCTGGTGATGGCGCTTCCTTGAGCCGTGGCACCCAGTGTCTGTGTCACGCGGCGTGGTCGCACCGGTTCCGGAGCGTGCCCGTCGGGCCGCTCAGTGTCGGCACAGGCCGTACTGCCCGCGTACGGCATCCACCACACAGTGCGACTTGGGGGGCTCCCGGAAGAATGTCTGTCCCGGACGGGGACACGAGGCACCTCGCCATGGTGGGGTCGGGTGCAGACTTGAGGTTAACACTACCGGATCCAACAAACATTCCCCCTCTCGTAATCCGGCAACCGTGTGTCAGGGCGCCAGCGGCAGGACGCTCGCCCCCTGCAGATCCAGGCTCAGCCGGTTCGCCGCCCAGTCCCGGCCCGCCAGGGCCTCGACCTTGTCGGCGGTGTCCGCGTCGGCCAGGGCCATGACGGTGGGCCCGGCCCCGGAGATCACCGCGGGGACGCCGTCCGCCCGCAGCCGCTCCACCAGCGCCGCGCTCTCCGGCATGGCGGGCGCGCGGTACTCCTGGTGGAGCCGGTCCTCGGTGGCCGGCAGCAGCAGCTCCGGGCGGCGGGTGAGGGCCTCCACGAGCAGCGCGGCGCGGCCGGCGTTGACGGCGGCGTCGACGTGCGGCACGGTGCGCGGCAGCAGGCCACGGGCCGTCTCGGTCAGTACCGGCTTTCCGGGCACGAAAACCACCGGAACGATGGAATCGGCGGGCTCCGTCCTGATCGCCCGCGCGGCACCGCCGTCCATCCAGGACAGGGTGAAGCCGCCGAGCAGACAGGCCGCGACGTTGTCGGGGTGGCCCTCGATCTCGGTGGCCAGGTCGAGCAGCGCGGCGTCGTCCAGGCGGGCCTCGCCGCCTATGGTGACGGCCCGGGCGGCGACGATGCCGGCGCAGATCGCGGCGGAGGAGGAGCCCAGGCCGCGGCCGTGCGGGATGCGGTTGGCGCAGACGATCTCCAGGCCGCGCGGCTGGCCGCCCAGGGCGTCGAACGCGGTGCGCAGGGAGCGGACGAGAAGGTGCTTCTCGTCGCGCGGCAGCGTCTCGCTGCCCTCCCCCGCGATGTCGATGTGCAGCCCGGAGTCGGCCACCCGGACGACCACGTCGTCGTACAGGCCCAGCGCGAGGCCGAGGGCGTCGAAGCCCGGGCCGAGGTTGGCGCTGGTGGCGGGGACGCGCACCCGGACGGCGGCGGCGCGGAACGCTGGACCGGCCATCGCTCGTTGACTCTCCTTGAGCTGCGTGATGGTCGAATGACTTCCGAGGAATATTCGAGGGACATTCGATGACGTACGGGAAACCCGGGGGCCGCCTTCCCTTCCGGACGGGCGACCGCGTCCCGACCGCCGGCCGGCCGCGGAGACGGCGCGGCCGTGCCCTGATGCGGAGGCATATGCGGCGGGCGGGTTCGGTACAGCCTATCGAAGGAAGGTTCAGTGGCGACATAGGGCGCACGGGAGGCGCACGATGCGTGTCGTAAGCCCCCTATGCACCCCCTGTAGGGAACCTCCCCGGGCAAGCGTCCCCTTACGCCTACATACGCCGGGCGGACCGCGCGGACCGGACGGACCGGACGCGCCCGGCGCCGGGCGTCACACCAGGCCGAGCCGCTGCGCCGCCGCGGCGGCGTCCACCGGGACGGTGACCGGCTGCGGTGCGCCGGCGACGGCCCAGTCGGGGTCCTTCAGGCCGTTGCCGGTGACGGTGCACACGATCGTCTGGCCCGGGTCGACCCTGCCCTGCTCGGCGGCCTTCAGCAGACCGGCCACGGACGCGGCGGAGGCGGGCTCCACGAAGACGCCCTCCTGCGAGGCCAACAGCCGGTAGGCGCGCAGGATCTCACGATCCGTCACCTCGTCGATGGAGCCCCCGGACTCGTCGCGCGCGGCCAGGGCGTACGACCAGGAGGCGGGGTTGCCGATCCGGATGGCGGTGGCGATGGTCGACGGGTCCTTGACCACCTCGCCGCGCACGATCGGGGCGCTGCCGGAGGCCTGGAAGCCCCACATGCGGGGCCGCCGCGTCGCCGCACCGTCGGCGGCGTACTCCTGGTAGCCCTTCCAGTACGCGGTGATGTTGCCCGCGTTGCCGACCGGCAGGACATGGATGTCGGGCGCGTCGCCGAGCATGTCGACGATCTCGAAGGCGGCGGTCTTCTGCCCCTCGATACGCACCGGATTGACGGAATTGACCAGCGCCACGGGGTAGTTGTCGCTCAGGGCGCGGGCGAGCGTGAGGCAGTCGTCGAAGTTGCCGTCCACCTGGAGGATCCTGGCGCCGTGCACCAGGGCCTGGCCCATCTTGCCGAGCGCGATCTTGCCCTGGGGCACCAGCACGGCACAGACCATCCCGGCCCGCACCCCGTAGGCGGCGGCGCTCGCGGACGTGTTACCGGTGGAGGCGCAGATGACGGCCTTGGCGCCCTCCTCCTTGGCCTTACTGATGGCCATGGTCATGCCGCGGTCCTTGAAGGACCCGGTGGGGTTCGCGCCTTCCACCTTGAGGTGGACCTCGCAGCCCGTGCGCTCGGAGAGCACCTGCGCGGGCACGAGGGGCGTACCGCCCTCACGGAGCGTCACGACCGGCGTGGTGTCGGAGACCGGCAGCCTGTCCCGGTACTCCTCGATGATTCCGCGCCACTGGTGGGTCATTGCTGGTTACTCTCCTTCAACCCGCATGATGCTGGCGACACCGCGGACGGTGTCGAGCTTGCGCAGCGCCGCGACGGTGCCGCCGAGGGCGGCGTCCGTCGCGCGGTGCGTGACGACGACGAGGGAGGCCTCGCCGTCCTTGCCCTGCTGGCGAACCGTGTCGATCGAGACGCCGTGCTCGGCGAAGACGGTCGCGACCTGGGCGAGCACGCCCGGTTTGTCGGCGACGTCGAGGCTGATGTGGTACCGCGTGACGACCTCGCCCATCGGTGAGACGGGCAGCGCCGCGTACGCCGACTCGCCGGGCCCGCGGGCGCCGCTGAGCCGGTTGCGGCAGACGGCGACCAGGTCACCGAGGACGGCGGAGGCGGTCGGCGAACCGCCGGCGCCGGGACCGTAGAACATCAGCTGACCGGCGGCGTCCGACTCCACGAACACGGCGTTGTAGGCCCCGCGGACGTTCGCCAGCGGGTGGCTGAGCGGGATCATCGCGGGGTGCACCCGCGCGGTGACCGACGCACCGTCCGCGGCCCGCTCACAGATGGCGAGCAGCTTGATGGTGCAGCCCATCTCCCTGGCGGAGGCGAAGTCCGCGGCGGTGACCTCGGTCATGCCCTCGCGGTGGACGTCGTCGAGGCGCACGCGCGTGTGGAAGGCGATCCCGGCGAGGATGGCGGCCTTGGCGGCGGCGTCGAACCCCTCGACGTCGGCGGTCGGGTCGGCCTCGGCGTACCCGAGCGCGGTGGCCTCGTCCAGGGCTTCCTGGTAGCCGGCCCCGGTGGAGTCCATCTTGTCGAGGATGAAGTTGGTGGTCCCGTTGACGATGCCGAGCACCCGGTTGACCTTGTCGCCGGCCAGGGACTCGCGCAGCGGGCGGATCAGCGGGATGGCACCGGCGACGGCGGCCTCGTAGTAGAGGTCCTTGTCGTGCTGCTCGGCCGCGGCGTACAGGGCGGCACCGTCCTGGGCGAGCAGCGCCTTGTTGGCGGAGACCACGGAGGCGCCGTGCTCGAAGGCGGTGGTGATGAGGGTGCGGGCGGGCTCGATCCCGCCGATCACCTCGACCACCACGTCCAGGTCGCCCCGTTTGACCAGCGCGGTCGCGTCGGTGGTGACCAGGGCCGGGTCGATGCCCTCGCGCACCTTGTCGGGTCGGCGTACGGCGACCCCGGCGAGCTCCACCGGGGCGCCGACACGGGCGGCGAGGTCGTCGGCGTGCGTCGTCATGATGCGCGCCACCTCTGAGCCGACCACTCCACAGCCCAGCAGCGCCACCTTCAGCGGACGCGTACGCATCATCCGACCTCGTTTCCTCTCACCGTCTACGGTTGGACCAGTCTCACTCACCGGACGCAATTTTCTGCGTTTGGTCCGGATTGTGAGACGCTTATTTCATTTTCCTGTGGCCGGCGGACCGGAGATCTTCCGGCGGGGGCCGGGGCCCCCGCCGCGGCCGGGCTCCGCCGGGCTCCCCGGCCGCCGACCGGACCGGCGTCCGGCCGGACCGGCGTCCGGCCGGTGAGACCGGCGGGTGGCCGTGGGCCGACGGGCGGGCGGGCCGCCGGGTCGGCTCATCCGACGTCGAGGCGCAGCAGGTCCTCCTCGGTCTCCCGACGGACGATCACGCGCGCCTGGCCGTCCCGCACGGCGACGACCGGCGGGCGCAGAACATGGTTGTAGTTGCTGGCCATGGAGCGGCAGTACGCGCCCGTGGCCGGCACGGCGATGAGGTCGCCGGGCGCCAGGTCGGCCGGCAGGAACGCGTCCTTGACCACGATGTCGCCGCTCTCGCAGTGCTTGCCGACGACCCGGGCGAGCATCGGCCCGGCGTCGGAGGTGCGGGAGACGAGGGCGACGCTGTACTCGGCGTCGTACAGCGCCGTGCGGATGTTGTCGGACATGCCGCCGTCGACGGAGACGTACGTCCGCAGCCCGTCGAGCGGCTTGACCGTGCCGACCTCGTAGAGCGTGAACGCGGTGGGCCCGACGATGGCACGACCCGGCTCGACCGAGATGCGCGGGGTGCGCAGCCTGGCGGACTCACACTCCCGGGTGACGATCTCGCTGAGCGCCTTGGCGATCTCGTGCGGCTCGCGCGGGTCGTCGTCGCTGGTGTACGCGATGCCCAGGCCGCCGCCGAGGTCGATCTCGGGCAGCTCGATCCCGTGCTCGTCCCGGATCTCCTTGAGCAGCCCGACGACGCGGTGCGCGGCGACCTCGAAGCCCGACATGTCGAAGATCTGCGACCCGATGTGGGAGTGGATCCCGACGAGCTCCAGCCCGTCGAGCCGCAGCGCCCGCCGCACGGCCTCCGCGGCCTGCCCCCCGGCCAGCGGGATGCCGAACTTCTGGTCCTCGTGGGCGGTGGCGATGAACTCGTGCGTGTGCGCCTCGACACCGACCGTGATCCGGATCTGGGCGCGCTGGCGCCTGCCCAGGGACTCGGCGATGTGCGCGACGCGGACGATCTCCTGGAAGGAGTCCAGCACGATGCGCCCGACACCGGCGCGCACGGCGCGCTCGATCTCCTCGGCGGACTTGTTGTTGCCGTGGAAGGCGATGCGCTCGGCGGGCATCCCGGCGGAGAGCGCGGTGGCCAGCTCGCCCCCGGAGCACACGTCGAGGTTGAGCCCCTCCTCCTCCAGCCACCGCACCACGGCGCGGGACAGGAACGCCTTGCCGGCGTAGAACACGTCGGCGTCGGCACCGAAGGCGGTGCGCCAGGCCCGCGCGCGGGCCCGGAAGTCGGCCTCGTCGAGGACGTAGGCGGGGGTGCCGTACTCCTCGGCGAGCTCGGTGACGGGTCTGCCGCCGACGGTGACGACACCGTCGGTGTCCCGCTCGACGGTCTGGGCCCAGACCTTCGGGTCCAGGGCGTTGAGATCGGCGGGCGGAGCGGAGTAGTGCCCCTCGGGGAGCACATCGGCGTGACGGGGCCCGGCGGGGTGTGCGGAACGGCTCATGGCTACTTCTGGCTTCCTCGGACGATTCAGAGGTGGTCGGGTGCGTCGATGCCGAGCAGGGACAGGCCGCCGGCGAGCACCACCCCGGCGGCGTCGGCGAGCGCGAGCCGGGCGCGGTGAGCGGCCGAGGGTTTCTCCGCGCCGCGCGGCAGCACGGCCGGCAGGAGGGGCAGCACGGCATCGGCGACGGTGACGAGGTGCCGGGCGAGCCGGTCGGGTGCGCACTGCTCCGCAGCGGCGGCGAGGACGCGGGGGTGGTCGGCGAGGAGGGTGAGGAGGGGGTGGGGATGGTCGGGCCCGTCGGGCCTGCCGGTGACCGGGGCTGCGGGCGCAGTGGACGGCATCGTGAGGGGCCCGGGCTGGGCGGTGAATCCGAGGTCCGCGGCGTTGCGGAGGAGGGCACGGGTGCGGGCGTGGGCGTAGCGGACGCGGAAGAGGGGGTTGCTCTCGCGCTGTGCGAGGTGCTCGTCGCCGATATGGGGCCGGTCGTGGCCGGCGGGGTGGAGCAGGGCCCAGCGTCCGGCGTCCCGGCCGAGGCCGAGCGGGTCGGCGGGTGCGGGGACGGGGCGGATGGCGACCGGGCGGGGGGCGACCGGACGGGGGGCGGGCGGCCCGTGCGACGGCTCGGGGGCGTCGTCGTCGAGGCGGACGCAGGTGGCGGCGCTGGTGCCGGTGACGCCGGTGACGCCCAGGACGGTCTCCCACTCCGGCGGGAGGGCATCGTCGCAGGTGGCGATCACGAGGGTGGTGCCCTGAGAGCGCAGGAGACGGGCGACGCAGTCCATGACGACGACGGCACGGACCTCGCGGGGGGCGTGCAGCCGGACCAGGGCGGCCCCGGCGGAACGGGCGGAGCCGACGGAACGGGCGGAGTCGGCGGAACGGGCGGAGTCGGCGGAGCTGCCGGGACCGTCGGCCACAAGGGCGCCCCCGGAACCCTGACGCCCGTCGGCGAACCCGTACCGGAGGCCGTGCCGCCGCACCTCCCGGACGAGGGCGCCGGGGGCGGTGTCGTCGAGGCTGATGTTGAGGAACCCCGGTCCGGTGACGACGACGTCGGTGATTCCCGGGGCATCGGCGAGGTGGGGCCGGAGGATCCCGGCCACGTCACGGGGCGGCTGCCCGGCCGGGCGGGCGAGCTGGAGCGCGACGTTGGTGGCGTAGTCGCCGCAGCCTCCGGGACCGGGCGCGGTGACCGCGACCCGCTCCGGCACCCGCATGCTGAGCTGCCCGGCTTCCACGGCACGGCGCACGGCGTGCAGCACGGTGCGGGAGAGCTCGACGGGGGTCACGGGACAAGCGTATGGGAGGAGGGGGGTGGGTAGGCGAACGGGTTTGACCGAGGGTCCGGGATGTGGGACGCGGCGACGGGACGGACGGGCGAGGCCACCCGCCGAGCGACCGGCCGGACCGTCGGCCGCCGGGCGGGGCGGGACGGTCGGCCGCCGACCCCCGGCACCGGGACGACGGGGACGGAACCGCCACCCACGGGGCGCATCGCTCCCGGCGTACCGTCCGTACCGTCGGCCACCCTGCGCGGTGGTAGCAGGCAGAGCCGTTCGGCAACCCGGCGCTGCGGTGACAGGCAGACCGTTTCGGCTACCCGGCGCGCTCGGCCGGCGGAGCGCTGCCGCACGCGGAGACCGCCCCGTCGTCCTCCTGCCCTGCCGCCGCCCGCTCGACCAGCCGCCGTACGAGACGGACGAGCTCGGTGGGCTCGAACGGCTTGGGCAGAAACGCGTCGACCCCGGCCTCGACGCCGGCGTCGACCTCGTACTGCGTACAGGCACTGATGACGGCGAGAGGAAGATCACGGGTCCGCGGATCGGCGCGCAGCCGGGCGGCGGTACTGATCCCGTCGAGCCGGGGCATCACCACGTCGAGGGTCACGACATCGGGCCGCACCTGGTGCACGACTTCCAGACACTCGGCACCATCGGCCGCGGTCACCACCTCGAAGCCCTCCAGCTCGAGGTTGACCCTGATCAACTGCCGGATGACCTTGTTGTCGTCGACGACAAGGACCCGGCCCGAGACGCCTGGCACAACTCGAGAGTAGGTCCGGACCGGCCACCGCGTCCGGGATTTCCCCACTTCCACCCCCCTGCGGGGGATGCCCGCCCCCAGTCCCTGACGCCGACCCGCCGGGCACCCCACGGAAACCCGTTCATGACCACCCCGACGAAGCTGGTAGTGTTCTACCCGTCGCCGCGAGCAACACCGCCGCAAACGACACGCCCCCGTAGCTCAGGGGATAGAGCAACGGCCTCCGGAGCCGTGTGCGCAGGTTCGAATCCTGCCGGGGGCACCGGGAATCAAGGCCCTGAACTGCAGAAGCGCAGTTCAGGGCCTTTCTTGTGCATGCCGAAACAGCAACGGCCAAGAAGGCTATGAGCGCTCGTAGCCCACATACTCCGACCTGGGGTTTTCCCACACTGGTCAGCTGGAATCCCTCTCCTCGGTCTGCCAGAGCACGTCTATCAGCAGCGGGTGCCCGTCGAGCGCCGCGTGCACCGCGTCGCGCCGGGCTTGCACACGCTGTCGGGAGCGCACGTCCTGCTACTCCAGATCCTTCGTCTGCGAGGCGGGCAGCAGGACGGGCCTGGCCTTCCGGTGCGCGCGTTCCAGGCTGGGCACCCGACGCAGGACGGGGCGGAGGCACCCCTCGAACCACCCGTCGAGGAGCGAGCGTTCGAGGGGCACGAGTCCGGTGCCGACGCCGTGCGGGCCCATCGCCGTACTGTGCAGGATGCCTGCGGCAACGCCATGCTCAGCGCCACGGCGCTGGCCGCCCCCGGACCCGTCACCGTTCTCACCTCTGCCCCCGAGGATCTCGCCACGCTCTGCCGCGGGCGCGTCCTCTGCCCCCGAGGATCTCGCCACGCTCTGCCGCGGGCGCGTCACCGTCATCAAGATCTGAGGGCGCACCGCTCGCCCGATCAGACACAAGGCCGACACCAGCGTGCAGCCGGGCCGGCCTCGAGCCATCGGCACCCGGAAGCCGGAAACTCGATATGAGGCACACCGCCCCGAGCCAGCAGGACGAGAAGCCGTGAGACCTGCCAGCCGCTCACACTCGCCCGGGGCATCGCGCTCGTGCACTCCATGGAGCCAGGAGCGCACCTGGCGCATTCACCTGCCCACGCGCACCGGAACGCCTCCCCGCCCGATTGAACGGCGCACCATGCACCTCCCCTGCGCGGCGGCGACGGGTGAGCTCCGGTGGGTTGCCGGCCTCGGTACGCACTGAAGAACCCTGAAAGAGCGGGTCAGGTCCGTGGACGTGACCTCGTCGTACTTCCCCGGACAGGCTCGAGGGGCGACGAGGGCTCAGGTCTCCCTCTCCGGCTCGTAGTCGGCTTCGTCCAGTCCGAAGGTCCAGGCGACGCCCTCCCGTGCGGTCCGGGTTCGCGGCGGCACCCGGAGCCAGTAGGTACGGTGGGTGCCGTCGGGCTCCGGGGTGGAGTTGACGACCTCGACCATCACCAGGGGCTCGTCCCCCTCCAGTTCGATCCGCCACAGGACCCCGGCCTCGTCCCGCTGGAGGGGTTCGGCGCCGGACTCCTCCAGGTAGCGGTCGTAGCCGTAGTGCTCCAGCATCACGCGGCGCAGCTCGGCGTTCTCCTCTTCGCGTATCCGCCGCGGGGTCAGTGTGGCGAGCCCGTCGAGGAATGCGGCGGGCACCGGCATGCCGTGCCAGGCATGCAGCGCGAATCCGTCGGGAAAGGCGAGCGCCGGGCCGTCCCCGCGGTGGAGCCGACCCGCCTCGTCCCGGTGCAGTTCCACGGGGCGTTCGGCGACGACCGCGGTCTTCTCGTACGGCCACCACCAGCCCGCGGCGCGGGTGACCACGGCGACCCCGTCGAGTGCCTCCCCGCCGTCCTCGCCGTCGAAGGCCGCCAGCCAGGCCGCGTCGTGCTGCCCCAGGACCGCGTCGAGCAGCACGAGGCGGACGGCCTGCTCACCCTCCGGTAGACCGGTCGAGGTCTCGACGACGCCCCTCCTGATGCGCTCGGCCAGACTGACCGCCCCGTCCCACAGCTGAGCACCCGTCAGGGCCCAGTGCTCGGCCCAGCCGACCGGCCCGAGTCGGCCGGCGACACGCTCCCGTGCCGCCGCCCACGGCCGGGTGCGCACCTCGTCGCGGACGCTGCGGCCGGCCGCGCCCTCCGCCGTGAGCCGGGCTGCCAGTGCCGCGCCCTCGCAGGGCGAGCCCGCCCAGACGATGCGCTCCGGCTCGGGCAGGCCCGCCAGTCGGTAGGCCAGGCGCACGCCGTCCTCGGCCGCAGCGCGGTCCGCCGGGCCGGTCGCGGCCGCGACCTCGCGCCACATCACCGTCGAGTCCGTCTGTGCCGTTTCCGTCGGCGTCGTCATCGTGCCGCTCCCCCGCTGTCTCAGTCCGCCACGACGCGCACCGCGCCGGGCACGTACTCTCGCTGCCGCACCACCCGGTACCAGCCCTTCGGCAGCGGTATCGCCGCGTGCTCCTCGTGCACCACCCGCCCACCGTCCGGGAGATGGAGGTAGGCGGCGCCGAACGGCCCGGCCTCCCGGACCAGGGTCCCCGGCCCCACCACCGCATGGGCGTGGCCGGTGACCTCGCCGAGTGCCAGCACGAGCCGTCCCCGCGCGTCCCGCCGCTGCCCGGGCAGCCGGTCCGTGCCCGGTGGCACGGCCTCTTCAGTCATGGGCACGATCAGGACATCCCCCTGCCGGTACATGCGTGTCTCCCCTCGCCGCCGACGGCCGCTCCGACCGATGTCCACGACGCTACGCCGGGGGTCTGACAACGCCCACCGACGAACGCTGCGGACGGCATCCGCACAGCCCGCGAACGGCGTTGTCAGTGCTGCTTGGTACAACTCTTCGGGCAAGCACAGCGCACCGTGTGCGATCACCCGAGGAGACCAGCCGCATGTCCCACGTCGAGCACCTGAAGGAACTGCACGGCCTGCCGACCTTCGACTTCCCCGGGCCCGGCGCGCGGCATGAGCTGCCGGAGGCAGGCACCGTCGCCTGGCGCCTGGCCGTCGACCCCTACGACGACGACTCGGAGGAGGATTTCGGCGCCCTGTGGGACCGCTTCCTCGACTCGGTCGACCCCGTCGGGGTCCGCGCGGTCATAGTGGGCCAGTGGGGCGAGCCCTACGACAACGACTCCAGCGGCATCGTGCAACGACTCGTGGACGCCCGGGACCGGCTGGGCGCGCTTCGGGCCGTCTTCATCGGCGACCTGGAAATGGAGGAGGCGGAGATCTCCTGGATCGAGCAGTCCGATGTCACGCCGGTCCTGGAGGCCTATCCGCTGCTGGAGGAGTTCGGGATCCGCGGCGGCACCGGACTGCGCTTCCCGGCAGTGCGGCACAAGCACCTGCGCACCCTCTGCTTCGAAGCCGGCGGCCTGCCCGGCGAGGTCGTGCGCGGTGTCGCCGCCAGCGAGCTCCCCGCGCTGAAGTACCTCGAGATGTGGCTCGGCGTGGAGGAGTACGGCGGCGACGCGACCGTCGCCGACCTCGCGCCGGTCCTGTCCGCAGGGCGCTTCCCGGCGCTGCGGCATCTCGGTCTGCGCAACAGTGAGATACAGGACGAGATCGCCGCCGCCGTGGCCGGGGCCCCGGTCGTCGCCCAGCTCAGGTCGCTGGACCTGTCCCTCGGTGTGCTCACGGACGAGGGCGCGACGGCGCTGCTCGGCGGCCAGCCGCTCACCCACCTGACCTGGCTCGATCTCCGCCACAACTTCGTCACGGACCCGGTGTCGCAGCGGGTTCGGGCGGCGCTGGAGCCGTCCGGCGTCGAGGTCGACCTGTCCGAGCCCGGCGAGGCGTGGGAGGACGACGGCGTCGTCCACCGCTTCACCGCCGTCGCGGAGTGAGGCCGCATGACCTTCGCGGATCACTTCGAGACCATTCACGGACCACCCGTCTTCACGCTCCCCGAGCCCGGTGAGGAGGCACATCCGGCGGCCGACGGCGTGGCCTGGCGACTGGACTGCCTCGAGGCCGGGGAGTTGCCGTTCGCCGAGCTGTGGCGAGGCTTCACGGACCGGGTGCCGAGCACGGGCGTACGGGCTCTGGTCCTCGGGCCCTGGTGGGACGGCGAGTACACCGAGCTGCGTCCCGCGCTGGAGCTGATCCTGGCCGACGCCGGCCCCTTCCCCGCTCTGCGTGCCCTGTTCCGCGCCGACGTCACCGGCGAGGAGTGCGAGGTCTCCTGGCTGCAGCTCACCGACGTCACCCCCGTCCTGGAGGCCTTCCTCCTGCTGGAGGAGTTCGGCGTCCGCGGCGATGACTCACCGGGGGTCGGCGAGGAACCCCTGTCGCTGGGCCCGGTACGCCACGACGCGTTGCGCGTGCTGCGGTTCGAGTCCGGTGGCCTGCCCGGTCAGGTGGTGCGGGCTGTCGGCGCGTGCGAACGGCCCGCTCTGGGACATCCGGAACTGTGGCTCGGCGTGTCACGGTACGGCGGCGACGCGTCGGCGGCCGGCCTCGCGCCGGTCCTGTCCGCAGGGCGCTTCCCGGCCCTGCCGCATCTCGGCCTGCAGGACGGCGCGTTGCAGGACGAACTCGCGGCGGCGGTCGCCCCGGCGCCGGTCGTGGCACAGCTGGAGTCGCTGAGCCTGTCCATGGGCACTCTTGCCGACGTCGGCGCCGAGGCGCTGCTCGGCGGCCGGCCGCTGACCCAGCTCAAGCGGCTCGACCTGCACCACCACTTCCTGAGCGACGCCAGGGCCGACCGGCTTCGCACGGCCTTCGGGTCCGCCGGGTCCGAGGTGGACCTGTCGGAGCAGCAGACCCCGCGTCGCAGGCGGGACGAGGAGTGGCGCCATGTCGCCGTCTCCGAGTAGCCGCACTCCGAGTCGCCCCGCCCTCGGCACCGGCCTTCGGTTCACCGTCGTCGGCAATCCGGGGAACCGGCGGACGACGATGTTCGCCGATGCCGTCCGCGCGGCAGGCCACACGGCACCACGCGTGCTCGCCTGGTGCGACGTGCTGCGCGGCGGCTCGTACGCCTTCACGCCCGGTGAGTTCGTACGGATCGACTCCCCCGGCGAGAATGCCGAAGCCGACCGGCTGCTGCGGGGCACCGACGATCCCACCAGGGTGGAGGGAACGGCACTGTGGTACCGCCGCTTCACGACGGCGGTCCGGGAGGTGACGGCTGCGGCCCGCCGTGCGGCTGCGGTGCCGTCCGCCGCCCCGGAAGAGGTCGCAGTGATGTTCGACAAGCGGCGCTGCCATGCCCGGCTGGCCGCCGCGGGCGTCCCGGTGCCCCCGGCTCTGACGGGTCCGCTCGGCGGCTGGGAGGAGCTGAGGGAGCAGCTGAAGGCCGCGCGCATCAAGCGGGCGTTCGTGAAGCCGGCACACGGATCGTCGGCCTCCGGTGTCGTGGCGCTCGCGCTGGCCGGCCCCGGCCGGATCAAGGCGACGACCTCTGTGGAGACGGCCTCCGACGGTCGGCTGTTCAACTCCCTGCGGGTACGCCACTACGTCTCGGAGCCGGAGGTCGCCGCCCTCGTCGACGCGTTGGCCCCGGACGGAATCCACGTCGAGCGGTGGCTGCCCAAGGCTTCCCAGGGTGGCCGCGCCGCCGATCTGCGGGTGGTCGTGGTCGCCGGACGCGCCACGCACGCCGTCGTACGGACCAGCCGGCACCCCATGACGAACCTGCATCTCGGCGGCGCCCGCGGCGACCTGGCCGCGGCACGCGAGGCGATCCGGGCCGCGGGCGGCAGCTTCGACCACGCGCTGGACGCCGCCGAGCGGGCCGCCGCGTGCTTTCCGGGCACGCTGTGCGTCGGCGTGGACATCCTGCCGTCCACCGGGTGGCGCCGCTTCACCGTCGGCGAGGTGAACGCCTTCGGGGATCTGCTGCCCCGCCTGACCGGCCTGCCCGGCAGCGGCGCCGAAGGCCTGGACACCTACGGCGCGCAGGTGGCCGCCGTACCGGCCGCGATGCGGCACACGGAGCACGAGGAGCACCACCATGATGCCACCGGCTGACACCCCGTCGGCGGGCATGCCGCCGATCGACATGAACGAGGTCGTGGGCAGTCACGACCTCCTGCTGGTCACGCTGGACACACTCCGCTACGACGTGGCTCAGGAGCTGGCCGCGGAGGGCCGTATCCCGAACCTGGCCCGGCATCTCCCCGGCGGTGTCTGGGAGCGCCGGCACGCTCCCGGCAGCTTCACCTACGCCTCCCACCAGGCGATGTTCGCGGGCTTCCTGCCGACACCGGCCACGCCGGGTCCGCACCCGCGGCTCTTCGCCGCCCGCTTCGCGGGCAGCGAGACCACCGCGGGCGGCACTTTCGTCTACGACACGCCCGACCTGGTATCCGGCCTGGCCACCGCCGGCTACCGCACTGTCTGCGTCGGCGGCGTGGGCTTCTTCGACAAGCGGGGGCCGTTGGGCTCCGTGCTGCCCGGTCTCTTCCAGGAGAGCCACTGGGAGCCGGAGTTCGGGGTGCCCTCGCCCACGTCCTTCGAGGCGCAGGTGGACTGCGCCGAGAAGGTGGTCGCCGGACTCTCGCGGGAGCAGCGCCTGTTCCTCTTCGTGAACGTGTCGGCCCTGCACCAGCCCAACTGGTTCCATCTGCCCGGTGCCACCCGCGAGTCGGGCGACACACGGGCCACCCACGCCGCGGCCCTGGAGTACGTGGACCGGCACATCGGCCGGCTCTTCCTGGCCGCCGGCAGCCGCCGTCCGTGCTTCGCCATCGTCTGCTCCGACCACGGCACCGCGTACGGCGAGGACGGCCACACGGGCCACCGCATCGGCCATGACGTCGTCTGGACCGTGCCCTACGCCCACTTCTTCCTCGACGAGGCCCGATGACCATCACCGAAACGACCGTCACCGAGACCCAGGCGCCCCTCACCGAGGCCGCGCCCCCGCCCGCCGTGCGCCCGTACCAGCACTACGTCTACGCGTATCCGCACAAGACCGCCTACCGCGCGCTGGCCCGGGAGCAGGCGTCCCTGCACAAGCTGTGGGCCGACGAGCCGAAGAACTCCCTCTCGCTCTACTTCCACATCCCCTTCTGCGAGGTACGCTGCGGCTTCTGCAACCTCTTCACCCGGATCGGGGCACCGGACGGCCTGACCACCGCCTACCTGGACGCGCTGGAGCGCCAGGCGGGCGCGGTGCGCGAGACGCTGGGCGACGGGGCACGGTTCTCGAACGCGGCCTTCGGCGGCGGCACTCCGACGTTCCTCAGGGCCGCCGAGCTGGAGCGGCTGTGTGATCTGGCCGAGCATGGCCTGGGCGCGGATCTGAGGGCGATCCCGCTGTCCGTGGAGGCCTCACCCGCCACGGCGACCGCCGACCGACTGGCCGTGCTGGCCTCGCGGGGCACCACACGGCTGAGCCTGGGTGTGCAGAGCTTCGTCGACACCGAGGCGCGTACTGCCGTCCGCCCCCAGCGCCGGTCGGACGTCGAGGCGGCGCTCGCCCGGATCCGCGACGCCGGTATCCCCGTGCTCAACATCGACCTCATCTACGGCATCGACGGCCAGACCGAGGAGTCCTGGCGCCGTTCGCTCGGCTCCGCGCTCGCCTGGCGGCCCGAGGAACTGTATCTCTATCCGCTCTACGTCCGCCCGCTCACCGGCCTCGGCCGGCACCGCGTCCCGGCCCTCGGCGACGCCGAGTGGGACGAACAGCGGCTGCGGTTGTACCGCTACGGCCGTGACCACCTGCTCGCGCAGGGATACGAGCAGGTGTCGATGCGGATGTTCCGCCGCGCGGACGCGCCGGCCACCGCCGGGGAGGACTATGCGTGCCAGACCGACGGCATGGTCGGCCTGGGCTGCGGCGCCCGCTCATACACCTCCACGCTGCACTACTCCTTCGACTACGCCGTGGACATGCACCGGATACGCGGCATCGTCGACGACTACACGGCCCGTCGGGCCGAGGACTTCCGTCACGCGGACTACGGCTGGCGCATGACCGAGGAAGAGGCCCGGCGCCGGCATCTGCTGCAGTCGTTGCTGCAGGCCGAGGGCATGCCCGTAGCGGACTACCGGTCCCGGTTCGGTACCACACCCGGCGACGATTTCGCCGCCGAACTCGAGCGGTTCGGCGACCGGGGCTGGCTGGACGACTCCGCCGGTCCGGAGCTGCTGCGGCTCTCCCCCGAGGGCCTGGCCCATTCCGATGCGCTGGGCCCTGAGCTGTTCTCCGCCGCCGTGCGGGAGCGCATGGCCGCGTACGAACCGAAGTGAGGGAGCCGACACCGAAGTGAGGGAGCCGACATGGATCTGACGATCCTCTATCGCGGCCCGCTGGCATCGTGCGACTACGACTGCCCGTACTGTCCCTTCGCCAAGCGCCGGGACAGCCGCGCCCAACTGGCCGCGGACCGGGCCGCACTGGAGCGCTTCGCCGACTGGGCTGCCGGTCAGCAGGAAGACCGTCTCTCCCTGCTGTTCACGCCGTGGGGCGAGGGCCTGGTGCGCTCCTGGTACCGGCGCACGCTCGTGGAGCTGAGCCGATTGCCGCACATCCACCGGGTGGCGATCCAGACCAACCTCAGCTGCCGTACGGACTGGCTGGCCGCCGCCGACCGGGACACCCTCGCCCTGTGGTGCACCTTCCACCCCGGCCAGACGCCGTACGACCGCTTCCTGACCAAGTGCCACGACCTGGCCGCACGCGGTGTCCGCCACAGCGTCGGCGTCGTCGGCCTTCCCGAGCATCTGGAGTACGCTCGCCGTCTGCGCGCCCGCCTCCCAGCGCATGTGTACCTGTGGATCAACGCGGCCGAGGGCCATACGTACACCGATGCCGAGGCCGACCAGTGGACCGCCCTCGACCCGCTGTTCCCCTACAGCCGCCGCCCCCACCGCAGCGCGGGCCTGCCCTGCCGGACGGGCGAGTCCGTCATATCCGTGGACGGCGAGGGCACGGTCCGCCGCTGCCACTTCGTCCGGTCGGAACTGGGCAACCTCTACGACGGCTCCTACCGGAGGGCACTGCGCCCCCGCGCCTGCCCGTCGGCTGTCTGCGACTGCCACATCGGCTACGTCCACCTGGAGACCCTGCCGCTGTACGACGTCTTCGCAGGCGGAGTCCTGGAGCGGATCCCCGCCGAGCCATCCCCCGGTCGAGCGCTCGGGCGCACCGCCGGTCCGTGACCCCCTCGAACGTCGTGCGGGGCGCGCGCAGCCGCGAGCCCGGCGTCACACCGGAACAGCTCGCCGCCGACTTCGGCGGCCATCCGTTCACGCTGTCGACGCGGATGCGTCGCGCCGACACCTACGAGGGCGCCACGCCGTGATGTACCCGCTCGTCCGCGAGCCGACCGGATGGCCTGTCAGGTCCGCGGGGAGCACTGGCCCGTCCGGCAGCCTTTCCTCGGCGCCGCGATGGCGCGCCCAGAGCGCGGGCGGCTTGCCGAAGGGGACAGCACGGCGGTGGCGCCCGCGCCGGTGGCCTTGGCCTTGGTCTTGGCCTTGGTCTTGGTCCTGGTGGTGACGATGGAGGTGAGGCCGAGCAGCATCACGCGGAGATGGCCGGAGCCATGCGGAGAAACTCGCTTTCGGGTGCGGTGGCGGGTGGGTAACCTGCGCAGGCCCCGGGTGCTCGCAAGCTTGGGGACATGGACCGACGGTCGCGCTGGCGAGCAATTGCCCTGGCGATTACGCGTAAGCGGGCGATCGCCGGTCCCATCCCGTGCTCTCAGCAGCGCGTTCGCGGGAGATGCGGGCCCTGCGGTTGAACAGCCGACGCCCGGCGCGCGTGCGCGCTTGCCGGTGGCCTTGCGGCGGCAGCTCCTGCTGCGCTCGGGCCGACCCCTGCGGTCGGTGATCGTCGCGAAGCCGAAGCCGTTGCGCTCGGCGGAATCGGGCGACGCGCAGGGCGCGCGGTCAGCAGACTCGCGAGGTGCCGTCCGGGCCGTTCCAGGTCAACCACGTCGCCCGTGGAGTCGGCGGCCATCTCGCCGATCCAGCCCGGCTGAACAGGTCGTCGTTGTCGGGGTTGTTCGCCGAGGTGTCCTTCCCCGGGCAGGATCCGGGGCCGGGCCGCTGCTTCGGTCGGTCGCGGACCGGGCCACGTGCGGAGCGGATCCGGCGGCGCAGTGTTCCCCGGGGTAGGCACTGGGCACCACACTCGCGTTCGCGCCGCAGGTCCTCGACAACGGCGGGGCTCCTGGCGGGGCTCCTGGCGTGCTCCCCGCCCATGCCCGGCACCGGGGCCGCTCCGGGACCGTAGCGGCGTTCACAGGGTCCGTCTGCGCCAGGACGAGGTGGAGCTCAGCCAGGAGGTGACACGGCTGATGTCGGAGGAGGTGACGATGCCGGTCAGGTGGCCCTGGTCGAGTACGAGGGCGCGGTGGGTGGGGCCGGCCTCCAGATCGGGGACGAGGCGGGCCAGGGGGTCGTCGGGGCGGGGGGTGGGCAGGTCGGCGGCCGGGACCATGACCCGGGTGACGGGTGTGGCGGCGCGCTCCTGCTCCGGCACGGCGTCGGCGCCCTTCAGGGTGACCAGGCCGACCGCGATTCCGGAGTCGTCGACGACGGGGAACGCGGAGTGCCGGTAGCGGTAGCGCTGGTCGGCGAGGAACTCACCGACCGTGGTGGTGGCCAGGACGGTCACCGGGTCCGGCGTCATCGCGTCGCGCACCGGGATTCCGCCCAGGAGTTCGCGGAGCCGTGCCTGGCCGCCTTCCATGGTGGCCACCGCGATGATGAACCAGCCGACGATCACCAGCCAGATGCCGCCCAGGGCGGAACCGACGAGGAGGAGGTACAGGCCGACGCCCACCAGGGCCCAGCCGAGGAAGCGTCCTGCGGTCGTGGCCACCGTGGTGGCGCGCAGCGGGCTGCCGGTCCTCCACCACACCACGGCCCGCAGCAGCCGGCCGCCGTCCAGCGGGGCGGCGGGCAGCGCGTTGAAGACGGCGAGCAGGATGTTGATCCCGGCCAGCCAGGCCAGCGCCTGTACCAGTAGCCCGTCCTCGGTGACCGCGGCCAGCAGTACGGCCACACCGAAGAACAGCGCTCCGAGCACCAGGCTGACCAGCGGGCCGACGCCTGCGATCCGCAGTTCCGCTCCCGGGGTCTTGGCCTCGCTCTTGAGGCGGGCGAGTCCGCCGAGCAGCCACAGGGTGATGTCGTCCACGGAGACTCCGTTGCGCCGGGCCACGAGGGCGTGGCTGATCTCGTGCGCCAGCAGCGAGACCAGGAAGACCACCGCGGTCACCGCCGAGGCGAACCAGTACTGCCATACCGGTCGGTCCGGAACGGCCTCCGGGAAGCCGCCCTGTGCCAGGCCCACCAGGATCAGCGCGAAGATGACCAGGACGCTCCAGTGCACACCCACCCGGATACCGGCCAGCCGGCCCAGTGAGAACGTCGCCCGCACGGCAGTCGCCTCCTCCGCGGTCTCGGGCCACCGGTCGCCACCGGGCGTCAGCGGCCACCGGGAGTCAGCGGCCACCGGTCGTCAGCCGCAACCGGTCGCCACCGGCCGTCGGCAACCACCGGTCGTCGACCGCCACCGGTCGTCGACGGGCGGGGCCGAGCCCGCCGTCAGTGCCCGAAGATGTGCCGGCCACGGCGCCGGTGCGACGTCGGTGACGGCGCCGCCCCCGGTTCCTTCGTCGAGGATGCGGCCGACGCGGTCGCCAGGGCCCTGCGTACGCGCCGCCGCTGTTTCAGTCCGGCGGCGACCAGCACCATCCCCAGGCAGAAGATCAGCGTGAGGGCGATGCCGGAGAGAAAGAGCCCGGGCGCACTCAGCGTCGCGATCTGGTTGCCGAAGATCTCCACCGCGAACTCGGGACCGCCCGAGAAGTTCTCCACGACGGCTATGGCCACGAATGCGCCGGTGGCCAGCACCAGCAGCAGTCCCAACACGATCACTGGTCTCACCTCCGCGTCCGGACGGATCCGGACGTGTCCGGACTTTCCGACCGACTACCCGGTGCCGGGCAACCGAAGCCGGCTCCCGGTACCGGGCTCCCGACGGCGGACTCCCGACGGCGGGCTCCCGATGCCGGGGGGTTTGCCTGCCGTCGGAGCGGGCACCCCGGGGCGCATGGGCAGGCGGGACGTCACAGCGTCCGGCACCGGGCTCCGGCGCAGGCCCCGGCTCGTCGCCGTGCTCTTCGCCGCGCTGCTGTGCGCGGCGCTGCCCGCGGGCTGCGCCGTGTACGAGGACCGCGACGACCCGGACGCCGCGCAGACCTCTCCCGGAGCGGTGCGCGAGGTGCCCCTCCGGGTCGTGGAGCAGGGTGACCGGACGCTGGCCTTCGTCCCGGTGACCATCGACGGCGAAGGGCCCTTCAGGTTCGCCCTGGACACCGGTGCCTCCACGAGCGTCGTCGCGGAGGACGTCGCCGACCGGGTCGGTCTGGAGCTGACCGGCGAGCGCCGAGCGGTGAGCGGGATCCTCGAGACGGGGGAGGTCCCTGTCGCCCGGGTGGACCAGTGGGAGGTCGGGAACGTGCCGCTCGACCCGGGCGAGGTCACGGTCATCGATCTGGGGCCGCCCGGAGGAGGAGGCGGCATCGAGGGCCTGCTCGGTTCGGATGTGCTCAGCGACTTCGGCTCGATCACCGTGGACTACGACGACGGCGTCCTGGAGATCCCAGCGCCATGACGACCGCGCATGGCGCCCTGACGACACAGCGGGTGCCGTGACGACACAGCGGGTGCCGTGACGACTCGGCCGGTGCCGTGACGACACACCTGGCGCCGAGACGAGGCACCCGCGGCCTCCTCCGGTCGACACCCGGGCGATGCCGGGTGGATCCTGAGACCGGGGGTGTGCGGGGATCGGTTGCGCGGGATCGCGTGCCGGGTGCAGAGGGACGTCGAGATGGAGTCGAGATGGAATGGTGGATCTGGCTCATCGTCGTTCTGGCCGTGCTCGCGGCCGTCGCCGTCGGCCTCGTGGCGGTTCAGGCGCGGCGCAGGTCCGGTGGTGTGATCGCCCGGGGGCGTCGGCCTCCCGGCGGAGGAGGCTGAGGCCATGACCGGCTACCTGCGGGCCCGGGAGATCGCCAAGCAGCCCGTCGTCACCTTGGCCGGCGACGACATCGGGCAGGTGAAGGACATCGTCTTCGACGCTTCCACGGGCGGCATCCGGTGCTTCACGCTCGCCGGCCGCGGCCTGTTCGCCGGGCCGCTGCACCGCGCCCTGCTGTGGCGCAACGTCCACGCCCTGGGACCGCATGCGGTCATGGTGCGGGACGAGAGCGTGCTGGAGGAGGACGACAGCGCCGCCGGACCGGGCGAGGAAGAGCATCCGGGCGGTGATGTGCTGGGAGTCGCGGTCACCACCCGCAGCGGCGCGCGGCTGGGAACGGTCACCGACGCCGTGATCGCCACCGGCCGGACACCGGTGGTGGCGGGCTACGAGGCCGAGACCGCCGAGCACCGCCGGGTGCTGCTGCCGGTGACCGGTTCCGTCACCGTCTCCAGCGAGCGCGTCCTCGTACCCGATGCCACCGCCGAGCACAGCGCGGGTGACCTGGAGGGGTTCGGCACCGCCCTGGAGAGCCTGCGCGGTCGCCTCGAGTCCGACCCGCAGGAGGACTGAACGATGCTGTTCACCGAGGCCCGGGGCAGGGCCGTCATGGACCTCACCACCGCCGAGACGCTGGGCACGGTGGCCGCCTGCACCGTCGCCCCCTCGCCGGCGCGGGTCGCCGGTCTGCGGCTGAAGACCCGGGGCCGCGGGCACTACACGCTCCCGTGGGACGACGTCGGGTCGTTCGGCCAGGACGAGATCGCCGTCGAGGGCGCCGGCCGGATCCTCGACGAGAAGGACATCGAGCCGGACAGTCCCTCGCACGCGGTGCACGATCCGATCGGCAAGCCCGTGCTGACCGAGGCGGGGCTGAGGAAGGGCACCGTGATCGACGTGGACTTCGACGAGGAGTCGGGGCGTATCACGCGTCTGCTCACCGCCGACGAGCAGTTCTCGGGCGACGAGCTGCTGGGCGTCGGCAGCTACGCGGTCGTCGTCGCCGTCCCGCAGTGACGACGCCCCGCCCGGCAGTGGCGCGGTTCCCGGTCCTGCCGTTCCGGGTCCACCGGAGGCGCTTCGGCGTCACCATGAGGACATGACCGATCCGACGGACAGCACAGACACGGCCGGCACCGCCGCGGACGACTCGGAGCGGGTGGTGAACTCGCAGCAGGCTGCGGCCTGGAACGGCTACGAGGGCCGGCACTGGGCCGGCCACCAGGCCCGTTACGACGCCATCAACGACGGGGCCAACGCTCCGCTCCTCGACGCGGCGGGGCTCGCCCCCACCGACCGCGTCGTCGACATCGGGTGCGGCAACGGTCGCGTCACCCGTCTCGCCGCGGCCCGCGCCGCCTACGCCGTGGGTATCGATCTCTCGGCCCCGATGCTGGAACGGGCCCGGGCGAGCGCCGTCGCCGAGTCCGTCGGCAACGTGGAGTTCGTACGGGGCGACGCCCAGGTGCACGGCTTCCCGGAGGCCGGGTTCGACACCGCCGTGAGCCGCTTCGGCGTCATGTTCTTCGCCGACCCGGTGGAGGGGTTCGGGAACATCGGACGCGCGCTGCGCCCGGGCGGGCGCCTCGCCTTCGTCTGCCCGCAGGACTTCGACCGGACGGACCAGTCGACGATCTTCGCGGCGATCGGGGAGCACGTACGGCTGCCGGATCTGTCACGGGACACCGGACCGGGCCCGCTCACGTTCGCCGAGCCCGGTCACACGCGTCGGGTACTGGCCGACGCGGGCTTCCGGGACGTGACCGTCGAGGGCATGGAGGCACCGCAGTACTGGGGCGAGGACGCCGAGGACGCCGCCGGGTTCCTCTTCGGCCTCGGACCGCTGCGCCACTGGCTGCGCGAGGCGGACGCCGATGCGGCCACTGAGGCGCGGGCCCGGCAGGCCGCGGTGGACGCCTTCCGGCCGTACGAGGAGAAGGAGAGAGACGCAGAGAGGAAGAGGAAGGAGGGGGATGAGGGCGTGCGGTTGATCGGCCGGTACTGGCTCGTCACTGCCGTACGGCCCTGAGGCCGCGGGCCGGGGTGCGGGGGGCGGAACCGATCGCCGTGGCCCCGGGTCGGCCGGTCCGGGGTCCACGGCGAGTGCGGTCGGTGTCGGAGACGGTGGTGTTGGTGTCAGAGAGCGGTGGCGCGGACGCTCGTGCCCGACGCCAGCCCCTCGGTCGATCCGACGGCCACGACCCCGGCGCAGAGGTCGGCGAGCGGCGTCTCGATGAAGAGGCCGCCGGAACCGCCGACCGCGAGGCCGCCGGAGATGGTGTCGAGGTCGGCGTCGGAGATCTCGGCTGCTGCAACCCGGAAGGCGTCGTTCATTGCTCGCGGTTCCCTTCGCATGGACACGGTGGAGTAGCCGATTTCGCCCGGTTCCCGGGACCGGGAATCCTTCCCGGCGGCGTCGGCCACGCGCAGGATGAAAGCACGCGCGCCAGGGCCGGGCCAGCCGTGCGGGGAGCCGGGGGGAACTGATGCCGACGTGCGGGTTCACCGGTGTGACCGCTCGGTGACCGGCCCCGGCGACACATTCACGCGGCTTCACGCGATCCGTCGCTTCGCGGCGGGTGCGGTCCTGGTGATCGGCCGCCGCGCCGGACCGTCGCCTTGCCACGACCGCTTGGTCCGGAAACGTCGACACGGCCGTTCGGCGTCCGCGCGGCCCGCCCGTGGGCGCTGTGCAGGTTTCCCGCAGTTTCGGCACCCGGGCCGGCAGCGGGCCGACCCTGCACCGTTCATTTCGGACATCTCCCCCCTTTGCGGCGCCCTGGCGTGCCTCGCCGGGGCCGTCGGCGAGGCCGTGCGCTGAAGGGCCGGCGGGCCCTTCAGGCGGAATCTGCCCGGGCGGTGATTGATCCGCGCTTCGCGTCCGTACCTCCTGGGGTAGAACCGCTCGCGTCGCCCATGGAGGCCCCATGCCCGTGTCCCGCAACAGGATCGGTGCCCTCGTCCTGTTCGGCGTGATGAGCCTGACCCTCACCGCGCTGGCCTTCCCGGCCATGGTCGGTCTCGAGGACAAACCCGACGACCAGGCACGGGTCGTCGCCGCCACCCAGTGGGGTCCGCTGACGGAGGCCGACCGCGACTTCGTGGTGAAGGTGCGCTCCGCCGGACTCTGGGAGTACCCGCTGGGCGAGCTGGCGATGGCGCGCGGCAGCTCCGCGGAGATGAAGGAGGCCGGCGAGCACCTGGTCGTCGGGCATGCCGGACTCGACGTCATGTGCCGCGACATCGCGCCGAAGCTGGGGATCACACTGCCGAACCGGGCCAGTCCGCAGCAGCGGGAGTTCGTGGAGACGGTGGAGTCCAAGAGCGGCAAGGAGTTCGACGTCACCGCGGTCACCATCATGCGGGTGACCCACGGACAGATCTTCCCGGCCATCGCCAACATCCGCGCCAGTACCAAGAACACCCTGGTGCGCCAGCTCGCCGATCTGGCCAACGACACGGTCCTGGACCACATCACGGTGCTGGAGAAGACCAGCCTGGTCGACTACGACGAGGTCTCCTTCATGCAGACCGCTCCGGCGAAGAACCGGCGGGACTACGTCACCCCGCCGCCGCCGCAGCCCGGGGAGCCGATGGTCGTCCTCACTCCGCGTCCGGACCTGGACGTGAACACCGGCGGGCCCACGCCGCCGCTGCCCTCGGCCACCTCCTCGCCGCCGCCCTCCGCGTCCTCCTCGGCCGGGGCGTCACCCTCGGCGACCCCTTCGGCGCCGGTCGGGTGACCCGGGCGGGGCACGGCCGGCCTGTCAGGCGTCCGGTGGGACCGTGGCCGCAGCCGGCCAGCCCAGCGGGTGCTCGCCGGGGTCGGCCGGCTCCGGGGCGAGGGGCTCGTCGCCGGCCTCGCTGAAGGCGGTGAGCGCCTCGACCAGCGCCGCCCGCTGCGCCGGTGCCAGCCGGGAGACGATCCCCGTGATGTCGGCGCGGCGGCGGGCGGTGACGTTCTCGACGGTGCTGCGGCCCTCGTCGGTGAGGCGCAGCAGGGTCTCGCGGCGGTTGTCGGGGTTGGTCTGCCGGTCGGCGAGTCCGGCGGCGATCAGCCGGTCGACCATGCGCATCGCGGTCGAGGGAGCGACCTGCAGCTGGTCGGCGAGTGTGACCAGTTTGGTGGCGCCCTGCGTCGAGAGCACCACCAGCATCCGGAACTGCGGCAGGGTCACCCGCTCCTCCACAGCCGCCAGGGAGCGGGCGGAGATCGCCACGAGCAGCCGCGAGGCGGTCAGCACCGCACGGGTGACCGCTTCGACATCGTCCCTGGCCTCTTCGGGCTGTGCACGCTCCGGCATGCGTCCCTTTCTACCCCGGCCCCACCGCACCCGTTCCACCCCGGCCCCACGGATGCCCCGATCACCCCGGCCCGCCGCGCCCGTGCCCACGGCCGGTCCCGCGACGCCGGGAACGGCGGACGGGCGGGCGGGCGACGGGGGCGGGCGACCGGGACGGCTATACGACGGTTACCGAGATGCGGCCCAAGGGTGACGTAAAGGGAGCATCGGACCCTCCCATGGACCTTTCGACTGTGCAAGGGTTGGCCGCCAAGGCCCCCGAACCTGGAAGGCGACCATGGCGCGCCCCGACACCGACCACCGCCGCCCCCGGCTTCCCAGCGGGTGGCGGCGCCTCGCCGTACGGCTGCCGATCCTCCTCTTCCGCGCCGGACTCGGGCCGCTGTTCGGCAGGCGCATGCTTCTGCTGCACCACACCGGCCGGGTCTCCGGCCTCGACCGGCGCGTGGTCCTGGAAGTGGTGGCATACGACCCGGAGGCACCCGCCTGGACCGTCGCCTCCGGCTTCGGGCCCAAGGCGGACTGGTACCGGAACCTGCAGGAGCAGCCCAAGACCGTCATCCAGTTCGGCAATCGCCACCACGCGGTCACCGCCCGCTTCCTGCCGGCCGAGCAGGGCGCCGGGATCATGGCGGACTACGCGCGCCGGCACCCCGCCACGGCCCGCCGCCTGTGCTCCTTCATGGGGTTCGAGGCGGACGGCGACGAGGCCGCGTTCCGTGTGGCGGGGCGGGCGATTCCGTTCGTACGGCTCGACGCCGCCGACGAGCCCCGGCGGCCCCGGCCGTGACCGCCGTGACCGCCGCCGGGCGGTGGCGATCTCTTTTTGCACTGTGCAATGATCGAGCGGGGGGCCGGCCTGCGTCCGGGTACCGTTCGGCGCCCAGGAGTGGCACCGGCACGGTGATGCGGCACAGAGCGATACACCGGCCGCCGGCGGGCTCCCCTCCCGCGGAGAGGGCGGAGAGGAAGGGGGGATCGTGAGCGGTTCCGGATCCGGATCCGGCAGCAGCGGACCGCCGGACGAACAGGACGGCACGTCGTCCGTCCCCGACGACGTCTGGCACAAGTTCCTCACGGACAGCGAGCACGCGATACGGTCCTCCGCGCCCCGCGAACCCGCCGCGCGGGAGCGGGCGACGGGCCGCCACCCCGAACCGGCGCCCCCGGATCCGGCCCCCTGGGCGGCCGACCGGAACCGCTCCCCCGGTAGCACCCATAGCACCCACGACACCCATGACGCCTCCGCCGCCGTCGGCGAGTGGTGGCAGCCCGCGGCCCCGTCGACCGGCCCGGCCTGGCGTGAGCTGGACGGTCGCGCCCGGCTCCGGCGCCTCGGCCGACTGGCCGCCACGGCGGCTGCGGTGACCCTCGCCGTGACCGCCTGGTCCCAGCTCACCACCGGCCCCGGCACCCCGGCCGTCGTGCCCGACGGCAGCACCGTGGAGCGGGTGGAGGAGGCCCCCGTCGGCGTACCGACGGCCGCCTCGCCCTCCGCCGGATCGCCCCACGCCGTGACGCCCGCCGCCGTCGTCCCCGGCCCGTCCGCCTCGGTGACCGTGGCCCAGTAGATCCGCCACCTCCAGCGCCTCCAGCACCTCCACCTCCACCTCCACCTCCACCTCCACCTCCACCGCGGGATCCCCTCCCCGCACCGCGAGATCCCCTTCCCAGTGCCCCGCACGCACCGTCCGCTCCGACCCCTTGGCGTACGACTGAACATGCGTTTAAGATGCTGTACATGCGTTCAATCCCTGAGGAGCGGAGGGACCGGACCACCCGGGCCCTGATCCGCGACGAGGCGCTGCGGCTGTTCGCCGGGCACGGCCCGGAGTCGGTGACCGTGCGGCAGATCGCCGCCGCCGCCGGCGTCTCGCCGGGGCTCGTGGTGCACCACTTCGGCTCCAAGGACGGACTACGCCTGGAGGTCGACCGGCACGTCCTCGCGGTGTTCGAGGCGATGCTCGGCGAGCTGACCGGCGAGGGCGGCCGGGAGCTGCTCGATCCGGGCGCCGGGACGGCGTCACTGAGCGCGGCGTTCGCCCGTCATCTCCCGCCCGACTCGCCGCTGCCCGGCTATCTGCGCCGCCTGCTGCTGTCCGACACCGACGCCGGCCGGCAGCTGTTCCGCCGGCTGTTCGAGCTGAGCCGGGCGGCGCTGCAGGAGCTGGCGGCGGCCGGAATGGCCGCCGAGGGCCGGGATCCGGCGGTCCGCGCCGCGGTGCTGCTCGCCGCCGACCTGTCCGTGTTCCTGCTCCGCGACCGCCTCGACGAGGTGCTGGGCACCGACCCGCTGTCGGCCGACGGCATGGCGCGCTGGGCTCCGGAGCTGCTCAGCATCTACACCGGCGGACTGAACGCGTCCCCACAAGGAGAGGTGCCCCGGGAAGGCTGAGGCGCCCGCAGGCCAAGGGAGACGGAGACTTCGCATGCCGAGTACGCCGAGTACGCCGAGTTCGCCAAGTACGCCGAGTACGCCGAGTACGTCCAGCACCCCGACGGAATCCGCCGCGCCCGTCCTCCTCGCCCGCGACCTGCACAAGTCCTACGGCAGACACCGCGTGCTGCGCGGCGCCGACCTCACCGTCCGCCCCGGGCAGCTGGTCGGCGTCGTCGGTGAGAACGGCGCCGGCAAGTCCACCCTGCTCAAGGCGCTGGCCGGCACCCTTCCCCCGGACCGCGGGGAGGTGACGCTCTCCGGGACCCTGGGCCACTGCCCGCAGGAACCCGTCCTCGGCAGCAGCCTCACCGTCGCCCAGCACCTGGACTACTTCGCCGCCGCCCACCGCCTCCCCGACCTCGACCGCGGCCGGGAACTCGTCCGCCGGCTCGGCTACGAGCGGTACGCCGGGAAAGTCGCCGGAGAGCTGTCCGGCGGGACCCGGCAGAAGCTGAACCTCACCCTCGCCCTCCTCCACGACCCCGACGTCCTGCTGCTGGACGAGCCCTACCAGGGCTTCGACTGGGAGACCTACCTGTGCTTCTGGGATCTCGTGGAGGATCTGCGCACCCGCGGCAGGGCCGTCGTGGTCATCACGCACCTGGTCTTCGAACAGGACCGCTTCGACGTCCTGGCCGATCTGAGCGAGGGCCGGCTCACCCCTCGCGCCGCGGCCGGAGAGGAGCAGCAGCGTGTCCACGTCTGACGCCTCCGCCCCGCGGCCCCGCTACGGGCAGTTCCCGACCGCACTGCGCTTCTCCGTGCGCGACCAGACCCGCAACCGGCTCGCCGGGCTGCTGCTCGTGCTGTTCGTGCCCGCCTGGTACCTGGTGATGGACGCGCTGGCGTCGGGCGAGGTGCTGGACTTCCGGCTGTACGCCACCGGCGAGGTGCTGCACGTCGACGGCGCGCACCTCACCCTCGTCACGGCGGGACTCAACTCGGTGACGATGATCGCCGGCTTCGTGGTCTTCGACGCGGTGCGCAAGGCGCTCGCGTTCGACCGGCGGCTGGTGTTCGCCGGGTACCGGCAGGCCACGCTGATCGGTGCCAGGACCCTCGCCGTCGCCATGGTCGCCGGCGCGATCGCCCTCTACACCGCGCTCGCGGTGCTGTTCTTCTGGCGCCCGACGGCGGGCGGCTGGTTCGCGGTGCTCGCCGGGTTCGCGGTCGTCGCGCTCACCTACGGGGCGCTCGGGCTGCTCCTCGGCGTGCTGGTCAAGCGGGACCTGGAGGGGTTCTTCCTGATCATCATGGGCGGGCTGATGGACACCTTCCTGCAGAACCCGCTGGGCAATCCGCTGGCCAACAAGCCGGTGCTGCAGTGGTTCCCGTCCTTCGGGCCGATGCAGTTCGCGGCCGGCGGCGCGTTCGGGGACACCGCACTGTGGGGGCATCTCGCGCTCGGTCTGGCCTGGGCGGCCGGATTCAGCGTGGTGGGGCTGCTGATCTTCCGGGCGAGGACCCGGGACCGGCGGCGCCGTGGGCGGTCCGCCGGCTGAGGGCCGGGTCAGGCGCTGCGCCTGCGGGACGCGGTCTTCTTGGCCGGGGTCTTGGCCGGCGCCTTGGCCGGGGTCTTGGCCGATGCCCTGGCCGGCGTCTTGGCCGAGCTGCGGGCCGATGCCTTGGCCGGTGTCTTCTTGTCGGTCCCCGTCGCCTTCCTGGCGGCCGCCTTGCCGGCGGACTCGCCCGACTTCGCCGTCGACTTCTTCGCGCCGGAGGCCCGGGACGCGGCGGACGACGCCTTGGGCGCGGTCTTCTTGCCCGCCGTCTTCCTCGCGGTGGACGTCGACTTCTTCCCGGCCGGCTCCTTGGGCGTCCTCTTGTGCCGCGGCAGGGCTCTGACCTCGGCTGCCTCCGCCGCCTCCGCCGCCTCCGGTTCCGCGCCGCGCGACTCGCGGGCCGCTCGGACGCTGCTCTCCAGGGCCGCCATCAGGTCCAGCACCTTGCCCGAGGCGGCCGGCTCGGGGGCCTCCGGCGGGGCCTCGCCTGCCGCCTTCGCGGCGATGACCTCCTCCAGCGCCTCGCGGTACTCGTCGTGCAGGTCCGCCAGGTCGATCTCGCCGAGGGTGTCCATCAGGGCGTCCGCGAGGTCCAGTTCCTGGTCGCGGACGCTGACGTCGGCGTCGGGGGCGACCCCTTCCGGGGCGCGGACCTCGTCCGGCCACAGCAGCCCGTGCATGGCGATGGCGTCGCCGACCACCCGCAGCATGCCGAGGCGCTCGCGCCCGCGCAGGGCGAACTTGGCGATGGCGACCCGGTTGCTGCGCTTGAGGGCCTCGCGCAGCAGTGTGTACGGCTTGGCGGCGGGCGCGCCGCTCGCGGCGAGGTAGTACGCGGAGCCCATCTGGAGCGGATCGATGCGGTCGGCCGGGACGAAGGCCACGATGTCGATGGTCCGCGCGGTCGGGATCGGCAGATGGGCCAGATCCTCGTCGGTGATCGGGACGATGGTGCCGTCGGCGTCCTCGTACCCCTTGCCGATCTCCGACTGGGTGACCTCGCGGTCCTCCAGCTCGCAGACCTTGCGGTAGCGGATCCGGCCGCCGTCCTCGGTGTGGATCTGGCGGAAGGCGATCGAGTGGCTCTCGGTCGCGTTCACCAGCTTGATCGGGATGCTGACCAGGCCGAACGAGATGGCGCCGTTCCAGATGGATCGCACGTGCAGCACCTTTCCGGTCGGGCGAACGGTTCATCACGACTGTCGCGAATACTGCTGTGAGCACGGTTTGCGGTGATTCGTGAGACTCTCATCGTATGGCGCCCATCACGGAGGTGGAGGGCCGGCGGGTGGCCCTGAGCAACCTGGAGAAGGTGCTGTATCCCGCGACCGGTTTCACCAAGGCCGAGGTGCTGCACTACTACGCGACGGTCGCCGGTGTCCTGCTGCCGCATCTGCGGGACCGGCCGGTGTCGTTCCTGCGGTACCCGGACGGCCCCGATGGTCAGGTGTTCTTCACCAAGAACGTGCCGCCGGGTACGCCCGAGTGGGTCACCACGGCCGAGGTGCCGCGGTCGGACGGCCCGGCCCGGATGGTGCTGGTGCAGGACCTGCCGAGCCTCATGTGGGCGGCGAACCTGGTGACCGAGTTCCACACCCCCCAGTGGGTCGCCCCGGCGCCCGCCGAGGCGGACCGGTTGGTGTTCGACCTGGACCCGGGGCCGCCGGCCACGGTCGTCCAGTGCTGCGAGGTGGCCCTGTGGCTGCGCGAACGGCTGGCGGCGGACGGGATCGGGGCGTGCGCGAAGACGTCCGGGGCGAAGGGGCTGCATCTGCTGGCCGGGGTGCGGGGGGCGTCGTCGGAGCGGGTGTCGGAGTATGCGAAGACGCTGGCGGTGGAGGCGGAGCGGGCCCTGCCGCGGCTGGTGGTGCACCGGATGACGCGGAGCCTGCGGCCGGGCAAGGTGTTCGTCGACTGGAGCCAGAACGCGGCCCGCAAGACCACGGCCACCCCGTACACGCTGCGGGCCCGGCCGGAACCGGCCGTGTCGGCGCCGGTGACCTGGGAGGAGGTGGCGGACTGCGGCTCGCCGGAGCAGCTGGTGTTCCGCGCCGGGGACCTGGCGCCGCGCCTGACGGACTACGGCGACCTGCTGTCCGCGCTGTTCGACGGGGACGCGGCGGGGCGGCTGCCTCCGGCCTGAGGCTTCCGCACCCCCGTCCGGGGTGCCCGGCTCAGACCCGCAGCCAGGTGTTCCGGTCGCGGGCCATCGCGTGCAGGGCCTCCACGTCCGCCGGTTTCAGGACCCCGCCCAGCCGGGCCAGGGCGGCGTCCAGCTCGGCGTCGGTGAGGACGCGGACCTCGCGCGGCGGAACGGTGACCGCCATCTCCGCCGGGCCGACCAGGGCCAGCACGGGGCGGACCTCGGCGGTGAGGGCGTAGGAGGCGCGATCGGCGTCGGACCGGACCCGGCGCAGCAGCGGCTGCGGTGCGCGGCGGCCCAGCGCGACCTGCGGATCGCCGATCCGGACGCGCTGCCTGCGGGCGTAGAGGGCGTGCACGGCGAACAGGCCGCCGGGCCCGATGGCCAGGTGGTGGATGCGGTCGCCGCCGGGCAGTGGGATCGAGTGCAGCGCGTGCCAGCCGGCGCCGTCGAGCCGGTCGAGGGCCTGGCCCGCCTGCCGCTCGGCGGCGAGCGCCCGGCGCCGCGGGTCGGGGCGGAGGCGGTGCGCCGGGCCCGGGTCACGGTCCAGGGCGATCAGATGCGCCTCGCCGGGCCGGTTGGGGGCCAGGTCGTCGTCGGGGCGGAGGGTGAGCCGGGCCAGCTCGGCCGGGGTGGGGACGGGGGGCGGGCCGACCGTGACAGGGCCGGTGAGGAAGGGGTCCAGGGCGTGCAGCACATCGTCGCGGTGGCCGTCGCCGATCAGGTTGACCCGGCCGGACTCCCGGTCGTACCAGGCGATGTTCCGGCCGTCGGCGAGGCAGACGTACAGCCGTTCCTGGCCGTACCTCCAGGTCGGTATGACGCGCAGTCCGCTCATGCACCATCACCCCACGACCATGGGAACAGGCGGGGTGCTGCCGGGGCAAGAACCGGGCTACCTTTGAGAGGAGTTGGGAGGGCACGACGGGAGGGCGCCGTTGCGTACCTGCGGGAGGCAGTCCGATGTGCCGGCTCCGGGCAGTCCGTGGAGCGAGATCGTGCCCGGACTGTGGATGGGCGGGCACGAGTTCCGCAGACGGTCCGGCCAGGTGGAGTACGCGGTGGTGCGGGACGAGTTCGATCTCGTCCAGACCCTGCTGCGGCTGCCCGGGCACGGCCCGGAGTCCGGTGTGGAGCACCATGTGTGGCCGATCCCCGACGGGCCGCTGGACGGGACCCAGCTCTCCGGGGTGATCCGGCTGGCGGAGGCGGCGGGTGAGGCGCTGGAAGCGGGCCGCAAGGTGCTCGTGCGCTGTTACCACGGGTACAACCGCTCCGGTCTCGTGGTCGGGCACACCCTGGTCCGCCGGGGCGGTACGGCCGAGGAGGCGATCCGGCTGATCCGGTCCCGGCGCTCGCCGTGGGCGCTGCACAACGACCTGTTCGTGGAGTACCTGCGGGCCGGGCTGCCGACGGTGCGGATACTGGAGGAGCTGGCCGAGTAGCCGCGCGGGCGCACGCACGGGCGGCGGGCGCAGCTCACGCGTGCACTCGGTCACGGGGCACCCGCGCACAAAAAGGACGTCCGTGCGAATAAGGTGTACCGGGCCGTCCACGATCCACGAACCCCAGGAGTGCCGTGCCCACCAGCCGCCGCAGGCGTGCCGCCCTCCGCCTCGCCGCCGTCGCCCTGCTGCCGGCGGCCGTGGCGGGCTGCGGCGACGCCGGGGAGCTGCTCGGTGCGGGCGCGACGCCGACCGCGACCAGCCCGGCCCGGCTCTGGCCGGATCTGCCGGTGGCGTCCAGCCCGGCCTGGGACTTCGACGAGGCGGAGACGGAGACGGTGGAGGGCGTCGCGGTGCCGGACGACGACGTCCGAGAGGCCGACCCGGCGGCGATCGTGCGCGCCGAGATCGCGGCCCACCCCGACGACTACACCGGGAACGAGGCGCCGTACCGGGCGACGGCCGCCCGGATGGCCGACTGCGACGACGGCAGCGGCGGCCATGACGACGGCGACGGCGACGGCGACGGCGACCAGGGCGGGTGCCCGCTTCTCAAGCCCTACTACCGGGACCTGACCGGCGACGGGCGGCCCGATCTGACCCTGGGCTTCCGGCTGCCGCCCACCAATCAGACGGCCGTCCGCGTCTACACCGTCATCGATCACCGGCTGGTGCAGGTGATGTCGAACAACGACGCGGTCAGCGGGGTGGAGCTGGCCGGGCGGTCGGTGATCATCCGCTCGCCGTCCGAGGTGGCGGGCTACGAGTACCGCCTGCAGTGGACCTGGGACGCCGACGAGCGCGCCATGCTGCTCACGCACGACGAGATGCTCCGCACCGACGACCGCGAGCGCGCCGGCCACACCCGCCAGGCCGAGCCCTCCCCCACCGCGAGCCCCAGCCCCGCGCCCACCTCCGCGAGCCCCCGGTGAGGGCCCGATGAGGTTCGCGCTGCCCCGGTGGTCCGGGACGCTGGCCGTGAAGGCGGCCGTCTTCATCACCGTGATGTGCTGTGCGCTCGCCGCGCTGCTCGGTGTGCTGGTGCATGTATCGGTGACCCGGCAGACGGTCGACCAGGCCCGGGACCGCGCGCTGTCCCGGCTGGCGGAGGCGACGGCGGCGTACCAGGCCGGGGAGACGCTCGCGCCGTGGGCCGGGGTGGACCCGCCGGGGCTGCCCGCGCCGCTGCGGGAGCTGGCCGTGGACGGGCGGCGCGGGACGATGCTCGCCGATCACCGCGGGCGGCCGACGATGTGGGCGGCGGGGCCCGCCGACGGCGGCCGGGCGCTCGCGGTCGAGGTGGACCACTCGCAGAGCCGCAACACCATCGACGGTCTGGACCGGGCGATCGTCTGGTCGTCGGCGCTGGCCATCGGGGCGACGCTGCTGGTCGGCGCGTTCGCGGTGACCCGGGTGACGCGGCGGCTGCATGCGACCGCCCAGGTGGCCCGGCGGATCAGCGGCGGCGATCTGGACGCCCGGGTGGACGATCCGCGGACCCGGGACCCGGGGCGTCCGCAGGACGAGGTGGCCGCGGTGGCCGCCGCGCTGGACTCGATGGCGGCCTCGCTGCAGGGCAAGCTGCTGGCCGAGCAGCGGTTCACCGCGGATGTGGCGCACGAGCTGCGCACCCCGCTGACCGGGCTGCACGCGGCGGCCGAGCTGCTGGCGCCGGGCCGCCCGACGGAGCTGGTCCGGGACCGGGTGGCGGCACTGCGCACGCTCACCGAGGACCTGCTGGAGATCTCACGGCTGGACGCCGGGCGGGAACGGCTGGAGACCGACAGCGAGGAGCTCGGCGCGCTGGCCCGGCGGGTGGTGCGGGCCTCCGGCACCGACACCCGGGTGGAGGTGGTCCGGGACGCGCGGGTGGAGACCGACCGGCGGCGGCTGGAGCGGGTGCTGGGCAATCTGGTCGGCAACGCGCACCGGCACGGGCGGGACCCGGTGGTACTGACGGTGGACGGACCCCGGGTCACCGT
Source organism: Streptomyces poriticola (assembly GCF_036689765.1). Classification (NCBI taxonomy): domain Bacteria; kingdom Bacillati; phylum Actinomycetota; class Actinomycetes; order Kitasatosporales; family Streptomycetaceae; genus Streptomyces; species Streptomyces poriticola. Next base: position 90,418 of record NZ_JBAGKH010000021.1, read on the forward strand.
CCGGGACCACGGGGAGGGCTATCCGGACTACCTGCTCGCGCACGGACCGCAGCGGTTCCGCACGGAGAGCGGTTCGAAGGGGCACGGGCTGGGGCTGACCATCGCGCTGGGCCAGGCGGAGGTGCTCGGGGCGCGGCTGGAGTTCGCCAACGCGCCGGACGGCGGGGCGGTGGCCACGCTGACGCTGCCTCAGCAGCCCTGACCGGCCGCTGGTCCCGATGGCGCAGTGCGACGGGCGCTTCACCGGGTGCGCTCCTAATGTGGCGATCAGTCACCTTTGACGCTCGCTCCTCCTGGAGGTACCCCATGTCCCTGCTCTCCCCGCGTTCCTCCTTCACCCGGCGTCTCGCCATAGCTGCCGTCGCCGGCGCCCTCGCGGGCGCGGTGGCCGTCACGCCCGCCGCCGCGAACGACGACTGGGGCGACGGCCCGGGCGTCAGCAACAGCTCGGGAGGCAACGGTTCCGGCGGGAACGGCCGAGGCGACGACAACGGCTCGGGCGGGAACGGCGGGAACGGCCAAGACGCGCGAGGCGACGACAACGGCTCCGGCGGAAACGGCGGGAACGGCCGGAGGGACGACAACGGCATGGGCGGGAACGGGGGCGAGCAGGGCCGCTACAAGGGCGTCGTCACCGCCCGTTCGCTCGCCCTGCGCAGCAAGCCGACGCGTGGTTCGCACGTCATCCGGTACGCCCACCGGGGCGACGTCGTCCACATCCACTGCAAGATCCCGGGCGACCGGGTGGACGGCAATCCGCTCTGGTACCTGCTGACGGACGGCACCTGGGCCTGGGGCGCCGCCCGCTACATCGACAACATCGGCTCCGCGCCGCGCTGGTGCTGATGCCCGGGGCAGGCACACCACACCAAGTGGGTAAGTTCCGGACATGACGGAGTCCGGAACCGGATTCAGCGTGGCCGCGGCGGACGCTCCCGCCCCCGTGGCCCGCCTCCCCCGGCGCCGCGGCATCGAACTCGCCCTCATCGTCCTGGCCGTCCTGCTCTCGGTGTTCGGCTACTGCAATGTGGGCCTCGCCCAGCACGGCACGGTCCCGCCCGGCGCCGCCGGCTACGGCGCCGGGCTCGGCCTGCTCGCGCTGCTGGCGCATCTCGCCGTCCGGCTGCGCGCCCCGTACGCGGATCCGCTGCTGCTGCCGATCGGGGTGCTGCTCAACGGCCTCGGCCTGGTGCTGATCTACCGGCTCGACCTGGAGACGCCGGGCGAGCGCGGGGCGCTCACCCAGCTGGTCTGGTCGACGCTGGGCATCGCGCTGTTCATCCTGGTGGTCCTGATCCTGCGCGACCACCGGCTCCTGCAGCGCTACACCTACGTCTGCGTCGCCGCCGCGCTGATCCTGCTCACCCTGCCCATCCTGTTCCCTGCGGTGAACGGCGCCCGCATCTGGATCCGGATCGCCGGATTCTCCATCCAGCCCGGCGAGTTCGCCAAGGTGCTGCTTGCGGTGTTCTTCGCCGCCTATCTGGCCGCCAACCGCAGTGCGCTGGCCTACGCCGGCCGCCGGGTGTGGCGGCTGCAGCTGCCCACCGGGCGGGTGCTCGGCCCGATCGTCGCGGTGTGGCTGGTCAGCGTCGGAGTCCTGGTCCTGGAGCGGGACCTGGGCACCTCGCTGCTGTTCTTCGGCCTGTTCGTGGTGATGCTCTATGTCGCCACCGGCCGCACCGGCTGGATCGCCCTGGGGCTGCTGCTGGCCGCCCTCGGCGCGGTCGCCGTGGGCTGGCTGGAGCCGCATGTGCACTCCCGGGTGGAGGACTGGCTGCACCCGTTCCGGACGATCGAGGCGGGCCAGGGGCCGAACCAGCTGGCCCAGTCGCTGTTCGCGTTCGCGGCGGGCGGGCTGACCGGCACCGGGCTCGGGCTCGGCCACTCGGTGCTGATCGGCTTCGCCGTGAAGTCGGACTTCGTGCTGGCCACCGCCGGGGAGGAACTGGGCTTCGCCGGGCTGACCGCGATCTTCCTGCTGTACGCGCTGCTGGTGGAGCGCGGCTACCGGGCCGGGCTGGCGCTGCGCGACCCCTTCGGGCGGCTGCTGGCGGTCGGGCTCGCCTCGATCGTGGCGCTCCAGGTGTTCGTGATCGCGGGCGGGGTGACCGGGCTGATCCCGCTGACCGGCATGGCGATGCCGTTCCTCGCCCAGGGCGGTTCCTCCGTCGTCACCAACTGGGCGATCGTGGCGCTGCTGATCCGGGTCAGCGACTCGGCGCGCAGACAGGCGGCCGCCGCATGACCCGGAACATCCGGCACGCCGGGATCTTCTCGCTGCTGCTGCTGGTGGCGCTGATCGTGAACGCCGCCCGGGTGCAGCTGGTCCGCGCCCCGGAGTACGACGCCAACCCGGCCAACCGGCGCCCGGACATCGCCCGCTACCAGCAGCCGCGCGGCGACATCCTGGTCGGCGGCGAGCCGGTCACCGGTTCCCGGGACACCGGCGAGCATCTGCGGTTCGAACGGACCTACCGCGAGGGGCCGATGTACGCGCCGGTGACCGGCTTCGCGTCGCAGGAGTACGGCACGTCGCTGCTGGAGCACGTCGAGGACGGGGTGCTGTCCGGCTCCGATCCGCTGCTGGCGACGCTGCCGCTGTGGAACGACGTGACACGCGCCCGGAACCCGGGCGGCGACGTGGTCACCACCATCGACGCGGCGGCGCAGCGGGCGGCGTACGAGGGGCTCGGCGGCCGCAAGGGTGCGGTGGCCGCGGTCGAGCCGGCGACCGGGCGGATCCTGGCGCTGGTGTCCACGCCGTCGTACGACCCCGGTGAGCTGTCCGGGAACGGCACGGTGGTGGGCCGGACCTGGGACGAGCTGAACGCGCACCCGGACAAGCCGATGCTCAACCGCGCGGTGCGCCGTACCTATCCACCGGGGTCGACGTTCAAGGTGGTCACCGCGGCGGCGGCGCTGGACGCGGGCGTCGTGCGGGACCTGGACGCCCGCACCGACTCCCCCGACCCGTACACCCTGCCGGGCACCCGTACCCGGCTGACCAACGCGTCCCAGGGGTGCGCGGGCGCCTCGCTGAGGGAGGCGTTCGAGTGGTCCTGCAACACGGTTTTCGCCAAGCTCGGCGTCGACGTCGGGGTGACGGACATGGCGGCCACCGCGCGGGCGTTCGGCTTCAACGACGCGGAACTGCGCATTCCGTTCGCGGTGGCGCGCAGCACCTTCGACACCTCGGTGGACCGGGCACAGCTCGCGCTGTCGTCCATCGGGCAGTACAACACCCGGGCCACCCCGCTGCAGATGGCCATGGTGGCGGCGGCGGTGGCGAACGGCGGGCAGGTGCGGACGCCGTACCTGGTGGAGCGGACGACGCGGGCGGGCGGCAGCACGGTGGCGGCGGCCGGGTCGCGGCCGGTGCGCGAGGCGATGCGCCCGGCGACGGCGGCGCGGCTGAAGCGGATGATGACCGACGTGGTGGCCGACGGCACCGGGTCGAAGGCCGCGATTCCCGGAGCCGTGGTCGGCGGCAAGACCGGCACCGCACAGCACGGCGTCGGCAACTCCGGGATGCCCTACGCGTGGTTCGTCTCCTGGGCGCAGGGCGAGCGTGACCTGGAGCCCAGGGTGGCCGTGGCGGTGGTGGTGGAGGACGCGGCGGCGGACCGCGCGGACATCACGGGCGGCGGGCTGGCGGCGCCGATCGCGCGGGCGGTGATGGCGGCGGTGCTCACTGAGTGAGACGGGGGGTGGTCACCCGGCCAGCACCGACCTAGGTTTCAGTCATGACTGATGCCGCCGCATACGAACTCGCCCAGGTCAACATCGCCCGCCTCAAAGCCCCGCTGGACTCCCCGCAGTTGAAGGACTTCGTCGATGGCCTCGACCCGGTGAACGCCGTCGCCGACGCGGCGGACGGGTTCGTCTGGCGACTGGAGGGCGACTCGGGCAACGCGACGGACGTGCCGGTCCTCGGGGACTCCTGGCTGATCGTCAACATGTCCGTGTGGCGGGACGCGAACGCGCTGACGGCGTTCATGTACCAGGGGCAGCACCGGGAACTGATGGCCCGGCGCAGGGAGTGGTTCGAGAAGCTGTCGGAGGCGGTGTCGACCCTGTGGTGGGTGCCGGCCGGCCACCGCCCGACGGTCGCGGAGGCGGAGGCGCGGCTGCTGCATCTGCGGACGCACGGTCCGACGCCGTACGCGTTCACGCTGCGGACGTCGTTCCCTCCGGGCACTTCGGAGCCGGTGCCCGGCGAGGTCCCGGAGGGGTTGGGCTGCTCGGTCTAGCGGCGGCGGTTGATCGCGGTGAGGTCGATGTCGATGAGGAAGGGGACGGTGAGTTTCAGGCGGTTGTGGTAAATGCCGGTCAGGCTGTACGCCTGGCTCGCGGGGTCGACTTCGTAGACATAGACGACCGGAAGACCCTCGTTCTCCTCGACACGCCAGTAGTGCGGGATACCAGCCCGAGCGTACTTCCGCGGCTTCACCTCACGGTCCCGGTCTTCCGAGTCATCGGAGACGACCTCGACGGCGATCACGACGTCCTCCGGTCGATACCAGGTCTGCCGCGGTCCGGTGTCAGCGCCTGCCCGGAATACCAGAACATCGGGCTCCGGGCGATTGCGCTTGTTGAGCTTGATAGTCATCTCCCGGATGACATCCAGGTCGTCCGGCGCCTGGGCCAGCAGCATGTTGTCCAGCAGGCGAATGGCCCGAGCGTGGAAGTTGGTCTGCGGACTCACGAAGACAAGACTCCCGTCGATCAGCTCCGTGTGCGGAGGCAGGTTGGGGAGCCGGTCCAGGTCGTCGGCGGTCCAGCCGCCCTCCGGCGGGCGGGGCCACTCGTAGTCGTCGTCCAGCCCGTAGTCGCGTGCGGCGCTCATGATCGCTCCCATGTGCCGGAGTCTGCCGGGTGCAGCCAGCGTACCGAGGGGCGAACGCCCTTTCACCGCACCACCGGGTGATCACCGGGCGTGCCGTTGACGCACCGGGGCTCTCCTGACACACCGGGTCACTCCTCCGCCCCCGCCGCGATCGCCTCCCCCACCTCCGCCGCCCGCTCCCGCTCCTCCGCCGCGAAGCGCTCGGCGTCCAGCCGCTCGGCGATCTCCTCGTCCTGGGTCATCAGCAGGTCCAGGCTGGAGTCGCCGAGTTCGAGGACGCCCATGTCGACGTAGGCCTCCTGGAGCCGCTTGCCCCACAGGCCGATGTCCTTGACGCAGGGCACGATGCGGCTGAAGAGCAGCTTGCGGAAGAGGGCGAGGAACTGGGACTGCTCGGTGATCTGCTCCGCCTCGGCGCGCGGGATGCCGAAGTTCTCCAGCACCTCGATGCCGCGCAGCCGGTCGCGCATCAGGTAGCAGCCCTCGATGACGAACTCCTCGCGTTCGCGCAGTTCGGCGTCGGTGAGCTGGCGGTAGTAGTCGCGCAGCGCCATCCGGCCGAAGGCGACGTGCCGGGCCTCGTCCTGCATGACGTAGGCGAGGATCTGCTTGGGCAGCGGCTTGTCCGTGGTGTCCCTGATCATGCCGAAGGCGGCGAGGGCGAGGCCCTCGATCAGCACCTGCATCCCGAGGTACGGCATGTCCCAGCGGCTGTCCCGCAGGGTGTCGCCGAGCAGTGCCTGGAGGTTGTCGTTGACCGGGTACAGCATGCCGAGCTTGTCGTGCAGGAAGCGGCCGTATATCTCGGCGTGCCGGGCCTCGTCCATGACCTGCGTCGCCGAGTAGAACTTGGCGTCCAGGTCGGGGACGGACTCCACGATCCGGGCGGCGCACACCATCGCGCCCTGTTCGCCGTGCAGGAACTGGCTGAACTGCCAGGAGGCGGTGTGCAGGCGCAGCTCGCCCTTGTCCCGGTCGGTGAGTCCGTCCCAGTACTTCGTGCCGTAGAGGGACATCGATTCGTCGGGCGTGCCCAGCGGGTCGTGCGGGTCGACCTCCAGGTCCCAGTCGATCCGCGTCGCGCCGTCCCACTGCTTGTCCTTGCCCTTCTGGTAGAGGGCGAGGAGGCGCTCACGCCCGTCGTCGTACTCCCAGCTGAAGCGGGCCTGCCCGGTGGCGGGCACCTGCCAGTGGGAGTCACCCGGATCGGTGGCGTACACATCGAAGCTCGGCATGCCTCGCAGGCTCACACGCGGTAGACGCGGGGTCAACAAGTCGTGCCCAAGGGATTGACGGGCTTGCTGACAAGCAGTCTCATAAGACGGTGAGTGACCGCGGGTGACACGACGAGATGGGACAGCCATGACGACCCTGACGGAAGCCGACGCGCTCGACGGCCTGCGCGACGCGCTCGGCCTGCTCAAGGACCGGGAGCAGGTGGCCGAACGGCTGCTCGACTCTTCCGCCAAGCACTCCTTCGACCCGGACAAGGAGCTGGACTGGGACGCACCGTTCGAGGACGGCAAGTGGTTCTGGCCGCCGGAGCTGGTGTCGCTCTACGACACCCCGGTCTGGCGGCGGATGAGCGAGGAGCAGCGGATCCTGCTCTCCCGGCACGAGGCCGCGGCGCTCGCCTCGCTCGGCATCTGGTTCGAGCTGATCCTGATGCAGCTGCTGGTGCGGCACATCTACGACAAGGCGGCGACGAGCGCCCATGTGCGCTATGCGCTGACGGAGATCGAGGACGAGTGCCGGCACTCGAAGATGTTCGCCCGGGTGATCACCCGCAGCGGCACCCCCTGGTACCCCGTCGGCCCGCTCCACCGGCACCTCGGCCGGCTGTTCAAGACCGTCTCCACCACGCCCGGCTCCTTCACGGCCACGCTGCTGGGCGAGGAGGTGCTGGACTGGATGCAGCGGCTGACCTTCCCCGACGAGCGGGTGCAGCCGCTGATCCGCGGCGTCACCCGCATCCACGTGGTGGAGGAGGCGCGCCATGTCCGGTACGCCCGTGAGGAGCTGCGCCGGCAGATGGTGACGGCGCCGAAGTGGTCGCAGGAGTTCACCCGGATCACCTCCGGCGAGTTCGCCCGGGTCTTCTCCATCGCCTTCATCAACCCCGAGGTCTACACGAACGTGGGACTGGACAAGCGCGAGGCGATGGCACAGGTGAAGGCCAGCGGCCACCGGCGCGAGGTGATGCAGAGCGGCGCGAGGCGGCTGACGGACTTCCTGGACGACATAGGGGTGCTGCGGGGCGTCGGGCGGAAGCTGTGGCGGTCGTCGGGACTGCTGGCATAGACCCGTCCACAGCGGGGGCACTTTCCGGACATCGCCCAGTACACGGCCGTACCCGCAGCCAGAAGCGGAGCGGTTACGCTGCGTTCATGACGCCGCAGGCTCCCACCCCCGCGTACCGACGGCTCAGCGTCGAGGAGCGCCGCAGTCAGCTCCTCGACTCGGCGCTCGCCCTCTTCGCGCACCGTCCACCGGAGGAGGTGTCCCTCGACGACGTGGCGGAACAGGCCGGGGTCTCCCGCCCCCTGGTGTACCGGTACTTCCCGGGCGGCAAGCAGCAGCTGTACGAGGCCGCCCTGCGCTCGGCCGCGGACGAGCTGCGCCTGTGCTTCGACGAGCCCCGGCAGGGCCCCCTGCCGGCCCGGCTGACCCGGGCCCTGGACCGCTACCTCGCCTTCGTCGACGAGCACGACACCGGGTTCAGCGCCCTGCTGCGCGGCGGCAGCGTCGCCGAGACCTCCCGGACCTCGGCCATCGTGGACGGGGTGCGCCGGGCAGCCGCCGAGCACATCATGAGCCACCTGGAGGTGGCCGAGCCCGGCCCCAGGCTGCGGATGACCGTACGGATGTGGATCACCGCGGTGGAGGCGGCCTCGCTGATCTGGCTGGACGAGGACAAGCAGCCGCCCGCCGACGAGCTGCGGGACTGGCTGGTGGAGCAGTTCGTGGCGGTGCTCTCGGTCACCGCGCGCCGCGACAGCCAGACCGAGTCACTGGTGGAGGCGCTCGCCGCGGACCTCTGACCGCGTCCCGGACGTCCGGGTTGGCGGCGGCCGTCCGCGATATCTGACACTGGGGGCGTGAAGAGCGAAGACACCCCCTTCGAGGGCGGGCCGATGGACGGCCGGGTGCTGCCGGTGCTGGTGGGCATGACCGGCCACCCGCCCAAGATCTACCGCATCCCGGTGCCGGACCCGGACGGCGGCCCGCCCACCGTGCTGGTCTACCGGAGGGTGCCCCGCGACCACCGCCGCACGGTCGCCTTCGCCCGCTGGAAGTACGAGTACGCCCCCGGGGGAGCCTCACGCACCCGCCTGCGCTGGCCCTGGTCGAAGCCGGACACGACGCCGGGCGGCAGGCCAGACACCACGCCGGGCGGCAAGGCGGACGACGCGGACGGGTGACCGGGTTGCGCCGAACCGCGCACACCCGGCGAGCGGGCCGCGAGTGACCGTCTGATGCTCGCGGTGCGGAGCGGACGAGCCGCCCCGCACCGGAGGTGATGACGTGTCAGGAAGGCTTCTGCGTCTGGTCTGTACGGCGGCGGTGGCCGCCGGGATCGTCCTCGCACCCGCGCCCGCACCCGTCGCGGCCGACCCGGAACCCGATGCCGGTACCGGTGCCGGTACCGGTGCCACGACCGGACCCGGAACCGGCGATCGGTCCGTCGCCGACCTGCTGACGGACCTTCAGCGGCGGTACCGGGAGGCCGAGAAGGCCACCGAGGCGTACAACTCCACCGAGGAGCGGCTGGCGCAGCAGCGCGCCGAGACCGAGCGGCTCGACGCCGAGCTGGCCCGGACCCGGTTGTCCCTGCAGGACAGCCGCAGCGCGGCGGGCCGGCTGGCCCGGCAGCAGTACCAGGGCCGCAGCGACCTCTCCCCCTATCTGCGGCTGCTGCTGGCCCGCGATCCGCAGCACGCGCTGGACCAGGGCCATGTGATCGGCCGGTTGGCGCGGCAGCGGGCCGGGACGGTGGGCCGGCTGACCGGCAGCGAGCAGCAGGCCGAGGAGCTGGCCCGCAAGGCCCGGGGAGCCCTGGACCGGCAGCTCACCCTCACCGAGCAGCGCCGGAAGGAGCGCGACGACGTGCGCGAGCGGCTCCGCGACGTCGAGGAGCTGCTCGCCTCGCTCGGTCCCGGGGAACTGGCCGCGGTGGCCGCCCTGGAGAAGGACGGGGTCGCCGACGCACAGCAGCGGTTCCTGGCCTCCGGCGCGCTCGGCGAGGACGACGCCAAGCCCTCCGCCGGGGGCGACCGGGCGGTGCGCTTCGCCGTGCAGCAGCTCGGCAAGCCCTACGAGTGGGGCGCGGAAGGGCCCGGCACCTACGACTGCTCCGGGCTGACCTCCGAGGCCTGGGGGCACGCCGGGACCCCGATCCCGCGCACCAGCCAGGAGCAGTGGGCACGGCTGGAGCGGGTGCCCCTCGACGAGCTGCGCCCCGGCGACCTGGTGGTGTACTTCCCGGAGGCCACGCACGTGGCGCTGTACCTGGGACACGGCAGGGTGGTCCAGGCGCCGCGCCCCGGCGCCGCGGTGAAGGTGTCGCCGATCGCGGCCAACCCGGTCCTCGGCGCCGTACGCCCCGATCCCGGCGGGGACCCCCTGCGGTGGTACGTGCCGCCGAGGCTCCCCGAAGGGGCGACGGACGGGTCCGACGAGGGGTACGCCGCCGCCTACGCGCCCGCGGTGCCGGAGACCTCGGCGAGGTAGGCGCCGGTCTTCTCCGGGTCGTAGAAGAAGTTCTCGAAGTCGGCCGGGTCGTCGAAGCCGTTGGCGAACCGGTCGGCGACCGGCTGGAGCCCGCCGGCCGCGCCGATCAGGTTCAGGATGTGCTCCGGCGGCGGGGCGAGCATGGCGTTGGTCCACTTGGTGACGTGCTGGGCCGTCTCCCAGTAGCGGTCGAAGGCCGCCTGCATCCAGGCCTCGTCGAACTCCTTCTCGCCGTGCTCGAGGATCGAGGCGAGGTAGGAGGCGGCGCACTTGGCGGCCGAGTTGGAGCCCTGGCCGGTGATCGGGTCGTTGGCCACGACCACGTCGGCGGCGCCCAGCACCAGGCCGCCGCCGGGGAGACGGCCGACGGGGTTGCGGACGGTGGGGGCGTAGCGGCCGGCGAGGGTGCCGCCGGCGTCGGTCAGTTCGACCTTGGTGGCCCGCGCGTACTCCCAGGGGACGAACTTCTCCATGAGCTCCAGGGTCAGGGAGAGGTGTTCCGCCGGATCCTTGACGTCCTTGAAGACGTCCAGGGGGCCGCCGGGTACGCCCTCCCAGAACAGGATGTCCGCGCGGCCCGAGGTGGTCAGCGTCGGCATGACGAACAGCTCGCCGACGCCGGGCACCAGATTGCAGCGGACCGCGTCGAACTCCGGGTGCTCCGGGCGCGGGCCCAGGCCGTGGACGTAGGCGACGGCGAGGGCGCGCTGCGGTTCGCTGTACGGCGAGCGCGAGGCGTCCCGGCCGAACATCTGCACCAGCTCGCCCTTGCCCGCGGAGACCAGGACCAGGTCGTAGGTGCGGGAGAAGTAGTCGAGGTCGCCGACGGCCGCGCCGTGGATGACCAGCTGGCCGCCGCGCTGGGCGAAGGTCTCCATCCAGCCGGCCATCTTCACCCGCTGGTCCACGGACTGTGCGTACCCGTCGAGCCGGCCCACCCAGTCGATGGCGCGCTGGGTCGGGCCCGGGTCGTGCGAGCCGGGGGCGGCGACCGAGACGCCGAGTCCCTCGATCTTCGGGGCCTGGGACTCCCAGAAGTTCAGCTGCAGGTCGCGCTCGTGCTGCAGGGCGGTGTGGAACATGCACTGCGTCGACATGACCCGGCCGGTGCGGATCTCGTCCGCGGTCCGGTTGGACATCAGGGTGACCTCGTAGCCGTGCGACTGGAGGCCGAGGGCGAGCTGGAGGCCGGACTGGCCGGCCCCCACGACGAGTATCTTCCGCATGCGGGTGCTGACTCCTAGGTCGGGTCTACTCGGGGGTTTCGTCGAGCGCGTGGCCGACGAGAGCCAGGAGGGTCTCGATCACGGAGATCCGGCGGCGCGCATCCATGATCATTACAGGGATGTGCCGCGGGATCGTCAACGCCTCCCGCACATCCTCCGGCTCGAACAGCTCGCTGCCGTCGAAGTGGTTCACCGCCACCACGTACGGCAGTCCGCAGCTCTCGAAGTAGTCCAGTGCCGGGAAGCAGTCCTTCAGCCGGCGGGTGTCGGCCAGGACGACGGCGCCGATCGCGCCGCGCACCAGGTCGTCCCACATGAACCAGAACCGCTGCTGGCCCGGTGTGCCGAACAGGTAGAGCACCAGGTCGTCGTCGAGCGTGAGGCGGCCGAAGTCCATGGCCACGGTGGTGGTGAGCTTGCCCGGAGTGCCGGTGAGGTCGTCGGTCTCCTCGCTCGCCTCGGTCATCAGCGCCTCGGTCTGCAGCGGCGTGATCTCCGAGACGGAGGTGACCAGCGTGGTCTTGCCGACGCCGAAGCCGCCCGCCACCACGATCTTCGTCGCGATCGGGGCGCGGGTGCGGTCCGTCTGCCAGGGCTGTGACGGCTCGTCGGGGTCGACGGTCGGGGTGACGCCGGAGGCGGCGGCGTCAGAGACGACGGAGTCCACTCAGCACCCTTTCCAGCAGAGCGCGGTCCGGACGGCCCGTGCCATGGCCGGTTCCGGTGCCGTATACACGGATCTTTCCCTGGTCCGCGAGGTCGCTGAGGAGCACGCGGACCACACCGAGCGGCATCCTCAGCAGCGCGGCGATCTCGGCCACCGTACGCATGCGGCGGCACAGTTCGACGATGGCCCGCATCTCCGGCATCACCCGGGCCGGCGGGGCGCTCGTCAGTTCCCTGCGCTCCTCGGGGGCGTCGAGCGCGGCGGTGGCCGCCACGAACGTCTCCACCAGGAGCACATGGCCGAAGCGCGTCCGGCCGCCGGTGAGCGAGTACGGGCGGACCCGGGCGGGTTTGCGGTCGGCGCCGCGCACCGGGAGGCTCTTCCTGGAACTGCTGCTCATCGGGTACTCCCCGTGGACTGGGACTCCAGGGACTGGCGGAGCTCGCTGCGGAGTTCCGGGGTCAGCACATGTCCGGCGCGGCCCACGAACAGCGCCATGTGGTAGGCCACGACACTCATGTCGCAGTCCGCGGAGCCGTGCACACCGAGCAGCGAGCCGTCGCTGATCGACATCACGAAGAGGCTGCCCTCGTCCATCGCGACCATGGTGTGTTTCACCGCGCCGGAATCCATCAGCCGGGCGGCGCCGACGGTGAGGCTGCCGATGCCGGAGACGACGGTGGCGAGGTCGGCGGAGGAGCCGCGCGGGCCGGTGGGGCGCTCGCCCCGGGCGCGGCGGGCCGCGTCGTTGCTCCCGGGGTCGGAGGAGAGCAGGAGCAGTCCGTCGGAGGAGACCACCGCGACCGAGAGAATGCCGGGCACCTCCTCGACGAGATTGGTCAGCAGCCAATGGAGATTGCGGGCTTCACTGCTCAGTCCGAAGGTACTGGGCGCGGTCAACTGCTTGCCTCCTCGACAGTGCCCCCCGTGGCTTCTTCGGTTGTCCCTGCTGGTGTCCCTGGTGTCCCTGGTGTCCCTGGTGTCCCTGGTGTCCCTGCCGTGGCGATCTCCGCCTCGACGTCGCGCCGCCCGGCCTCCGCCCCCCGGTGGAAGCCGCCCAGGCGGCGGCGCAGCGCCTCGGCGTCGACCGCGCCCGTACGCGGGCGCGGCGCCGACGCCGGCGTGCTGATCTTCGGGGTCCGCTTGGGCAGCCCCTTGTCGGTGACGGGTTCCTCCGGCTCGTCCGGTACGCGGTCGTGGGTGGGCTCGGTCTCGGACCCGGCTCCCCGTACGGGTGCAGGTGCCGGCTCGGGAGCGGTTACGGGCTCGGCCCGCGGCGCGGGTACCGGATCGGGCCCGGGTGCGGACGCCGGGTCGGGTGCGGGTACGGGTGCGGACACCGGATCGTGCGCGGGCTCGGGCCGGGCCCCCGGCGCGGCTTCGGGCCCGGGTGCGGGTGCGGGTTCCGGCGCCGGTGCGGGTTCCGGTGCGGGAACGGCCTCGGGTGCCGGGGCCTGGGGCCGGACCGGGAGGAGCAGCGCCATAGTGGTCTCGGAATCCGTCTCGTACGGGGTCCCGGGGCCGTCGGAGTCGTCGGGCCGGCTCCGGGACTCCTTGAGCTCCCGGGACTCCAGGGGCTCCCCGGGCCCCTGGGGGCCGGTCGGCTCGGCCCCGGGGCCCGGCTCCGGCGCGGCGTTCGCCGGATGGGCGGACATGCCGTCGGCGTCGGCGGCACCGGTCCCGGCCGAGCCCGCGACCCCGGTCTCCGTCCCGGCGCTGGTCCCGGCGGACGCCGGCTCCGGCTCCGACACGGACTCCTGCACCGGCACGGACTCCTGCTCCGGCACGGACTCCTGCACCGGCACGGACTCCTGCTCCGGCACCGACCGCCGTACCGCCCGCTCCGCCAGCCTCACCAGTGCGTCGCCACCCTCCGAGCGCCCGTGCAGGACGTTGGAGTTGGCCTCGGCGTCGGCGCCCGGCAGCGAGAAGGTGCCGGTGCTCTCGGCATGCGGCGTGGCCGGGGCGACGGCTGCGGGCGGTGCCTCGGCGAGCAGCGAGGCCGGCAGCACCGCGACCGCGGCCACCCCGCCCTGCTTCTGCTCGCGCAGCTGCACCCGTGCACCGTGCCGGTGGGCCAGCCGGGCCACCACGTACAGGCCGAGCCCGAGCCCGTCCTCGCCGTCCCGGTCGTAGGGTGCGTCCGGGTCGACATCGGCGAGACGGGCGTTGAGCCGCTCCAGCCGGTCACCGGCCATGCCGATGCCCTCGTCCTGGACGGAGAGCATCAGCTCGCCGTTCTCCAGCAGCCAGGCGGAGATCTCGACGGGCAGGTCGGGCGGGGAGAACGAGGTGGCGTTCTCCATCAGTTCGGCCAGCAGATGGGAGAGGTCGTCGGCGGCGAAGCCCGCGACGTGGGCGTGCGGCGGCAGCGCGGCGATACGGACGCGCTCGTACCGCTCGATCTCACTGACGGCGGCGCGGACCACGTCGACCAGGGGCACCGGGCCGGCACTGTGCTGGACATGCTCGGCGCCGGCGAGGACCAGGAGGTTCTCGCTGTGCCGGCGCATCACGGTGGCGAAGTGGTCGAGCTTGAACAGCGTGGCGAGCCGCTCCGGGTCCTGCTCGCGATCCTCCAGGCCCTCGATGACGGCGAGCTGCCGCTCGACCAGGCCGAGGGTGCGCAGCGCGAGATTGACGAAGGTGCCGCCGATGCTGTTGCGCAGCACCTTCAGCCGGGCCGCGGAGGCGTCGAGTTCGGTGCGCAGCTCCTCACGGGCGTCGGCCATCTTCTGCCGCTGGGCGACCAGGTGCTTGCGGTCGCCCTCCAGCGTGGTGACCCGCTCGGCGAGGGCCACGGCCTGGGCGTGCAGCGCGTTGACGGAGCGGATGGCGCGGGCGAACTCGTCGTTGCGGCCGGTGAAGGAGACGGGTTCCTCGGCGGCGGGGTTCTCGGCCTCGGCCAGCCGTGCGGAGCCGCGGCGCAGCACCGACAGCGGGCGGGTGAGGGTGCGGGCCATGGCGGTGGCGATGCCGACGGCGAGCAGTATCAGGGCGCCGAGCAGGGCGATGCGGATCTCCAGCGCGGTGACGTCGTCGTCGCGCAGTTGCTCCAGTGCCTTGGTGCGGCGGTCGTAGAGGGCGGACTCGGCGCCGCGCATGGCGTCGATACGGGCGGACAGTGCGGCGTCCAGCTTCTTGACGCTCGTGCCGAGGTCGTCCTCGGAGAGGACGGGCTGGTCGGTGAGGTCGGCGAGGTACGTGTCCGCGGCGTCCACCTCGGGTCCGGCGACCGTGGCGCCGTAGCTGTCCCGCACCTGCCGGGGTGCGCTGTCGCGGAAGTCGGCGAGGGCGGCGTCGGAGCGGACCCGGGCCTGCTGGGCGGCGGCGGTGAGCGCGTCGCGGCGTTCCGTGTCGGCCTCGGACGAGGTGGTGGTCTCGGTCGGCAGTCCGGTGATCGGGTCGATGACGGTCTGCGTGGTGGTGGGCACGTTCAGCGCCGCGAGCAGCAGTCCTCGGGTGGCGGCGGCCTGCTGGACGGCGGTGTCCAGTTCGGCGAGGGCGTGTGCGCCGCCGCCCGCGCGGGGCGGCATCTGCTCGGCCAGCTGTACGGCGAGGGCGTGCAGTCCGGCGACGGCATCGGAGTACGCCCGGTGCGCCTCCAGCGCGGTGCTCTTGCCGGTGAGCGCGGCGCGCCGCAGCGCGGCGATGGAGTCGAGGTCCCCGCGCAGCGCGGCGGGGGTGTCGGTGTCCTCCCGCAGTTCCTCCACCTGCCGGTCCACGCGGGCGCTGTGCTGTTCCGACGGCGCCCTCGACTCGGGTCGGCCGGCCGCGATGTAGGGGGTGACCTCGTCGCGTTCGTCGGCCAGGGAGTGGGCGAGGGTGAGCGCGTCCTGGGTCTGTTCGGCGAGCGTGACCAGGTCCTGGGAGTCGTGCAGCTGTCCGGAGGCGGCGATCACCGACGGGGCGCCGGCCGCGGCGATGGCGGCGGCCACGACGGCGACGGCGACGATGAGGCGGTTGCGCACATGGGTGGGGCGGCCCTTGCCGACCGGGGGTCCGGGAGGTCCGGCGGCGTCGGGGGTGCCGGGGGTCGGCTCGGTGCCCCCCGCGGGGGCCTTCTGCTTGCCTGTGCGACGAGGCCGCGTCTTCTGCACCGGTGCTCGCATTCCTGAACTCGTGTACCCGTGGGACCGGGTGGCGCTCCGTCAACGGACCGGGCGGTGCATGCACCCTCCCCCCGAGCTCTCGGCAGGAGCGGGGCGGCCCCCCACCGGTCCCCGACCCTCCCAGTGCCGGTGGGTGGTGCACGTGCATCACCTGACCCGCCACTCGAAGGAGTGAACATCGGACGGGAGTTGGGGAGCAAGTTCCCGTGGCGCATGCGACAGGTCCGGGCGGCGTGCCGGTTGGACGTCTGCGGCGGGTGGTGCAAGGATTCGCCGCCGCCGCTTCCCGGAGTACTGCAATCTGCCCCAAATCCGGCACCCGACCTGCGGAGTCGAGGGGTTTGTACGATCGTTGCCGGTCGTTTGCGGACCGTGTGAAGGGGTCGTGCAGACTGGCCTGATGCGTACGGAGCTGTTGTCGCGACCGGGTGACCCGGACCGGCCCAACGAGGACTTCGCGAGCGTCGGACTTCCGGCCTCCGGGCAGGGCGGTTCACTCGTCGTGCTCGACGGGGTGACGCCACCGGCGGACGGAACGGGCTGTCTGCATTCCGTTCCCTGGTTCACCGCGCGGCTGGGCGGCGCGCTGACCGAACTGACCGTTTCCCTCCCGGATGTTCCCCTGGCGGAGGCACTTTCCCGCGCCATCGCGCGTACCGCCGAGACCCACAGCGGAACCTGTGACCTTTCTCACTCCCGGACCCCGCAGGCCACCGTCGTCCTGGCGCGCTGGACGCCGAGCGCGGTCGAGTACCTGGTGCTGTCCGACTCGGTGCTGCTGGTGGAGGCCGCCGACGGCACGGTCGGCGCGGTCCTGGACGACCGGCTGGCCCGGCTGCCGCGCTCCGCACTGGCCACGGACGCGCTGATCGACGCCGATCTCCGCAACCGGGAGGGCGGCTTCTTCACCGCCGCCGCCGATCCCGCGGTCGCGGCCCGGGCGGTCACGGGGGTGCTGCCGCGCGGTGAGGTGCGGGCGCTGGCCGCACTGACGGACGGGGCGGCGCGCTGGGTGGAGCGGTTCCGGGAGGGCGACTGGGCCGACTGCCTGGGGCTGGTGCGGAAGGAGGGGGCGCGGGCGCTGGTGGAGCGGGTGCGGGAGCTGGAGCTCGCGGACACGGAGCGGGCGTTCCTGGGGCGGAGCAAGACACACGACGACGCGACGGTGGTGTACGCCGAGCTCTGAGCCGTACGGCCCGGCTCGCTCCGCCGAGCCCTACGGCCCGGCTCACTTCTCCATGCCGAGGTTCAGCTCGTGCAGCAGCCGCGCCAGTTCCGCCACCGCCTTCGGGTCCCAGTCGGCGAGTCGGCGGGCGTAGCGGGCGCGGCGGGCCTCGCGCACCCGGCCGACCCGCTCGCGGCCCTCCGGGGTGAGGGTGATCAGCCAGGCGCGGCCGTCCGCGGGGTCGGGTTCGCGGGCGACCAGGCCGAGGTCCTCCAGGGCGCGCAGCTGGCGGGACATGGTCGCCTTGCCGACCCCGATGTAGCCGGCGAGCTCCGTGGCCCGCTGCGCACCGCACTCCCCCAGCCGGACCAGCAGCCCGTACGCCGACGACTCCAGGTCCGGATGCACCTCCCGGGCCATCTCGCCCTGGTTGGCCCGGGCCCGCCGCAGCAGCACCGTCAGTTCGCGCTCCAGCGCCAGGAACTCGGGCTGGTCCACACCACGTCCGGACCCCCGCCGGGACCCACCTCCGACGGACCCACCCCCGGATTCGGCTCCCGGTCCGCCGTCGATTCCGTCTTCGTGCACGTCAGCCCCTGCCTGAG
Source organism: Streptomyces poriticola (assembly GCF_036689765.1). Classification (NCBI taxonomy): domain Bacteria; kingdom Bacillati; phylum Actinomycetota; class Actinomycetes; order Kitasatosporales; family Streptomycetaceae; genus Streptomyces; species Streptomyces poriticola. The sequence continues at coordinate 107,773 of NZ_JBAGKH010000021.1, forward strand.
GTTTTACGGTCCTGAAAGTTTCCGCCGCCCGCCGCCATCGCTGCAGCGTGGCAAGTATTTCGCAGGCTTAGACCAACGGCAGCCTCCGGAACCCTTCCCACCGGGCGTTCTACGTGCGTAGCGTCGATGATGCGCGACCCGACTGGCATGCCCACGCCATCAGATCCCGCGGGCCTCCCCTGCCGGTCGTCACCCCCACCGGGCACCACCGAGCCTTCGGAGGCACGTCATGTCCGTGCGCAGAACCGGATCGCCCCGCAGCCGGCGCCACGCCGCCGCGGGAGTCCTGCTCGCCGCCTCGTCCCTGACCCTCACCGCAATCACCGCACCGTCCGCAGCTGCGGCCGACATCCCGGCCCGCGGCTCGGCCCGCATGGGCACGGGCGTCCTGGCCCACGACGGGCAGCACGGCACCCCCGTCCCCGGCGGCGCCGCCCGGACCGAGGGCGTGGACGTCTCCAGCCACCAGGGCGACGTCGCCTGGACCGGCCTGTGGACCAGCGGGGTGCGGTGGGCCTACGCCAAGGCAACCGAGGGGACGTACTACCGCAACCCCTACTTCGCCCAGCAGTACAACGGCTCGTACAACGTGGGCATGATCCGCGGCGCCTACCACTTCGCCACCCCGGACACCACCAGCGGCGCCGCCCAGGCCCACTACTTCGTCGACCGCGGCGGCGGCTGGTCCGGCGACGGAAAGACCCTGCCCGGCGCCCTGGACATCGAGTGGAACCCGTACGGCGCGGCCTGCTACGGCAGGACGCAGAGCCAGATGGTCTCCTGGATCCGCGACTTCCTGAACACCTACAAGGCCCGCACCGGCCGGGACGCCGTCATCTACACGGCCACGAGCTGGTGGAAGCAGTGCACCGGCAACCACGGCGGTTTCGCGTCCGCCAACCCGCTGTGGATCGCCCGGTACGCCTCCGCGGTGGGCGAACTGCCGGCGGGCTGGCCGTACTACACCATGTGGCAGTACACCTCCTCCGGGCCGATCGTCGGCGACCACAACCGCTTCAACGGAGCCCTCGACCGGGTCCGCGCCCTGGCCCTCGGCTGAGCGGGCCCGCGGCCCTCGGCGGCTTCCCGCCCCGGGGGCGTGCGGCGAGGCCCAGGCCTCCCTCACGGGGCCCGGGCCTCGCCTCTCCCCGGCGGCTCCGTCACGCCGCCGCCGGGACCTGCGGCGCCGCCCCGTTCGTCGCCGGGGACAGCGCCAGCTCCAGGACCTGACGGACGTCGGTCACGGTGTGGACGTCGAGGCTGTCCAGCACCTCGGCCGGGACGTCGTCCAGATCGGGCTCGTTGCGCTTGGGGATGACGACGGTCGTCACGCCCGCGCGGTGGGCGGCGAGCAGCTTCTGCTTCACCCCGCCGATCGGCAGCACCCGCCCGGTCAGCGAGACCTCGCCGGTCATCGCCACGTCCGTGCGCACCAGCCGGCCCGACAGCAGGGAGGCCAGCGCCGTCGTCATGGTGATACCGGCGCTCGGGCCGTCCTTGGGCACCGCGCCCGCCGGGAAGTGGATGTGTACGCCGCGCTCCTTCAGATCGGCGACCGGCAGCTCCAGTTCGGCTCCGCGCGAGCGCAGGAAACTCAGCGCGATCTGCGCCGACTCCTTCATCACGTCACCGAGCTGACCGGTCAGGGTCAGCCCCGCGGCGCCGGTCTCCGGGTCGGCCAGGGACGCCTCCACGTACAGCACGTCGCCGCCGGCCCCGGTCACCGCGAGGCCGGTGGCCACGCCGGGCACGGAGGTGCGCCGCTCGGCCGGGTCCTGGGCGGACTCGGGCACATGGTGCGGCCGGCCGATCAGGGCGCGCAGATCACCGTCGGTGACGGTGAACGGCAGCTCCCGCTCGCCCAGTTCGTGCTGGGCCGCGACCTTGCGCAGCAGCCGCGCGACGGACCGCTCCAGGTTGCGCACGCCCGCCTCGCGGGTGTATTCGCCGGCCAGCCGGCGCAGCGCGCTCTCGTCGATGGTGACCTCGTCGCCGCCGAGTCCCGCCCGCTCCAGCTGCCGGGGCAGCAGATGGTCCCGGGCGATGACGATCTTCTCGTCCTCGGTGTAGCCGTCGAGCCGGACCAGTTCCATGCGGTCCAGCAGGGCCTCCGGGATGGCCTCCAGGACGTTGGCGGTGGCCAGGAAGACCACGTCGGACAGGTCGAGCTCGACCTCGAGGTAGTGGTCCCGGAAGGTGTGGTTCTGCGCGGGGTCGAGGACCTCGAGCAGGGCCGCGGCCGGGTCGCCGCGGAAGTCGGAGCCGACCTTGTCGATCTCGTCCAGCAGCACCACCGGGTTCATCGACCCGGCCTCCTTGACGGCGCGGACGATCCGGCCGGGCAGCGCGCCCACGTAAGTGCGGCGGTGGCCGCGGATCTCGGCCTCGTCGCGGACGCCGCCGAGGGCGACCCGGACGAACTTGCGGCCCATGGCGTGGGCGACCGATTCACCGAGGCTGGTCTTTCCCACTCCGGGCGGGCCCACCAGGGCCAGCACGGCCCCGCCACGCCGCCCGCCGACGACGCCCAGACCCCGGTCGGTGCGCCGCTTGCGCACCGCCAGGTACTCGGTGATGCGCTCCTTGACGTCGTCCAGTCCGGCGTGCTCGGCGTCGAGGACGGCCTTGGCACCCTGGATGTCGTAGGCGTCCTGGGTGCGTTCGTTCCACGGCAGTTCGAGGACGGTGTCGAGCCAGGTGCGGATCCAGGAGCCCTCGGGGGAGGCCTCGCTGGACCGCTCCAGCTTGTCGACCTCCTTGAGGGCGGCCTCGCGCACCTTCCCGGGCAGGTCGGCGGCCTCCACGCGGGCGCGGTAGTCGTCGGACTCCTCGCCGTCCTTCTCGCCGCCGAGCTCGCGCAGCTCCTTGCGCACGGCCTCCAGCTGACGCCGCAGCAGGAACTCCCGCTGCTGCTTGTCGACGCCCTCCTGGACGTCCTTGGCGATGGACTCGGCCACGTCCTGCTCGGCGAGGTGGTCGCGCAGCTGCTGGGTGGCGAGCCTCAGGCGGGCCACCGGGTCGGCGGTCTCCAGCAGCTCGATCTTCTGTTCGGTGGTCAGGAACGGCGAGTATCCGGAGTTGTCGGCGAGCGCGGAGACGTCGTCGATGGCCTGGACCCGGTCGACGACCTGCCAGGCGCCGCGCTTGCGCAGCCAGGAGGTGGCGAGCGCCTTGTACTCCTTGACCAGTTCGCCGATCTGCCCGGGCAGCGGCACGGGGACACTCTCGTCGGCCCGGGTGCCCTCCACCCACAGCGCGGCACCGGGACCGGTGGTGCCCGCGCCGATCCGCACCCGTCCGCGGCCACGGACCAGGGCGCCGGGGTCGCCGTCGGCCAGCCGGCCGACCTGCTCGACGGTGCCCAGCACACCGGTGCGGGCATATGTCCCGTCGAGGCGCGGGACGAGCAGCACGCGGGGCTTTCCGGGCTCGGACCGCGCGGCGGCCTGGGCGGCCTCGACCGCGGCCCGCACCTCGGGGTCGCTCAGATCGAGCGGGACCACCATCCCGGGCAGCACGACCTCGTCGTCGAGCGGCAGCACGGGCAGGGTGAGCGGTGTGAACTCCGTGGACTCAGCAGCCATGATCTCCCCTTCGGCAGTCAAGTTGAGTTATGCCGACTCAATGCTCGGCCGCCGGGGATTGTTCCCCGCGTTCGCTGTGGGCGATCGCGGACCGCTCCCGGGACACCCCCTGCACGCCCCGTCACCCCGAGTTCCCGATTCCGTCAACAAACCGTCAGCGGAGTGCCAGGATGGCCGGATGTCCCTCGTGTACGACATCCCCGAGGTCCTGGACCGGCGCGACGGTCCCCATGGCGAGGTGGTGCTGCGCCGGCACGGCGGGCTGCTGCAGATCATCGCCAACGGCTGCTTCCTGATGGACACCTCGGACGGCCGCTCGGAGCGCCGGCTGGTCGATGCGGCGCTCGCCGCGCTGGACGCCTCCGGCGAGCGCCCGGCACCTCACGTGCTGATCGGCGGACTGGGGGTCGGATTCTCGCTGACGCATGCAGCCGCGAATTCCCGCTGGGGCGGGATCACGGTCGTCGAGCGCGAACCCGCCGTCATCGACTGGCACCGGCGCGGGCCGCTGTCCGGACTGACCCGCGCGGCCCTGGCCGACCCGCGCACCAAGATCGTCGAGGCGGATCTGACCAGGTACGTCAATGAGACTTGCGCCACGTACGACGCCCTGTGCCTGGACATCGACAACGGGCCCGGCTGGACCGTCACCGAGGGCAACGAGACCCTGTACGCGCCGGCCGGACTCACCGCCTGCGCACGGCTGTTGAAGCCCGGCGGAGTGGTCGCCGTGTGGTCGGCGAAACCCTCCCCCGAATTCGAAGAATCCTTGCGTAATGCCGGGTTCCAGCGGGTGCGTACCGAAGAGATCCCCGTTGCCCGGGGCGTTCCGGACGTGGTTCATCTCGGCGTCGGTCCTGGATAGCAAAGGCCCGGTGGCTCCCCGTACGCTGCTGCCCTGACGCGGTCATTCAAGCGTCAAGCGCAGTCCTGCGCGGACGAGGGATCACCCCACGGATTCCGGTAAGCACACCTCAGGGGCGGGCGATGGAGCAGACACAGACCTCCCACAACGGCACGACGGCGACGCCGGGCGCGCAGCGCCGGGTGCTCGTGGTCGAGGACGACCAGACGATCGTCGACGCCATCGCGACCCGCCTGCGCGCCGAGGGGTTCCTGGTGCAAACGGCGGGCGACGGCCCGTCCGCCGTCGAGACGGCCGAGGCCTGGCAGCCCGACCTGCTGATCCTCGACATCATGCTGCCCGGCTTCGACGGCCTTGAGGTCTGCCGGCGGGTGCAGGCCGCCCGCCCGGTGCCGGTGCTGATGCTCACCGCGCGCGACGACGAGACGGACATGCTGGTCGGGCTCGGCGTCGGCGCCGACGACTACATGACCAAGCCGTTCTCCATGCGGGAGCTGGCCGCGCGCGTGCACGTGCTGCTGCGCCGCGTGGAGCGGGCCGCCATCGCCGCCACCACCCCGCGCAGCGGCATCCTGCGCCTGGGCGAGCTGGAGATCGACCACGCGCAGCGCCGGGTCCGGGTGCGCAGCGAGGACGTGCATCTCACGCCCACCGAGTTCGATCTGCTGGTGTGCCTGGCGAACACCCCGCGCGCGGTGCTCTCGCGCGAGCAGCTGCTGGCCGAGGTGTGGGACTGGGCCGACGCATCCGGGACCCGGACCGTCGACAGCCACATCAAGGCGCTGCGCCGGAAGATCGGCGCCGAGCGGATCCGCACGGTGCACGGCGTGGGCTACGCGCTGGAGACGCCGACGCCATGAGCCAGGGGCGGCAGGCCGCACGGAGGAGCCCCGGGGAGCCCTGGGGCGGCGTACGCCCGTTCTCGATCAAGACCAAGCTGGGCGCACTCGTCGTCACCTCGGTGCTGATCACCACCGGACTCTCGGTGATCGCCGTGCACACCAAGACCGAACTGCGCTTCATCACCGTCTTCTCGATGATCGCCACGCTGCTCATCACGCAGTTCGTCGCCCACGGCCTGACCGCGCCGCTGGACGAGATGAACGCGGTGGCCCGGTCGATCTCGCACGGCGACTACACCCGCCGGGTCCGTGAGAACCGCCGTGACGAGCTCGGCGACCTGGCCGTCACCATCAACCGCATGGCCGACGACCTGGAGGCCCAGGACCGTCAGCGCAAGGAGCTGGTCGCCAACGTCTCGCACGAACTGCGCACCCCGATCGCGGGGCTGCGCGCGGTGCTGGAGAACATCGTCGACGGGGTCACCGAGGCCGACCCGGAGACCATGCGGACGGCGCTGGGGCAGACCGAGCGGCTCGGCCGGCTGGTGGAGACCCTGCTGGACCTGTCCCGCCTGGACAACGGTGTCGTACCGCTGCGCACCCGGCGCTTCGAGGTGTGGCCGTATCTGTCCGGGGTGCTCAAGGAGGCCAACATGGTCGCCTCGGCCCGGGCCGGCATCGCCTCCGGATCCGGCAACCACTCCCGTACCGACGTCCATCTGCACCTGGACGTCGCGCCGCCGGAGCTGACCGCCCACGCCGACCCGGAGCGCATCCACCAGGTGGTCGCCAACCTCGTCGACAACGCGGTCAAGCACAGTCCGCCGCACGGCCGGGTGACGCTCAGGGCCCGGCGCGGGACGCTGCAGGAGTCGCTGGAGCTGGAGGTCCTCGACGAGGGGCCGGGCATCCCCCGGTCCGAGTGGCACCGGGTCTTCGAGCGGTTCAACCGGGGGTCGGTCTCACGGCCGCACGGCCCGGGCAGCGACGGCGGCACCGGGCTGGGCCTGGCGATCGCCCGCTGGGCCGTGGACCTGCACGGCGGCCGGATCCGGGTGGCCGAATCCGAGCGCGGTTGCCGGATCCTTGTCACTCTTCCGGGCCTGCCGTCCGTACCAAGTTGACGTAAAGTTCGAGGCGGCACCACAAGATCCCACGGCGTCCACGCAGCAGGACACGTGTGAGCAGGCAGAGGCCCGCGCGAGCCCCGCGCCGGGTGCGGGTACCTCCTTCCCTTCTGGCGCAGAACCTCACTTGTTTCCCGCCATTTCCGGGCCCGAAACACGCTCCGAGATGTGACTTACGCGACGATGAACGGGCCCGACCTGACCTTCCCGGCCGGGGAGGCGTAGCCTTTATTCCCGCTGTCCATCACCTTGTGAAGCGGAAGAGGGCGGTTGCCGCCGTGTCGCCACAGTCCCCCAGTAACGCATCGAGCATCTCGACCGACGCAGACCAAGCGGGCAAGAACCCCGCTGCCGCGTTCGGTCCGAACGAGTGGCTCGTCGACGAGATCTATCAGCAGTACCTCCAGGACCCGAACTCGGTAGACCGTGCCTGGTGGGACTTCTTCGCCGACTACAAGCCGGGGGCGGCAGCCGCCCAGGCCGCGTCGGGCACGGCGGCCACGGGGGC
>NZ_JBAGKH010000022.1:0-114067 GCF_036689765.1 Streptomyces poriticola
GGCCAGAACACCTCGCAGCACAGCGCACAGTTCGGTGGCCGCCGGGCAGCTCGTGAGCAGCTGCAGTATCTGTGCGAACGATCCGAGCAGGACAACATCGAGGTGCGGGTCCTGCCCGTGGAGGTCGGAGCGTTCCCGGGCGCCGGCCATGCGGTGTTGTACGAACGGGGTCGTGTCTCAGCTGGACACCGTGCAGCTGGACTCGGCTCACGGACGCGAGTTCACTCATGCCGAAGCACAACTCTCGAAGTATCAGACCCATATGGACTGGTGGCGCGCCAAGTCATTGGACCAGCAAGCTTCGCGAGAGCTCGTGCACAGTATCGTCCGTCAACTCTGAGGAGCGGCTGACATGACCGAGATCGCGTGGGAAGAGCCCTACTGCGGTGAGGGAAACAACTGCTTCCGCATAGGTACAGACGAGGACGGTCGCGCCTACATCGCCGTCGCCGGGCAGGAGCAGCGCCACCTCACCGACAGCCGGGAAGCCCTTCGCGCCCTCATCCTGGAGATCAAGTCGGGGAAGGCCGATCACCTGTTGTAGGTCGGTCCTCCGTGCGAGGGAAGGAGACCTCCACCCGCCGGTTCTTCTTGCGGCCGGTTTCCGTCGAGTTGTCGGCGATCGGGTACTGCTCCCCGTAGCCGCGGACCTCGTACGTGACGTCTGCGTCGTTCAGTTCCTTGGCCAGGACATCCTGAACGGCGTTGGCGCGCTGTTTGGACAGGACGTCGCCGTGCGCCGATGAGCCCAGGTTGTCCGTGAACCCGAAGACCCGCACCCTTGTCGCGCCCTGAGCCCTGATCTCCTCGGCGATACCGGCGATACGGGACTTCGACTCGCCGCTCAGCCTCGCGCTGTCCTTCCCGAATAGCACCTCGGCCTGGAGGGCGAACTTCACCTTGGTGTTGGTGTCCTCACGGCGCTCGTCGCCGCTCTGGTCCTCCACGACCGACTTGATGTCCAGCACCTTGGGCTCGGCCAGGGTGGCGCCGTCGGGGAGTTTCAGGTCCGGGTCGTTGGGGTCTACGTCCACGGGGGCGGAGGCCGACGCCTCCGTACCCGGGGGTACCGATGGGCCGTCGGCAGCATGGCCCACAGTGGCTCCGGCTGCGTTTGCTGCAATCAGAACGGTCGCAGCGAGGAATGCGGTCAGGCGGGCGTGGATCACGGTGACCTCACCCGGAAATTTCAATGACAGCGGCGGCGAAGGTAGGAAGCTGGAACGTGACTTCTGCGGTTTCGGTGGGGGGTGCAGGGAACTGCATGAAGACGGGAACGGTGGCCCCGGCCTTGATCCTCGGCAGATTGGTCGTCGCGAGAGGTCGACCATCCGTGTCCCGCAGGACGTAGTAGCGCTTCTTACCCGCTGAATCCACGAGAGTGGCCCCACCGAGCGATGATCCGTGCCTGATGATCTCGGTCTCGTCGCCCGCAGTGCGTACCGAAACACGAGCAGGCTGATCTCCGTCGTTCTTCAGTTCACCACTGACGGTGATGAAGCCCCCAGCGTCTCTCGTAGCGGAAGTAATCTTGAGTACGAGGTCGCCCTCCCCCTTGGCCTCCGCCAGCGGCTCGTCGGCTCCTTCTTGTGCGCTGGTCTTTGATCCGCCGTTCTTGGCAGCAGTTGCGGATGCACCGGACTTGCGGTCGTCGCCGCCTCCCCCGTCCCCCCCGCCGCAGCCGGCTACGCCGAGGGCCAGGACGGCCGCGGCAGCCATCGCGACCACCCCTCTATGGGCCTTCGTAGTGAACCGAATGCTCATGCTTCCGCTTCCTTCTTACTCGTCATTCGCTGGTTGATCGGCCAGGTGGACATCGAATAGGTCCCGGGCGTCCGGGCGATGGGACGTGTCCTCCGGGTCCAACTCCCACTCCTCGTCCTCGCATTTGAGCTGCGGTAGGACGTCCTCTTCCACGACAGTGGCGGACAGCTGGAACGTGCAGCGGGCGTCGATAACCGCGGTGGCAGAGGCCTGTGACCTCCGGTTCTCGGTACCGGGGACTATCGACTCCCCCACGGTCCGTGTGGTCTCAACGTCGACGGTGACGCTCAAAGGCCCTTCCGGGCTACAGGCCAGCACACGGGCATTGTTCCGCGCTGCAAATTGATCAGCTCGCCAGCAAGAGGAGGCCAGTCCCGCCGCATCGCCTTCGAATATTCCCTGCCAACTGGCCGGGTCGAGAATACTGTCCACCCAGGCGTCGGCCAGCTGCTCCCGTCTGTCCTGGGCTGCGGCGAGTGCCGCTGCATCGGCGGCCGTTTGAGCACCATTCCGGTTGGCTGCGGCCTGGCCGACTGCGAAGTACGCGAACGCGAGAAAGAGCAGGCCCCCGATCACGGTTATGTAAATAGGGAACGCCTGCCCTGCATCTCCATATTTGCGGAGAAGAGTCAGCCCGTCACTTCGTCGATCTTGGCCACAATCGCGTCGTAGATCGACTGCCCGATATCCGTCCCCGTAATTGCCAGCACGATCGCCACCACCACCGCGATGATGCCCAGATACTCCACCGCCGTCTGGCCCCTGTCGTTGCGGGTGGTGTGGGTGTGCAGATTGGCGATGAGGGTGGTCAGCCGGTTGGGCATGGGGGGTTCCTCCTGGGTGGGCGGGGCCGTCGGCTGGAGCGTACGGCTGGGGTGGCCGGCGTGTGGAGGGTCCGTGGGCCCAAAGGCGGGCCCAGGCGGACGGCGTCCGGCGTCGGTTGCGTGTGCTGCCCCCGTTGGTCACCGCGTGTCACTCCCCGCCTCGTCGGGTGTCCGGCGCCGTGCCGAGCCACTTCGCGGCGGCCTCGGAGCGGCTGGTGCTGTGCAGCTTGGCGAAGATGCGGTTGATGTGGTTCTTGACCGTCTTCTCGCTGATGAAGCACGCTGCGGCGATCTGCTGGTTGGTCATGCCGGACGCGATGAGGTCCATGATCTCCGCCTCCCTCGCGCTGAGCCGGAACCTCGCTCGGGCTTCCCGTCCCACCGACGACGACTGTCCCACATGAAGTTGCATCTGCGAAAGAGAGTTGGCGGAATTGCCTGACCCTGGGCTATTTGACGTTTCGTCAGTGTGTGCAGTCGCAGCTTCGTGTGCTGTTCGCCGTCGGAGGCCCGAGCGCAGTGCCTCGGCCGCCGTCGGGGTGAAGTGGGCCCCGCCGGCGCAGGTGTCCCGTACTGCGGACACCAGTTGCTCGGCGGTGAACTCGCCGTGGACCAGATAGCCGGACGCCCCGCGGTGCAGGGCCTCCTGGACGGTCTCCGACTCCCCGCTGTACGTCAGCATCATGACCGGGGCGATTTGCACCAGGTGAGGCAGGGCCGCGAGGCCGTCCATGCCGGGCATGCGTACGTCCAGCAGGACGACGTCGGGGCGCAGGCGCCGGGCCGACTCACAGGCCTCGTGGCCGTCCGCGGCCTCGGCGACGACCATGATGTCCGCGCGGCCGGACAGCAGGACGGTGAGACCGGCCCGGACGACCGGGTTGTCGTCGGCCACGATCACGCGCAGCGGTGGCCGGTGCATCGGGGCGCCCCCTCTCCAGTCGTCAGCGGCAGATCCACGCGGACCTCCGTGCCGGTCGGGTGGCCGCCCCGGCCGATGCGGATGCGGGCGCCGACCGCCGCCGCTCGCTCGGCCATGCCGAGCAGGCCGAAGTGACCGGATCTGCGGAGGTCCCGCAGGGCCAGGTCCGGGGGGAGGCCGACGCCGTCGTCGTAGACGCTGAGGTGCAGTTCCTCGCCGTCGGCTCCCGTCCGGACCCCCGCCCGAACCTCGACACGCGTCGGGGCCGCGTGGCGGTGCGCGTTCTCCATCGCCTCCGCGGCGATGGTGAGGAGGTCGCGGGCGACCGGGGGAGGGACGAAGCCCCTGCTCGTCCCTCCCGCTGGGCCGGTGGCTCCCACGGTTCGGTACTCCGTACGGATGCCGGTGCGGGCGGTGAAGGCGGCGGTGTGTGCCCGCAGTTCTGCCAGTACGTCCGTCTCCTCGTCCTGGCCCGGCTCACGGCGCAGGTCCGCCAGGAGCTCGCGGGACTCCGCGGCAGCCCTGCGGGCGGCCCGGGCGATCAGTGCCGCCTGCTGCCGTACCCGCTCGGGGTCCAAGCGTGCGGGGTCCGTGCGTGCGGGGTCCGACGAGACGGCCAGGCCGTCCGCGGCCAGGGCGACGCCGTGCAGGGTCTTGGCGACCGAGTCGTGCAGCTCGCGGGCGAGCCGGGCGCGCTCGGCGCCGACCGCCTCTGCCACGGCCAGGCGCTCCCGCACCGCCGTCAGGGCCTCGGTGGCCGAGCCGAAGCGGAGGAGAAGGCTGCGGAGGCTCGAGCCGGCCGCGCCGGCGATGACGCACAGGCCGGGGAGCAGGGACAGCTCGGCCACGCCCGGGTTCGGGTTCTCCAGGGCCGCATGGACCAGGAGCAGGATCAGGGACTGGAGGGAGGCGAAGAGGGCGGCCCCGCGCCAGCTGTAGGACAGGCCGGCCAGCAGCGGGGTGCAGAGGCTGACGTAGGACAGCGGGGTGTCCGGGCCCGCGGCGATGAGGAGCAGGGCGCCGAAGAGGGTGTCGACGGCGAGCAGAGTGGGGTGGCGCAGCAGGAGCGGGCCGAAGCGCTCCCAGTCGCGGAACAGGACGTAGGAGACCATGAAGGTGACGACCACCGCCGCGCCGACCAGGCGGACGCCCAGACCCGCCCCGGCGTTGAGGAGGGCGGTGGGGGCCGCCACGGCTATCACGGCCAGGCGGAAGCCGAAGACCTGGCGGCACAGGGCCTGGAGGGCGTTCACCTGGAGGCGGAGCGCGGGGGCGGAGGAAGGGGCGGGAGCGGAGGCCGGTTCCTTCGCGGATTCTCTCGTGGATCCCCTCCTGGATTCCGCCTCGGATTCCGCCTTGGACTCCGTCGCGGGTTCGGTCGCGGGTTCGGTCGCGGGTTCGGTCGTGGATTCGGTCGTGGATTCGGTCGTGGATTCGGTCGTGGATTCGGTCGTGGGCCGGTGCTGCTCCTGCCGTCGGCTCGCGTGCCGACGGACGGGCCACGGTCGCGCACCCTGTCCCGCGCCCGTCGCCCCGGCGGCCTTCGTCCCCGGTACCGGCATCGGCACCGTCCTCACCCGCACCACCCCCGGCCTACTCACCGGTGATCGTCCCGAAGTCCGTGCCCGAGCCCAGGATCAGGCCCGCGGCGAGCAGGATCATCGTGGCGGGCACCATGAACGTGGTGATCATCAGCGTGGCCTTGGGAACCGCACGCGCCGCCTTGCGCCGGGCGTTCTGGGCGTCGGTGCGGCGCATGTCCCTTGCCAGCGACACCAGCGTGTCGACGATCGGAGCGCCCAGTTCCTCGCCCTGCTGCAGGGCCGTGACGAACATCGCCACCTGTTCCGAGTCGTTGCGGCGGCGCAGCTCCGCGAAGGCCTGGCGGCGGCTCATGCCGAGGTCCATCTGGCGCAGTGTGATGCGCAGCTCGTCCGCCCAGGGGCCCTCGTAGCGGGTGGCGACGCGGTCGAGGGCCTGGCGGAAGCCGAGGCCGGCACTGACCACGACGGCGAGGACGTCGAGGAAGTCGGGGAGGGTGCGCTCGATCTCGTCCTTGCGGATCCGGATCGCCGACCAGATGCCGACCTCCGTCCAGAAAGCGCCGAAGGCCAGCAGGAGGAGGGCCACCAGGTACTGCCCGCGGAGCAGGAAGACCAGGAAGCCCACGGCGCCCAGGAAGCCGTAGACCGCGCGGCGGGCGGCGTAGCGGTCGATGGTCAGGCCGCCGGGGTTGCCCGCGAGATCGATCCTGCGGCGGTACTTTGCGACCTGGGCCGGGCCCATCAGGCGGAGTACGGCGGGGGCGTAGCGCATGCCGAGGCGGTCGATCAGGGAGTCGACGGGGCCGGTGCGGGTGGCGCCGACCTCCAGGGCGAGTGCGAGGTCGCCGGGGAGCCTGGCCTCCGCCCGGTACATGCGGATGCCGGCGAAGACGCCGCAGACGGACAGAGCCATCAGCAGGGCCAGCAGGATTGCCATGTCTTCCGTCCCCCTCCTCTTACACGTCGATCCGGGACATGCGGCGGATGAGGACGAATCCGAGCGCGTACAGGCCGAAGGCGGTGATCACTGCCGCTTGGCCGGCCGGGGAGCCCGTCATGCGCTCCAGGGCGCCGTCCTTGACCCCGTTCATCAGGAGCAACGAGCCGATGCCCATGACCGGGACGGCGTACGACGTCATGTTCACCTGGGAGAGCTGGGTGCGGATCTCGCGCCGGGTCTCCTTGCGCTCCTCGAGGGTCTCGGTGAGGTTGCGCAGCGCGCTGACGACCTGGCCGCCGGCGCGGTTGGCGAGGACCAGGGTGGTGACGAGGACGACGAGTTCGCGGGAGGGGAGACGGTCGGCGAGCTCGCCGAGGGCCTCGTCCATCGATGCGCCGACCGCCAGCTGGGCGGCCACCTTGCCGAGTTCCTCGCCGGCGGGAGCCTCGAGTTCCTCCGCCGCCATGCCGATGGCGGTGCGCAGGGCGAGTCCGGCCTGGGTGGCGTTGGCGAGGATACGGGCCAGTTCGGGGAGTTGGCCGATGAACTTCTCGATGCGTTTCTGGCGTTGCCAGTCGAGGAACTGCACGGCCAGCCAGCTGCCCAGCAGTCCGGCGATCGGGCCGAAGAAGGGGGCCAGGGCGGCGTGGCCGGTCAGCCACAGGCCGGCGACCGCGGTGAGCATGTAGACGGTGAACTCACCGGGGGTGATGTCCAGGCCGGTGGCGGCCAGGCGGAGTTCGAGTCTCCGGCCGAGCTGGGTACGGCGCAGGCGGCGGTCGAGTGTGGGGAACAGCCGCCGGCGGCCCGCGGGCGGTATCTGGCCGGTGGCCGTGAGCCGGTCGACGAGGGCCCGGCGCTGGGCCCGGCCGGCCGCGTACGAGTGCAGGCCCGCCACGGCCAGGGCGCAGGTGAGCAGGGTGACGCCCGTGGTGAGGGTGACGAGGGTGGACAGTTCCGTGGAGGGCATGGTCGGGGCCTACCTCCCTGCTTCTCGGGTGGCGAGCTGGGCCACGGTGTGGGCGACGCCGAACGCCTGGGGGACGGGCTGGCTCGCCATGTAGAGGCGGTCGGCGGTGCGGCGCGGGAGGGGATGGTGCTCGAAGGTGCCGTGGATGCGGCCGTCGGGGGTCATGGGCCGGGCTTGGAAGCGGGCCACCGTGTGCAGGCGGTACGGTTCGCCGCCGTGGCTGGCCAGCAGGGCGATCTCGGTGATCCGGCGGGCGCCGTCGGCGAACCGGGTGAGCTGCACGATGACGTCGACGGCGCTGTTGATCTGGTCGTGCAGGGCGGCGAAGGGGACCTCGACGTCGGACATGGAGGCGAGGGTCTGCAGCCGCATCAGGGCGTCCTCGGCGCTGTTGGCGTGGACGGTGGCGAGGGAGCCGTCGTGGCCGGTGGACATGGCCTGGAGCATGTCGAGGGACTCGCCGCCGCGGACCTCGCCGACGACGATGCGGTCGGGGCGCATCCGCAGGGAGTTGCGGACCAGGTCGCGGATGGTGATCCGGCCCTGGCCCTCGACGTTCGGGGGGCGGGACTCCAGCCGGATCACATGGCCCTGCTGGAGCTGGAGTTCTGCCGAGTCCTCGATGGTGATGATGCGTTCGGTCTCGGGGATCAGACCGGAGAGGGCGTTGAGGAGGGTGGTCTTCCCGGTGCCGGTCGCGCCCGAGACGATGATGTTGAACCTGGCCTGCACCAGGCCTGCGAGCAGGTAGACCATGTGCTCGTCGAGGGAGCCCAGGCCGATCAGCTCCTGGAGGGTGAAGGAGCGCGGGAAGCGGCGGATGGTGAGGGTGGCGCCGGTCAGGGAGAGCGGCGGGATGATGACGTTGACCCGTTCGCCGGACGGGAGGCGGGCGTCGACCATCGGGTTCGACTCGTCGACGCGCCGGTTGACCGTGGAGACGATGCGTTCGATGGTCTGCATCAGCTGGTCGTGGGAGGCGAAGCGGAGCGGGAGCTGTTCGACGCGTCCGGCGCGTTCGACGAAGACGGCGTCCGGGCCGTTGACCATGATCTCGGTGATGGACGCGTCCTCCAGGAGGGGTTCCAGGATGCCGAGGCCGAGGGCCTCGTCCACGACGCGGCGGATCAGCTGGGAGCGCTCGACGGTGGACAGCACCGGGCCCTCGCGGCTGATGATGTGGCCCAGCACGCGCTCCAGCCGGGCCCGGCGCTCGGCGGCGGCGAGCGAGCCCATCTCCGCGAGGTCGATCTCCTCCAGGAGTTTGGCGCGGTAGGAGGCGACCAGATGGCTGTCCTCGCCCCGGCCGGGATGTTCCTCGGGCGAGTGGATGCGTGCGCGCAGGCTCATGCGTCCGGCTCTCCTCGTTGCTCGGTCACTGTCGGCTTCCTGGATCGGTCACGGTCGCGGGTCGGGGTCACGGGTCACGGGTCACGGGTCACTGGTCGGGGGTCCCGGGTCACTGGTCGGGGGTCCCGGGTCACTGGTCGGTGTCGCGCGGCATGGTCGCGGTCCTGGTGGCATCCCCGAAGTCCCAGCCGGGGACGACGGAGGGGATGTCGACGGTGGCGGTGACCGTCACCTCGTCGCCGCCGTGGGACGCGGGGCAGTCGGTGCCGTCGGCGAGCCAGCCGCTGACCGCCGCGGCGCAGGCCGCCTGGGCGCTCTCGTCGAGCGAGGCGCTGCGAGCGCCGGCCCGGGCGGCCGTACCGGCCTGCTGGGCGGTGTAGGCGATCAGACCGAGCTGTACGGCGGCCAGGGCGACGAGGATCAGGACCGGGAGGAAGCCGAGGTACTCGAGGGCGGCCTGCCCCCGGTCGCCCCGGCCCCTCGTCCGTCGGTCATCGGCGTATGACGCCTCGGCCCGTCCGCCACCGGCGAGCGATGCCCCGCTCCGTCCCTCACGGTGGAATGACTTCTCGGCCCGTCCCTCACCGGCGCACGACGCCTCGGCCCGTCCGTCACAGGCACACGCCCCCTCGGCCCGTCCCTCACCGGCGCATGACCCCTCCACCCGCCCGCCACCGGCGCACGACCCCACAGTGCGTCCGTCACAGACCCACGCCCCCTCGAACCGTCCCTCACCGGCGAGCGACCCCTCGACCCGTCCCTCACCGGCGCACGGCGTTCCGGTCGGCTTGGTACGGGCGGAAGCCACGGCAGTGGGCCTGGCACGGGAGCACTGCATCTCAGTCGGTCTCCTCCTCCACGGCCCCTGCGCGGCCGTGCACGTCGAACGGGAAGCCGACCGCGCCCGGGAAGAGGAGCGGGACCCGGATCCGGACGTCGGCGGTGACAAAGCCGTTCGCGGTGGAGCAGTTCACGTCGGCGTCCCCCTCCCAGGCGCCCGGCAGCTTCTCCAGGCCGGCCGCCCGGCATGCGCCCTGCCGCTCCCCCGGACTCGCCGCCGTCGCCGCCCGTACCGCCTCGTCGGCAGCATTACCCGCCAGCGTGTACGTGTATCCCACGAGGACGAGCTGCCACAGCACCACCAGCGTGGCGAGGATGGCCGGGGTCATGCCGAGGAACTCGACGGTGACCTGGCCGCGGTCGCGCGGCCCGGCTCCGGTGCGGTGGCCCGCCCTCATCCGCCCGCCTCCCTGCGCCGCCGCAGCCCCGCCGGTGCGCGGTCGCCGCGGTGTCCGCGGTCGCCGCGCAGCCGGCCGCCCCTGCGGGTGCCCTCGGTGGCGGCGGCCAGGCCGAGTTCGCCGGCGAGGCGCCACAGGGCCTGCTTCACCGCGCTGCGGTGGTCCAGCGCATGCAGCCGGCCCGCGTCGACGACGCTCTGGAGCTCCTTGAAGCCGGCCGGGACGGTGGTTCCGGCGACCGCGGTGCCGGTGATCCGCTGGACGAGGGCGGGCTGGATCTCCGTACCGCGGATGTGCCGGTTGACGACGACGGTCGTCTCCTCGGCCTTGCGGATCTGCAGCCGGTCCCACATGCGCACCGTCCGCTTGGCGCCCCGGACCGCGATCACGTCGGGGGTGGTGACGAGCAGGGCGATGTCGGCCAGTTCCACGGCCGCGGCACCGGCGCCGCCGAGCTGGGCGCCGCAGTCGACGACGACGACCTCGTAGCGGGAGCGCAGGGCGCTGATGATCTGGCGGGCGGCACGGTCGCCGACCTCCTCGCCGCGTTCGCCCTCGCCGGGGGCGAGGAGCAGGGCGAGGCCGGTGTCGTGCCGGAAGACGGCGTCGGCCAGGACGCGCGGGGAGATGTCGGTGATCGCCGCCAGGTCCGCGACCGAGCGGCGGAACTGCACGTCCAGGTAGGAGGCGATGTCGCCGGTCTGGAGGTCCATGTCGAGCAGGGCGCTGCCGCGGCCGGATGCCTGTGCCGCCAGGGCCAGGTTGATCGCGGTGACGGTGGTGCCCACGCCGCCCTTGGCTCCGCAGACCGTGACGACGGTGCCGCCGGAGCCCGTGAGCAGGTCGGCGCCGGAGCCCAGATGGCGGCGGACGCCGACCGACCACTGGGCGACCGCCTGGACGCGGCTGGCGAGTTCCTCGTAGCCGAGCGGGAGGGCGACCAGGCCGCGCGCGCCGTGGTCCATGGCGGCCTGGAAGAGTCCTGGGCTCGCGTCGGAGGTGACGAGGATGACGCCGACGGCGGGGAAACGGAGGGCGACCTCGCGGATCAGTTCCAGTGCGGGGACGGGGCCGATCCGCTCGTGCACGACGACGACCTCGGGCAGTTCGTCGACCGATTCGGCGGCCAGCCGGGCGAGGGTGTCGACGAGCTGGGTGGAGTCGGTCACCGGGGCCACGGGTTCGGCGTCCGGGAGCTGGCTGAGCAGGGTGGTGACGGACCGGACGGCGTCCGCGTCGCCGACTGCCGGGAGGATCCTCGTGGGCATGCGGGCCTCTCACTTGTCCTTCGCGAGTTCGTACGTCCGGTCCTCCTCGGGGACCGTGGTGTCGCCGCCGGGTGCGACCAGCGCGAGCCGGACCCGCTGGGCGAACGACTCCGCGTAGGTGATGCGCTGGGCGTCGAGGGTGGACAGTGCGAAGGTGATCGGGACGGCGTCGGTGGGTTGTCTGTCGCGGCTGCTCTCGTCGGGGTCCAGCGCGGTGATCTCGCCGATGTCGAGGACCCGGGCATTGGTTACGATGATCTTGGACTGAGCGGGGTCACCCTCCCGCTCTCCCTCGAAGGTGGCATACACATTGACGGTGGAGCCCGGCGTGATCTTGCCGGCGACACCGGTCGCCGCATCGACCATGATGGCGACCTCCTGCTGCCCGGGCTGCAGGGCGGGCTGATCGACGATCATGTCGCTCTGCAGCAGGGAGCCTTCCTTCAGCGTGGTCACGGCGATCTTGCCGCGGATGTCGGCGAGGTCGGTGACCGCGTTCTGCGACAGCCAGCGCTCGGGCATCTCGATCTTCTCGAACTGGTTGGCGTTCAGCGCGGTGTAGGGCTGCACGTCGGTCCCGACGCGGTAGGCGATCACCTCCGGCCCCACCTTGGACTTCACGTCGCTGATGACGGACAGCACTCCGGCGAAGGCGCCGAGGGCGCAGACGACGGACAGGACCAGCAGGATCACGCCGCGGCGCTGACGGGAGTTCATGGGCCGTACAACCTCGTCGGGGGGTGGGGGTCGTGCGCGGTCGGGTGGGCGGAGGGGGCTCTGCGGCCCCGCGGTTCACGTGTCAGGGAGCGGATCTCCGGGTGTCCGGGTGTCCGGGTCGCCGGGTCATTGCCCGGGTCACCGGCTCACCCGGTGAGCATGCGCCGCTCGTCCCGGGCGGCGCGGGCGAGTTGGCGCGGACGGTTCGGCGGCGGGAGTGCGTCGTGGGCAGGTGGCGTACGCCAAGTCGAAGAGCGGCAAGCGCAAGGGCGCCCGGATCGGCGCGCCGCGGTTCAAGGCCCAGCGGAAGGCGCGCCTTGCCTTCCGGTTCACCACGGGCACGATCCGCGTGGACGCCGACGGCCGTCACGTCACCCTGCCCCGGCTGGGCACACTGCGCACCCACGAGCCCGCAGTGAAGCTCCTCGCCCGTGTCCAGGCCGGGACCGCCCGGATCCTGTCCGCGACCGTACGCCACGAACGCGGACGCTGGTTCGTCTCCTTCCAAGCCGAGGTGAAGCGGGACCTCGAACGCGTGGCGCGTCCGGATGCGGCGGTCGGGATCGACCTCGGCGTGAAGACCCTCGCGGTGATGGCCGACTCCACGGGCGAGATCCGCACCGTCGCGAATCCCGGCCACTACGACGCCGCCCGCGCGCAGCTGCGCCGCGCCTCCCGGATCGTGTCCCGCCGGCAGGGTCCCGACCGCAGGACCGGACAGAAGCCGTCGAAGCGGCGGGAGAAGGCCAACACGGCCCGCAACAGGGTGCATCACCGGGTGGCGAACCTCCGCGAAGACGCCCTGCACAAGCTCACCACCAGCGTGGCCGCCGAGTACGGCACCGTCGTGGTCGAGGACCTCAACGTCGCCGGAATGCTCCGCAACCGGCGCATGGCCCGCAGGATCGCGGACGCCGGATTCGGGGAGATCCGCCGCCTGCTCGACTACAAGACCGGCCAGCGCCACGCCACCCGCATGGTGGTCGCGAGCCGCTGGTACCCGTCCTCGAAGACCTGTTCCGGGTGCGGCGCGGTGGAAGCCGAGCTGCCGCTGCACGTGCGGACCTACCAGTGCGACGCCTGCCACCTGGTCATCGACCGGGACGACAACGCCGCGCTCAACCTCGCCGCCCTCGCGGCAGCCGCAGTGACTGGTACCGGAGTGGCCGGAGACCAGGGCACCGCCCCGGTGGTGTCGAAGCCTCGTGGAGCCGACCGTAAGACCCGCGCCACCCGCCTCCGCCGCATGGCGGAGGCGGGGCGGGCAGGTGGCGCAACCCTGCCGCACCAGCGGCAGACGGAAACGAGAGACGGTACTCAAGCCGAAGCCCTCACGCTTTGGTGATGTGACGGACCTTCCGGGCCGAGATGCCCGGAATGCTCAGAGCCGCTGAGGCTCTGAGCAACGGTCGCGGAGCAGAACACGCACCGGTCGCCGATGACGTCCAGGCCGCACCAGTGGCAGGTGTTCTGCCGTACCGAGGCGACCAGTTGGTAGAGGACCGACAGGTCGGGCAGGTAGGAGCAGAACTCGACCAGCCTGCCGGTGCCCCACCAGCGGGAAGACTCGGCGGGCAGCGGGCTCTCGCGCAGCCCCGTGACGTTCCAGGACGGGGCCAGGGTGCCGGTGACCCAGTCGGCCTGGAGCTGCCCCCGGGCCACCAGCAGCCAGGTGGCGAACTCCGGTCCGGGCAGGGCGGCTCCGGCCCCGATGCGCACCAGCCGGGGCTCGGGGTGTGCGAGGACGCCGAACTGGCTGCCGGGCATCCAGGATCGGGCGTGCGAGGTCAGATCGACGGGGATACGGTCGAGCCGGGTGACGGAGCCGAGCAGGGCGCCGGCGTGCAGGTAGTGGGTGAGCAGCCGGCCGGCCGAGGCGAGGACGCCGGGGCCGAGGTCGCAGGAGGCGAGCTGGCGCAGCTGGCGGGCGAGTACGGCGAGTCCGAGCGGTGGCAGCGAGGGACGGAACAGGGCGATCCGGTCGCTCTCCAGCAGCGAGCGGACGGTGTGCAGCCGGCGCTCGACGGCGGCGGGGGCGGCCTGCGAGCAGACCACGATCAGATGTCCGTGCTGGTCGATCAGCATCTGGAGGTCGGCGAGGGCCTGCTCCAGCGGCCGTCTGTCGATGTCGCCGAGCACGACGGCGGGCATGGTCCGTTCGTCCTGCGGCGGCAGCGCCAGGTCGGCGCCGGTCACGGCGATGGCAGTTGGCACACGCGGCTCCCCGTCTCCCCATGCCCCGCGGTCCGCCGGTGTTACTCCGGCACACCCGGACGACTTCACAGCGTGACTACCTGAGCACTGTATCCACGCGTCCGTGACCGGAGAACAGCGTTTCTGTAGCTGGGGAGCATCTTCTGTCGCGCAAGTTCCGCCAAACCGGGGCAGGTTGGGGCGCTCGACTCCGGTATGGACCTGACTCTTGACATCGCAATTGGTCTGGACCACCTTAATGACCCAGCGGTGGCCACCGTCCCCATCCCTCCCCACTCCCCCACCGGAGGCCCCAGTGGACCCCGTACACAGACGGCTCGGACGACGGACCCGGTTCTGGGCGGGAGCCGTCACCGCCGCGCTCGCCCTCTCTGTCACGGCCGTCGGCCAGGCGTCCGCCGCCGACGTCAACAACGCGAGGAACCCCGGGTTCGAAGCCGGTCTGAGCAACTGGAGCTGTTCGGCGAACAGCGGTACGACCGTCTCCTCACCGGTGCACGGCGGCGCCGCCGCGCTCCGGGCGACCCCCGCCGGGCAGGACAACGCCCGCTGCAGCCAGACCGTCAAGGTCCGGCCGGACTCCGAGTACTCGCTGAGCGCGTGGGTGCAGGGCGGGTACGCGTACCTGGGGGTGACCGGCACCGGCACGACGGACGTGTCGACCTGGACCCCGGACTCGGCCGCCTGGAAGCAGCTGTCGACGGCCTTCCGCACCGGCTCCTCGACCACCTCGGTGACCGTCTACACCCACGGCTGGTACGGGCAGGCGGCCTACCACGTGGACGACGTCTCCGTGTTCGGCCCCGACGGGGGCGGCGGCGGTGACCCCGACCCGACGGTCCCGGCCACCCCGGCCGGTCTGAACGTCACGGGGACGACGTCGTCGTCCGTGTCCCTGTCCTGGAACGCGGTGTCCGGGGCGACCGGCTACAGCATCTACCGCGACGGCACCAAGGTGACCGCGGTGACCGGCACGACGGCGACCGTGACCGGGCTGGCGCCCGACACGTCGTACGGCTTCCAGGTCACGGCGACCAACGCGGCCGGCGAGTCGGCCCGGTCGGCGACGGTGACCGGGCGGACGGCCGAGTCCGGCGGGGGCGGCGGCGACCTGCCGCGGCACGCCGTCACCGGCTACTGGCAGAACTTCGACAACGGCGCCACGGTCCAGACGATCGCCGACGTGCCGTCGCACTACGACATCATCGCCGTCGCCTTCGCCGACGCCACCGCGACGCCCGGCGCGGTCACCTTCAACCTGGACTCGGCGGGCCTCGGCGGCTACACGGTCGAGCAGTTCAGGGCCGACGTCCGGGCCAAGCAGGCGGCCGGGAAGAAGGTCATCATCTCGGTCGGCGGTGAGCTGGGCACCGTCCGGGTGAACGATCCCGCCTCCGCGACGGCCTTCGCGAACTCCGTGTACTCCCTGATGCAGACCTACGGCTTCGACGGCGTCGACATCGACCTGGAGAACGGCCTCGACGCGACCTACATGACACAGGCGCTGCGGGAGCTGTCCGCCAAGGCCGGCCCCTCGATGATCCTCACCATGGCGCCGCAGACGATCGACATGCAGTCGCCGTCCAACTCCTACTTCCGGACGGCGCTGAACGTGAAGGACATCCTCACGGTCGTCAACATGCAGTACTACAACAGCGGCACGATGCTGGGCTGCGACGGCAAGGTGTACGCCCAGGGCACGATCGACTTCCTCACCGCCCTGGCCTGCATCCAGCTGGAGAACGGCCTCGACCCGTCCCAGGTCGGCCTCGGCCTGCCGGCCTCCACCCGGGCCGCGGGCGGCGGCTACGTCGCCCCGAGCGTGGTCACCGCCGCGCTGGACTGCCTGACCCGGGGCACCGGCTGCGGCTCCTTCCAGCCGCCGCGGACCTATCCGTCCCTGCGGGGCGCGATGACCTGGTCGACGAACTGGGACGCGGCGTCGGGCAACGCGTGGTCGAACGTCGTCGGCCCGCACGTGGACGCCCTGCCGTAGCACCCGCTCCCGCCCCGGGGTGAGCCAGCCGCCCCCGCCCACGTCGCCCGTGGGCGGGGGCGGCGGTTCCGCGCCGGCCTCGGCGGAACTGCGGGAGGCTGCGTTCAGCCCGGAGTGGGACAAGATGCGGTGGGCGGCTCTCCCGGGATCGGCTCCCTAGAAGAAGTCCGACCAGGGCTGGTCCCAGATCTCGCGTACGCCCAGCACCAGGAAGAGCAGTCCGGCGACGGCGAGCATCGTGTTGCTCAGCATGCCGCTGCGCCATTCGGCGGGCGTTCGGGAGGAGTTGAGGAGCCAGATCAGGGTCAGGGCGAGGAACGGCATGAACGCGGCGCCCAGCACTCCGTAGATGATGACCAGGCGGAAGGGCTCGCCCTGGAAGAGCAGGACGATGGGCGGGAAGGTCAGCCACAGCAGATAGGCGCGGAACGGCCAGGAGCGCTCCCGGCGGCCGGAGGCGATCTCCTCGCCCTTCGCCTCCGTCTTCGACCTCAGTCGGCCCACGAAGTCGGCGAACATCAGGCTCACGCCGTGCCAGACGCCGATGAGCGAGGTGAACGTCGTCGCGAAGAAGCCGATGAGGAAGAACTTCGCGGTCGCGGTGCCGTACTCCTCGGCCAGGATGTCGCCGAGCTGCACCAGCCCCTTGCCGCCGCCGGAGAGGGAGATGTTCGCCGCGTGCAGCAGCTCCGCGCCGACGACGAGCATGGCGACGACGAAGACGCCGGTGGTGAGGTAGGCGACCCGGTTGTCCAGCCGCATGACCTTCATCCAGCCGGTGCTGGTCCAGCCCTTGGCGTTGACCCAGTAGCCGTAGGCGGCCAGCGTGATGGTGCCGCCGACGCCGCCGATCAGGCCCAGGGTGTTGAGGACGGCGTCCGGCTCGTCGGGGACGACCGGGACGAGCCCGGCGAAGGCGTCGCCGAGGTTGGGGGTGACCCGGACCGCCAGATAGACGGTCACCACGAACATGACGCCGACCAGGACGGTCATGACCTTCTCGAAGACGGCGTACTTGTTGAACCAGACGAAGACCAGGCCGGCCAGGCCGCAGGCCATGCCCCACCACTCGAGGTCCATGACGTCCGGGAAGAGGGCCTGCAGCGGCAGCGCGGTGGCCGACATGGCCGCGGCGCCGTAGACGAAGCCCCAGATCACCACGTAGACCGCGAAGAACCAGGTGGTCCAGCGGCCGAGGCCGGCCCAGCCGTCGAAGAGGGTGCGGCCGGTGGACAGATGCCAGCGGCCTGCCGCCTCGGCGAGGGAGATCTTCACCAGGCAGCCGACGACCGCCGCCCAGAGCAGGGTGTAACCGAAGTTGCTGCCGGCGATGAGGGTGGCCACCAGGTCACCGGCGCCGACCCCGGTCGCGGCGACGACGATTCCGGGGCCGATATAGCGCCAACTGGACTTACGGGGCGACGAGTCGGGGGAGCGGGAGGTACCGGAGTCTGTGGTGTTGCCCGTGGTGTCCGCCATGGAGGTCAAGAAAGCCCATGGCGGACGGCGGGACAAGAGGGCGTGCGTGGATCTTCACACGGTGCCCCTACTCGGCGGACTTCTCCTCGGCGGGCTTCTCCTGGACGGGCTTCTTCGCGGCGGGCTTCCCTTCGGGCGCCCTCGTGACCCCGTCGGCGTCCTCGGAGTCGTCACCGTCGTCGAAGTACGCGTCCAGGACCCGGTCCAGCGCCGCCTCCCACTCCTTGAAGTCGGAGCGGGACTTCGCCTCGATCTCGATCGGGTACCAGCGGCGCTCCGGCGTGTGCACGGTCACGGTGAACCGCTTGCCGAAGCGCGCGGTCTCCGTCTCGACCGCGCCGATCTCGTCCCAGCGGAACTCGCACTCCTGGTCGTCGAGACCGAGGCGGACGCCCCTGTGGTCGGCGACCATCCGGGCCCGGCGGTCGGATGCCTCGAAGACGGGCCCGTCGGGGTCCGCCGCAGCCTCCTCGGACTCGCCGCCGCGCTGCTCGTCGCGCCCGCCGACGGCTGCCTCCTCGGCCCGCCCGGCCTCCCCGGTCCCCGCCCCGCCCGGCTCGGCGTCCGCCGGCTGTGCGTCTTCCGGCGTCGCGTCCTCCGGCTCGGTGTCCTTCGGTTCGCCGGCGGCGGGCGAGGTGAGCCCGGGGATGAAGGCCGGGTCGAATCCGGCGCCTTCCAGAGGCTTGCTGCTCGATCCTATGCGCTGCTCCACAGCGGGCAGTATGGTCCAAGACTCTGTGCGGGTCACACTCAGCCCCGTCATCGTTACGTCGGCGACGCCTGACCAGTGCCGTTCTCACCCCCCGGGCGGGTGAGGCGGAGTGGTCCGCGAGGGGGATCGCTGGTGACATGGGAGGCACGCCGCACAGGCGCGGCCCCGTGGGCGACGCGGTGCGGCCGACGCCAGGACGGGAGGGCCCGGAGATGAGCGGCGACACCTGGACCGGTGTGGCGGTCGCCTCGGTCATCGCCGCCTATGCGCTGGGCTCACGGCGGCTGGCCCCGACACCGGTGTCGTCGGCGATGGTGTTCGTCGGTTTCGGAGTGCTCCTGGGGCCCGCCGCCCTCGACGTCGTCGATCTCCAACGGCACACCGGGCCGATCCTCTCGCTGATGGAGGCGGCTCTCGCCCTGGTGCTCTTCACCGACGCCATGGCCGTGCGCCCGCGGGATCTGCGGTCCGGCGGTTTCCTGCCGGCCCGCCTGCTGGGGATCGGGCTGCCCCTGACCATCGGGGCCGGCTGGCTGCTGGCCTGGCCCCTGCTGCCCGGACTGACCGTCTGGGAGCTCGCGCTGGTCGCCGCCGTGCTCGCCCCGACGGACGCGGCCCTCGGCAAGACGGCCGTGTCCAGCCCGCGGATCCCGCCTCTCGTGCGGCGGGGGCTGCATGTGGAGAGCGGCCTCAACGACGGCATGGTGCTGCCGTTCTTCCTGCTCTTCCTGGCAGCCGTGCCCGGGACGTCCGCCGCGGAGGAGGGAGTGGCGGGTGTCTTCTGGCGTTCGCTCGTGCTGAGTGCGGCGCTGGGCCTGCTGGTGGGCGGGGGCGGCGGCCGGCTGCTGCGGGCGGCGCAGGCGCGGGGGTGGGTCTCGCAGGAGTGGGAGCAGCTCTTCGTACCGGCTGTCGCCGCGGCGTCGTACCTGCCGGCCGTCCTGGTGGACGGCAGTGGCTTCATCGCGGCCTGGGTCGCCGGTTTCGGTTTCGGTGCCGCCCTGCGCCGGTACCGCGCCACCGGCCCGGCGTCCGGTGGCGCGGTACCGGACGGCCGGGAGCGGACCGCCGACTTCACCGAGCACCTCGGCGGGCTCCTGGCCTCGATCAGCCTGCTGGTCTTCGGGGCGGTGCTGCTCGGCCCGGTGCTCGACGAGCTGAGCTGGCGGGCCGTCGGCTACGCGGTCCTCAGCCTCACCGTTGTCCGGATGCTGCCGGTGGCCGTGGCGCTCACCGGCAGCGGACTCCGGCCGCCCACGACGGCGTACGTCGGATGGTTCGGTCCGCGCGGTCTGGCGTCGGTCGTGCTCGGACTGCTCGTCGTGGAGGAGCAGGTTCCCGGCACGGAGACGCTGGGAGAGGTGGTCGCGGTCACCGTCGCGCTGAGCGTCCTGCTGCACGGCGTCACGGCCTTTCCGCTGGCCGGGCGGTACGGCCGCTGGCACGCGAGGAGCACGGCCTCCGGCCGCGAACTGCGCGAGGGGGCGCCGGTACCGGAGTCCCCGCAGCGACGGATCGACGCCCGCTGAACCGACGGACGGCGGATTGCGGGAGAACGCCGCCGCGGGTCCGTGGGTCGACCGGGTCAGCCGAGTACGGCGAGTGCGTCGATCTCGACGAGCAGGCCGGCGGGCAGTCCGACGTAGACGGTGGTGCGCGCGGCGGGCGGCCCGGTGAGGCCCTGCTCGGCGAAGTAGGCGTCGTAGACCTCGTTCATCTCGGCGAAGTGGTCCACGTCGGTCAGGTAGACCCGGATCATCATCACGTCGTCCCAGCCGGCGCCGCCCTCCTCGAGGACCGCCTTGACGTTGGCGAGGGTCTGCAGGGTCTGCTCGCGCAGGGTGGGGCCGGCTGGAGTGGGGGCCCTGCCCTCCTCGTGGGGCAGGAAGCCGACCTGGCCGGCGACCTGGAGGATGCTGCCCTTCTTCACCCCGTGGGAGAACCTCGCCGGCGGGGCGGTGTGGGTCGCGGGAGTGAGGGCGGTCTTGTCGGTCATCTCGTGTCCTTCGCGGGGTGGTGCTGGACGGGCGTTCTGCCGGAGTACTCGCCGCTGATCGCGTCGGCCGTGCGGCGCACCAGCGGGAGCAGGGTGAGGAGTTCGTCGGCGGTGACGACGACGTTCGGCGCGGAGACCGACATCGCGGCGACGACTCTGCCGTCGGCGCCGCGGACGGGGGCCGCGACGCAGTTGATGGACTCCTCGTGGCCGCCGAGGTCGCTGGCCCAGCCCTGTTCGCCCACCTTGGCCAGTTCCTTCAGGAACGCTTCGGCGTGGGGGGTCGAACGGGCGGTGTAGAGGGGGTAGTCGAGCTTCTCGGCCACCGCGCGGCGCTCGTGCTCGGGGAGGTCGGCGAGGAGGAGCTTGGCGACGGCCGCGACGGTGATGGCGACCGGCTTGCCGATCCGGGAGTACATGCGGACCGGGTAGCGGCTCTCCACCTTGTCGATGTAGAGGACCTCGTCCTCCTCGTAGACGGCGAGGTGGACGGTGTGTCCGCACTGCTCGTTGAGGCGTACGAGGTGGGGGTGGGCGATCTCGCGGACGTCCAGGTTCTCCATGGCCTCCTGGGCGAGGGCGATGAGCCGGGCGCCGAGGCGGTAGCGCTGGTCGGACTGGCGGTAGACGAAGCCGTGGTCGTGGAGGGTGCGCAGCAGGCGCAGCGCCGTGGACTTGTGGACGCCGAGGCGCTCGGCGACGGTGCCGAGGTCGGCGGGGCCCTCGGCGAGCAGCGGCAGGATGCTGAGCGCGCGGTCGACGGTCTGGCTCATGGTGTGCGTGCCTCCTCGGCCTCTTCGTCGGCCCGTTCGCCGGCCTGGGTCCAGCCGGGGCCGAGTCGCAGTCTCCCCCACGCGGTGTCGTCCAGCGCGGCGAGCCGGTCGGCGTGGTGCCGGGCGGGGGGTGCGGCGAGGTCGCCGGGGGCGGTGAGGGCGGCGGCGGCCGTCAGATGCCCGTGGCGCAGCCGGTCGCGGACGGGCAGTCCGCGCAGGGTGGCGGAGAGGAACCCGGCGGCGAAGGCGTCGCCCGCGCCGACGGCGGCGACGACGTCGACGCGGAGGGCGGGCACGGTGGTGGTGTGGGGTCCGTGGAAGGCGGTGGCACCGGTGCCGCCCTGCTTGACGACCAGCACCTCGGGTTCGGGCAGCGCGGCCCGGACCGCCTCGGCACCGCCCAGTCCCCAGGCCTCGTCCTCGCCGACGAACACGATGTCGGCGCCGCGGGCCAGCTCCAGCAGTACGCCGGGGCCGTCCTGGGCGGTGGTGCGCCACAGTCCGGGCCGGTGGTTGACGTCGAAGGAGACGAGCGGGCGGCCGGGGCGGCGGGCGGTGAGCCCGCGCATCAGCCGCAGGCAGTCCGCGGAGAGTGCGGCGGTGATCCCGGACAGGTGGAGGATGCGGCCGGCCCGGATCGCGGCGAGGTCCAGGTTCCCGGCCGACATCGCGGACGCCGCGGATCCGGCGCGGTAGTAGGCGACCTCGTGCGCGTCGGTGGCGCGGTCCCCGGCGGTGCGGAAGTAGACGCCGGTCGGGCGGTCGGGGTCGCGGCGTACGGCGGAGACGTCGACGCCCCGGCCGCCGATGGCCTCGATCAGGTGGTCGCCGAAGCCGTCGGCGCCGACCCGGCCGACCCAGCGCGCGGAGTGTCCGGCTGCTGCCAGGACGCAGGCGACGTTGGACTCGGCGCCGCCGATTGCCCGGTCGAAGGAGGGGACGTCGGCGAGGCGGCCGGGACGGGAGGGCAGGAAGGTCACCATGGACTCCCCGAGCGCGACGACATCCACGACATCGGAGGCACCGGCCACGGGGCCGGGGGCACTGTCCGCGACGTCGGGCCCGGTGCGGGGTCGTCCGTGGGCGGTCACTATGGCGTGGGCTCCTGTCCTTCTTCGTGTTCCTCGCGGGCGGCGGATCCGTTGACCCCGCGTTCGGCGAGATGTTAGACAGCGGCAAGCGATATACGCAATGAGTGTTGCGTTCAACGCAACGCACCTGATCAGGGAGGTTTCATGGCCCTCGATGACACGGGTATCGGCACGGGCTCGGGCACCGGCTCCGGTGCCGAGGCCCTCGCCCGGCTGGCCGGGGAGCGCGTGGACCACCGCTTCAAGGGCCTCCCGCCGGACGCGCACGGCCTGACCGTCGCCGAGCTGGCCGCACAGCGCCGCAACCTGTTCACCGGCGGCTTCACCACGCCCGTGCTGGCCCTGTCCGCCGAGCGGCTGGAGCACAACCTGAAGGTGATGGAGACCTACGCCGCCCGGCACGGTCTCGCCTTCGCGCCGCACGGCAAGACGTCGATGGCCCCGCAGCTCTTCCACCGCCAGGTCGAGCACGGGGCGTGGGGCATCACCCTCGCCGTCCCGCACCAGGTGCGGGTGGCCCGCGCCTTCGGTACCCGGCGGGTCTTCCTGGCCAACGAGCTGGTGGACGCGGCGGCCCTGCGCTGGATCGCCGCGGAGCTGGCGGCCGACCCGGAGTTCCGTTTCGTCTGCTACGTCGACTCGGTGCGCGGTGTGGAGCTGATGGACGCGGCGCTGCGCACGGCGGAGGTCTCCCGCCCGCTGGAGGTGGTGGTCGAGCTGGGCGCCGGTGAGCGCGCCCGGACCGGGGTGCGCACGGAGGCGGAGTGCGCGGCGGTCGCCGACGCGGTGGCGGCGTCGGCCGCGCTGCGGCTGGTGGGTGTCGCCGGGTACGAGGGCGAGGTGCCGGACGCCGACCCGGAGAGGGTGCACGCGTGGCTGCGCCGGCTGGTCGCGCTCGCCGCCGGCCTGGACGGGGCGGGCCGCTTCCCGGAGGCGGACGAGATCGTGGTGAGCGCGGGCGGCAGCGCCTGGTTCGACGCGGTGGCCGACGTCTTCGCCGAGCTGCCCGGGCTGTCCCGGCCGGTGCTGAAGCTGCTGCGCTCGGGCGCCTACGTCTCCCACGACCACGGGCACTACCGCGAGCTGACCCCGTTCAACCGGGTCCCCGGGGAGGGCGCCCTGGAGCCCGCGTTCCGGCTGTGGACGCAGGTCGTCTCCCGGCCCTCGGCCGAGCAGGCCTTCACCAACGCGGGCAAGCGGGACGCGGCGTACGACCTGCACCTGCCGTTCGCCCAGGTGGTGCGCCGGGGGGAGGACGAGCGTCCGGCCACCGGCATCGAGGTGACCGCCCTGTCCGACCAGCACGCCTGGCTGCGCACCGGCCCCGAGGCGGATCTGGAGGTCGGCGACTGGCTCGGCCTCGGGCTGTCCCACCCGTGCACCTCCTTCGACAAGTGGCAGCTGATCCCGGTGGCCGAGGCGGACGGCACGGTCGTCGACTACGTCCGTACGTTCTTCTGAGGGGCCCGGCATGGTGAGGGGGCCCGGCATGGTGAGGGGGCCCGGCATGGCAGATCCGGCCCTGGCAGATCTGGTCATCCGGGACGCGGACGTCGTCGACGGCTCCGGCGCCCCTTCCTACCGCGCCGACGTGGTGGTCGACGGCGGGCGGATCGCCGGGATCGTCAAGGAGGCGTCGGCCGCGGGATGTCAGCGCCCGGCGGCACGCCGCGAGCTGGACGCCGAGGGGCTGGTCCTGGCCCCCGGCTTCGTCGACATGCACGCCCACAGCGATCTGGCACTGCTGCGGGACCCCGACCACAGCGCCAAGGCCGCGCAGGGCGTCACGCTGGAGGTGATCGGTCAGGACGGTCTGTCGTACGCGCCGGTCGACGACCGCACGCTCGGCGAGGTGCGCCGGGCCGTCGCGGGCTGGAACGGGCCGGGCGACGACGTCGACCTCGACTGGCGGTCGGTCGGCGAGTACCTGGACCGGCTCGACCGGGGCATCGCGGTCAACGCCGCGTATCTCGTCCCGCAGGGCACGGTGCGGGCGCTCGCCGTCGGCTGGGAGGACCGGGAGGCGACCCCGGCCGAGCTGGAGCGGATGCGGCGGCTGGTCGCCGAGGGCCTGGAGCAGGGCGCGGTCGGCATGTCCTCCGGGCTGACCTACACGCCCGGCATGTACGCCCGGGACGCCGAGCTGGCCGAGCTGTGCCGGGTGGTGGCGTCGTACGGCGGCTACTACTGCCCGCACCACCGCTCGTACGGGGCCGGGGCGCTGCGGGCGTACGAGGAGATGGTGGAGCTCACCCGCCGGACCGGCTGCCCCCTGCACCTCGCCCACGCCACCATGAACTTCGGTGTGAACCGGGGCCGGGCGCCCGAGCTCCTGTCCCTGCTGGACGACGCGCTGGCCGCGGGCGCCGACATCACCCTCGACACCTACCCCTACACCCCCGGCTGCACCACCCTCGTGGCGCTGCTGCCGAGCTGGGCCGGCGAGGGCGGTCCCGAGGCGGTCCTGGAGCGGCTGGCCGACGAGGAGACCGCCGAGCTGATCCGGCACCACCTGGAGGTGACCGGCTCCGACGGCTGCCACGGCGTGCCGGTGGAGTGGGAGACGATCGAGATCTCCGGCGTCACCGACCCGGCGCTGGCTCCGTATGTGGGCGGTACGGTCCTGGACTCGGCGCGGCGGCGCGGCGAGTCCCCGTGGGCGGTGGCGCGGCGGCTGCTGCTGGCCGACCGGCTGGCGCCGACGATCCTCCAGCATGTAGGTCACGAGGAGAACGTCCGCGCGATCATGCGGCACCGGGCCCACACCGGCGGTTCGGACGGCATCCTGCAGGGTGCGAAGCCGCACCCGCGGGCGTACGGCACCTTCCCGCACTACCTCGGTCACTATGTGCGCGAGCTGGGTGTGCTGTCGCTGGAGGAGTGCGTGGCGCATCTCACCTCGCGCCCGGCGGCCCGGCTGCGGCTGCCGGACCGGGGGCTGGTGCGCGAGGGGTACCGGGCGGACCTGGTCCTTTTCGATCCGGCGACGGTCGCGGCGGGCTCGACCTTCGCCGAGCCGCGCCGGCTGCCGACGGGCATCCCGTACGTACTGGTCGACGGGCGGTTCGTGATCGAGGACGGGCGGCGCACGGACGTGCTGGCGGGGCGTGCGGTGCGCCGGACGCCCCGGTGAGCCGCGTGGTGGCCCGGGGGCACGGGTGAGTCACGTGGGGCGGGTGGGGCCGACGGGACGCCGACCGGGCGACATCGGGGCGAACCACGCGTCTCACGTGGCGGAAAACACGGCCCGCCGGGTGTGACCGGGTCGTAAGCTCGCGGACATGCAGGTGATCCAGTCGACCAAGCTCGCCAACGTCTGTTACGAGATCCGGGGTCCGGTGCTCGAGGAGGCGATGCGGCTCGAGGCGGCCGGTCACCGCATCCTCAAGCTGAACACCGGGAACCCGGCGGCGTTCGGCTTCGACTGCCCGCCCGAGATCCTGGAGGACGTCCTCCGCAACGTCTCGACGGCGCACGGCTACGGCGACGCCAAGGGCCTGCTGGCCGCGCGCCGGGCGGTCGTCATGCACAACCAGACCCTCGGCATCGAGACCGACGTCGAGCACGTCTTCATCGGCAACGGCGTCTCCGAGCTGATCGTGATGGCGATGCAGGGCCTGCTCGACGACGGCGACGAGGTGCTCGTACCGGCGCCGGACTACCCCCTGTGGACGGCCGCCGTCTCGCTCTCCGGCGGCACGGCGGTGCACTACCGGTGCGACGAGCAGTCCGACTGGATGCCGGACCTGGCCGACGTGGAGCGGAAGGTCACCGACCGCACCAAGGCGATCGTCATCATCAACCCCAACAACCCGACCGGGGCGGTGTACGACGAGGCGATGCTGCGCGGTCTGACCGACATCGCGCGCCGCCACAACCTGCTGGTCTGCTCCGACGAGATCTACGACAAGATCCTCTACGACGACGCGGTGCACACCCCGACCGCGGCCATCGCCCCGGATCTGCTCACCCTCACCTTCAACGGCATGTCGAAGGCGTACCGGGTGGCCGGCTACCGGGTCGGCTGGATGTCGGTCTCCGGACCGCGGGCGCACGCCGAGTCCTATATCGAGGGCCTGACGATCCTGGCGAACATGCGGCTGTGCGCGAACATGCCGGGCCAGCACGGGGTGGTCGCGGCGCTCAGCGGGCGGCAGACCATCAACGACCTGGTGCTGCCGGGCGGGCGGCTGCGCGAGCAGCGGGACGTCGCCTACGACCTGCTGACCCAGATCCCGGGCGTGACCTGTGTGAAGCCGAAGGGTGCGCTGTACCTCTTCCCGCGGCTGGACCCCAAGGTCTTCAAGATCAAGGACGACCGGCGGATGGTGCTGGACCTGCTGCGCCAGGAGAAGATCATGGTCGTCCAGGGCACCGGCTTCAACTGGCCCGAGCCGGACCACTTCCGGGTGGTGACCCTGC
The DNA here is from genome assembly GCF_036689765.1 of Streptomyces poriticola. NCBI lineage: Bacteria > Bacillati > Actinomycetota > Actinomycetes > Kitasatosporales > Streptomycetaceae > Streptomyces > Streptomyces poriticola. The sequence goes on from NZ_JBAGKH010000022.1 coordinate 26,218, forward strand.
CGACGACCGTGGACCTGAGGGACGCGGTGAGCCGGATCGGCACGTTCCTGGACGGCTACGCCCAGCCCTGACGGTCACCCTGTGTATACAGGAACCCCAGTTTTGTGAACGGCTCAACTTTAGATTGATTCTAAGCTAGGATGGCTTCCTGAAGCACTCAGGAGGCCCTCCCATGTACGAGCCGATCCGCAGCAAGTCGGTCAACAGCACGGTGGCCGGCAGCACCTCCTTCCCCCACCGCTCCCGCGAGGAGGAGCTGGACATCCAGCTCTCCGGCCATCTCGCGGCCCTGCTCGCCGTCACCGACGAGCTCCGCGCACTGGCGCCGTCCGCCGATCTGGACGCCGCCGCCGAACGGCTCGCCGGACAGGTGGCCCGGTTGCGGGGAGGACGGACGCCGGCCCGGGTGCCGCTGACCGCGGCCAAGGGCGAGCCGCATGTCGCCGCCCTGCACCGGCGCGCCCACACGCTCGCCGGGCGCGCCCTGGTCGTGGCGGCGTCGCGCGCCGACACGGCGGTCGCCATCCTCGCCGCGGAGCGCATGGACGCGCACGCCGCAGCTCTGGAACCCCGCGAGCTCACCTCCCGCTGAGCCCCGCCCCCTCCGGGGCTCCCCCGACGGCCCCGGTCCGCGCGCACCCGCAGCGACGCGCGGACCGGGCGCCACGGTTTCAGTACTCAGATGGCATGCAGTACGCGAAGATGCGCGCGATCGCCGAGGAACTCGGAGCCTATGCCGAGCACCTCGAAGGCGCTTGGAGCATCGAGATCGGCCCCGCCGGCCCGATACTGGCCATGATGTGCCCGTCGAAGCGTCACGAGGGCACGGTCCGACGCATCCGCGATCAGCGCAACGCGCAACTCCCCGCCACTCACCCCGAATACATCGGCGAGAACGGCCCCGAGATCGAGCACCCGGCACTCGCCCGTATGCGCCGCCCCGACGCCGTGGTCATCCCCGAAGACGTCCTCGACCAAGAAGGAGCCGTACATCTACGGCGATTCCGTGCCCTTCGGTCCCTGGGCGATCGAGACCTCCGGCTTCCGCCGCCACGGAAGGCCCGGCAACGGCGCCGGCTGACGGCCCCGGTCCGGCAGGGGGTGCGGTGCACAGGCTGCGGGCCGGGTCCGTCGCACGCCGTTGTGCGGGGACCCGGCCCGGACGGGATGCTCCCGCGCTCCGGGACATCGAGCTACGGGAGCGGGGAGCACCCCCTCGCGACCGGCTTTCGTGACGACATCACTGGTCAGGGCTAGTCGAACCGGCCGCGGAGACTACGGGGGCCACGGAGGGCCCGGGGAGGTCAGCCGAGGCGCTCCACCAGGGCGCGGTACTGGTCCCACAGTTCCTTCGGGGTGTGGTCACCGAAGGTGTTGAGGTGCTCGGGGACCAGCGCGGCCTCCTCGCGCCACACGTCCTTGTCGACGGTGAGCAGGAACTCCAGGTCGGCGTCGGACAGTTCCAGCCCGTCGGTGTCGAGGGCCCCCTTGGCGGGCAGCACGCCGATCGGGGTCCCGACGCCCTCGGCACGGCCGTCCAGGCGCTCCACGATCCACTTCAGGACACGGCTGTTCTCACCGAAGCCGGGCCAGACGAACCTGCCCTGGTCGTCCTTGCGGAACCAGTTGACGTAGTAGATCTTCGGCAGCTTGGACTGGTCCCTGTCCTTGGCGACGTCGATCCAGTGGCCCATGTAGTCGCCCATGTTGTAGCCGCAGAACGGCAGCATGGCGAACGGGTCGCGGCGCAGCTCACCGACCTTGCCCTCGGCGGCGGCGGTCTTCTCGGAGGCCACGTTGGCGCCGAGGAAGACGCCGTGGTTCCAGTCGAAGGACTCGGTGACCAGCGGCACGGCGGTGGCGCGGCGCCCGCCGAAGAGGATCGCCGAGATCGGCACGCCCTTGGGGTCCTCCCACTCCGGCGCGATGATCGGGCACTGTGCCGCGGGGACGGTGAAGCGGGCGTTGGGGTGGGCGGCGGGGGTCTGCGAGGACGGCGTCCAGTCGTTGCCCTTCCAGTCCGTCAGGTGGGCCGGGGTCTCCTCCGTCATACCCTCCCACCAGATGTCGTTGTCGTCGGTCAGCGCCACGTTGGTGAAGACCGAGTTGCCCCACAGGGTCTTCATGGCGTTGGCGTTGGTGTGCTCGCCGGTGCCGGGCGCGACGCCGAAGAAGCCGGCCTCGGGGTTGATGGCGTACAGGCGGCCGTCCTCGCCGAACCGCATCCAGGCGATGTCGTCGCCGATGGTCTCGACCGTCCAGCCGGAGATGGTGGGCTCCAGCATGGCGAGGTTGGTCTTGCCGCAGGCGGACGGGAAGGCGGCGGCGACGTACTTGGACTCCCCCTGGGGCGGGGTCAGCTTCAGGATGAGCATGTGCTCGGCGAGCCAGCCCTCGTCACGCGCCATGACCGACGCGATGCGCAGGGCGTAGCACTTCTTGCCGAGCAGGGCGTTGCCGCCGTAGCCGGAGCCGTAGGACCAGATCTCGCGGGTCTCCGGGAAGTGGGAGATGTACTTGGTCCGGTTGCAGGGCCAGGGGACGTCCTCCTGGCCGGGCTCCAGGGGGGCTCCGAGGGTGTGCACGGCCTTGACGAAGAAGCCCGTGTCGCCGAGCTCGTCCAGGACGGCCCGGCCCATCCGGGTCATGGTGCGCATGGCCACGGCGACGTAGGCGGAGTCGGTGATCTCGACGCCGATCGCGGACAGCGGCGAGCCCAGCGGTCCCATGCAGAACGGCACGACGTACATGGTCCGGCCGCGCATCGAGCCGCGGAACAGGCCCTCGTCGCCGGCGAAGATCTCCCGCATCTCCGCGGGCGCCTTCCAGTGGTTGGTGGGACCGGCGTCCTCCTCCTTCTCGGAGCAGATGAAGGTCCGGTCCTCCACGCGGGCGACGTCCGTGGGGTCGGATGCCGCGTAGTAGGAGTTGGGGCGCTTGATCGGGTCGAGCTTGCGGAAGGTGCCCTTCTGGACGAGCTCCTCGCACAGCCGCTCGTACTCGGCCTCGGATCCGTCACACCAGACCACGTTGTCCGGCTGGGTCAGCTCGGTGATCTCGCCGACCCAGGAGATCAGCTCCTGGTGCTGGGTGGGGACGGGGGGAGCCGCGATGTCGCGCGCCACGATTGCTCCTAGGTGAGGGATGTGTTGTTGGAGGCCCCGTGGGGGCTGCGACCCGGATGCTTCACGGTGGATCCCTTGGCGCTCATCCGGTGCCGACCGCACTCATTTGATCATCCGATGTGCGCGCCCATCTGTCCAGAGGGCCGCACACCTGAGCAGCGTGAGGATCGCCACGCACCTCGGCTTATCCCTGTTTTTCTTTGCGTATACGTTGGGTTCGCCTGGAACTTCTTTTACTTCGCGCCCCAGCCGGACCATCGCATGAGACGATGGCCACTCTGCGGCACATCATCCGTTCGTACTGATACGTAACCTACGGTTCCGTAGGTACCATGCGGCGCATGTCTGCGCCCGCCTTCGACGCGCCCAGGGACACGCCGGACGCCGGCGACGGTCCCGTCGCGCTCTCGCTGCCGCATCCGGTCAAGCCGAAGCTCCGCGGCTGGCTGCATCTCGGCATGTTCCCGGCCGTCCTCGTCGCAGGTCTGATCCTCACCGCGCTCGCGGACTCGACCCGGGGGCGTATCGCCTGCGGGATCTACGTCCTGACGGCCTGCCTGCTGTTCGGCGTGAGCGCGCTGTACCACCGGGGCAACTGGAGCCCGCGGATGGACGGCGTGCTGCGCCGCCTGGACCACGCCAACATCTTCCTGATCATCGCCGGCACCTACACCCCCCTCACACTGCTGCTCCTGCCGGAGGCCAAGGGCCAGTGGCTGCTGTGGGGCATCTGGGCCGCCGCCGCGGCCGGCATCGTCTTCCGCGTCTTCTGGGTCGGCGCCCCGCGCTGGCTCTACACCCCCTGCTACATCGCCATGGGCTGGGCGGCCGTCTTCTACCTGCCGGACTTCATGCAGGCGGGCGGTATCGCGGTGCTGGTCCTGGTGATCGTGGGCGGCCTGCTCTACAGCGCCGGAGGGGTGGTCTACGGCATCAAGCGCCCCAACCCGTCACCGCGCTGGTTCGGCTTCCACGAGGTCTTCCACTCCTTCACCCTCGCGGCCTTCATCACGCACTACGTCGGGATCTCGCTGGTGGCGTACCAGCACGCCTGACACGACCGGCAACGACACCCGGGGCCACGGCGGCACGCCGTGGCCCTTTTCCGTGCCGGCTTCCACGGCCAGTGGGCTAGCAGTAACTCTCTTTTGAGAGCTACTCTCAATTCATGGTAGCTGTCACTGAACCGGTCGCGGTTCCGCGCGACCCCCGCCGCTGGTGGGCCCTGGGCGCCCTGGTCGCGAGCATGCTCGTGCTCGGATTCGACCTGACGATCCTCAACGTGGCGCTGCCCACGATGGCCGTGCAGCTGGGCGCCGGCACCGCCGAGCTGCAGTGGATCGTCGACTCCTACGTGGTGGTCTTCGCGGCGCTGATGCTGCCCGCCGGGCTGCTCGGCGACCGGTTCGGGCGGCGCCGGATGCTGGTCGCGGGCCTCGCCGTGTTCCTCGCCGGCTCGCTGTTCGGCGCCCTGGCCGGCACCCCCGCGCTGGTGATCGCCGCCCGCTCGGTGATGGGGCTGGGCGCCGCGCTGGTGATCCCGCTCGGCCTGTCCGTGCTGCCGTCGATGTTCGGCGAGGACGAGCGCGGCAGGGCCGTCGCCGCCGTCAGCGCCTCCATGGCCGCGGGCCTGCCGCTCGGACCGCTGGTCGGCGGGCTGCTCCTGGACCACTACTGGTGGGGCTCGATCTTCCTGGTCAACGTGCCGATGGCCGCCGTCGGGATCGCCGCCTGTCTGTTCCTGCTGCCCGAGTCCCGCGACCCCTCCGCACCCCGGGTCGACGCGCTGTCCGCCGCGTGCAGCGCACTGGGGCTGGGCGCGCTGGTCCTCGGCATCATCGAGGCGCCCGAGCGGGGCTGGGACAGCGCGGTGGTGCTCGGCGCGTTCGCGACGGCCGCGGTGCTGCTGGCCGCGCTGGTGGCCCGGGAGCGGCGGGCGGTGCGCCCGATGCTCGACCTGAGGCTGCTGGGCCGCCGCGGGTTCCTGTGCAACACCCTGGCCGCGACGCTCGGGACCTTCGTCTTCACCGGACTGCTCTTCCTGCTGCCGACGTATCTGCAGGAGATCGGCGGCAGCGACGCGTTCGGCACCGGACTGCGGCTGCTGCCGATGATGGGCGGACTGATGGTCTCCGCGCGGGTGAGCACCGCCCTGGCCGCGCGGTTCGGCCCGCGGCCGGTGGTCACCTCGGGTCTGGTGGTGCTGTGCTTCGCCGCGCTGCTCGGCTCGCGCACCGAGACCGGCGGCGGCTACGGGTTCACCGCGCTGTGGCTGACCATCGCGGGGCTCGGCTTCGGCCTGGCGATGGTGCCCGCGATGGACGCGGCGCTCGGCGACATTCCCGCCGAGGAGTCCGGCAGCGGCTCCGGGCTGCTGATGACACTGCGTCAGGTGGGCGGTGCGATCGGCATCGCGCTGCTCGGCAGCCTGGTCGCGGGAGCCTACGGCGCCCGGCTGGACACCGCCGGGCTGCCCGCCGCGGAGGCCGAAGCGGCCCTGGAGTCGGTGAGCGGCGCGCACGCCGTCGCCGAGCGGCTCGGCCTGCCGGACCTGGCCCGCTCCGCCGACGCCGCCTATGTGGACGGCATGGGTACGACCCTCGCGGTCTGCGGCATCGCGGCCCTGGTCACGGCGGCGCTGACGGCGCTGCTGCTGCCGAACCCGCGGCCGGCCGCGCAGCGCGGCGGCGCCGGGGCCGTGGTGCCCCGGGAGGCCGATGACCGACAATGAGCGGTATGACCACGGCACGAACCCCTGTTCCCGAGGGCGCCCGGAACCTCGGCCTGCGGGAGCGGAAGAAGATCAAGACCCGGCTCGCGATCAGGGAGGCCACCTACGCCCTGGTCCGCGAGCAGGGGTACGACGCCACCACCGTCGAGCAGATCGCCGAGCGCGCCGAGGTCTCCCCGAGCACCGTCTTCCGCTACTTCCCCACCAAGGAGGACATCGTCCTCACGGACGAGTACGACCCCGTGATGGAGGACCTGCTGCGCGAACGCCCCGACGACGAGCCGGTGCTGGATTCGCTGCGGTGGGCGATCCGCAAGGCGATGACCCTGGCCCTCGCCGACAGCACCGCCTTCGGGCAGGAGGAGATGATGCTCCGCGTCCGGCTGATGGCCGAGGTGCCCGCCGTGCGCTCCCGGCTGCTGGAGAGCATGTCCGTCACGGGCCGGCTGCTGTGCCGGGCGCTGGCCGAGCGCACCGGCCGGGACGAGCACGACCTGGAGGTGCGGGTCTACGCCATGGGACTCATGGGCGCCCTGCTGGAGGCCACCCTCTACTGGGCCGAGCACGACTTCCGGGACGACCTGCCGGAGCTGGTCGACCGCACCCTGGCCACCTTCAAGGACCTCCCCCGCCCCTGAGGCCATGACATGCTGACCGGGTGAACGGTCCCGAGATCCACGTCGAGTTCGCCCCCGAGCTGCACCTGTTCGTCCCCGCGGCCCGCCGTACCGGCGCGGCCCGGGCCGCCGTCGACGGCGTCTCCACACTGGGCCATGTGGTGGAGTCGCTCGGCGTCCCGCTCACCGAGGTCGGCGCGCTGGTCGTGGACGGCCGCGAGGTGCCCCGCGCGCATGTCCCCGCGGCCGGCGAGTCGGTGGCCGTGCGCGCCGTCCCGCGCCCCCAGCATGTGCCCGGCGCCCCGCTGCGCTTCCTGCTCGACGTGCACCTGGGCACCCTCGCCCGCCGGCTGCGCCTGCTCGGCGTGGACACCGCGTACGAGTCGACGGACATCGGCGACCCGGCGCTGGCCGCGCGGTCGGCCGCCGAGCGGCGGGTGCTGGTCAGCCGGGACCGGGGGCTGCTGCGCCGCCGCGAGCTGTGGGCGGGCGCCTACGTCTACAGCACGCGGCCCGAGGAGCAGCTCCGCGACGTCCTGGACCGCTTCGCGCCCGAGCTGCGCCCCTGGACCCGCTGCACGGCCTGCAACGGGCTGCTCCGGCAGGCCACCAAGGAGGAGGTCGCCGACCAGCTCCGCGGCGGCACGCACCGCTCCTACGACGTGTTCGCGCAGTGCGGATCCTGTGGCCGCGCGTACTGGAAGGGCGCGCACCACGAACAGCTGGTGGCCATCGTGGAGCGCGCCCTCGCCGAGTTCGCGCCGGAGCGCTGAGCGCTCCGGCGGAAGTGCCGCGCTGTGCCGTCGCACGTCCGCGGCGCCGTCGTGGCCGGCCGCGCAGTTCCCCGCGCCCCTTCGGGGCGCTGCCGAACCGCAGCGGACGTCGCCCGACCTGCTCGGCTAGCGCTGATCCTCCGGGGTCTTCGGGGTCTTCGGGGACTTCGGAGTCCTCTTCTCCGGGGCCTTCTTGTTCTTGAAGTCCCCCTTGCCGCAGGCGGTGCCGTCGCGGTTCCGGTCCAGGTTCAGCGGGTCGTCCTTGCCGTTGACCTCCAGCGGGCCGAAGTCGTGCTCCGCCAGCCAGGTGCAGCGGGCCTGGGTCGTCCTCTTCACCTCGGCCGGGAACGTCGTCGGCACGCACACGTTGGCGGAGCCGTAGTGCCGGTCACAGCCGGAGATGGTGGGACTGACCGGCTGGGAGGCGCGCTTCCTGCCCGGCTCGGTCACCCTGCCCTCCGGGGCGTCGGCGAAGGAGTGGACGTGTGCGGAGGCGTCCTTGCTGCTCAGCGCCTGCGGGCCGTCCAGGTGCACCCACTTCGCCACCGAAGGCACGCCATTGGCGTCCACCGCGAAGAGCATGTACCAGCCGGGCGGCGCCAGGTTGGGGTTGCTCGTCACGTTCAGGTCGACGTTGTTGCCGTCGACCGACAGCGGCAGGTCCACGAACCGCTGGTTGGGGTCGGAAGAGTGGGTGACCGCGGCCGGGCGGATCAGCTCGGCCTTGGCGATCGGCCGGTCGACGGTGATGCGCTGGGTGTCGCCGTAGTTCCACTCGGTGTCGATCACCGAGGTGATCTCCGGCCGCTCGCCCTTGAGCAGATAGGGCGGCGTGTAGATCGACACGTCGTGGTTCCAGGAGCCGTCGCCCGGGTTGTCCCCGGTGGTCATCACCCGGCCGTCGGGCAGCAGGAACGCCGACGAGTGGTAGCCGCGCGCCTCGGGATCCGGGGCCACCGGGTCGAAGGTCTCCGTCTCCGGGTCGAAGATCGACGTCTCGTACACCGGGTCGGCGCGGTTGTGCAGCGCGCCGCCGGTCTCCAGCACCTTGCCGTCCGGCAGCAGCACCGCGGAGACGTACATCTTGCCCTGGGCGCCGGTCTGCGGGACCGGGCCGGCCCCGTAGTCGACCGTGCCCTGCGGGATCGGCGGGCCGGCGACGTAGGACGGGTTCGGCTGCTTGAGGTCGATGATGTCGGTGAGGCGGTTGGCGTCCGGGTTGGTGTCGATGTTGCCGCCACCGAGGGTGAGCACCTTCTGGTCCTGTGCCGGGGGCAGCAGCACGCTCGCGGACTGGTCGCGCTCGTCCTTGTTCCGCAGGCCGGGCACCTCGGTGATGGTGTTGGCCTCGTAGTCGTAGATCGACGAGCCGGTGCCGGGCGTGCCGTTGCCGAAGACATGGCTGCCCGAGTAGAAGAGGCGGCCGTCCTGCATCAGGATCATCGACGGGTACAGGCCCCAGAACGACCAGGTCTGGTTGACCTGCCAGGTCGGCAGCCACTTCTGCTGCTCGTCGGACCAGAGCTCGGCCGTCACCGAGCCGGAGGAGTCCTCGCGCAGCCCGCCGAAGGAGATGACGTCCCCGTTGCCGAGGATCGTCGCCGACGGGTACCAGTGGCCGTCGTTCATGTCGTTGGTCTTGCTGTAGGTCTCGGTCTCCGGGTCGAAGATGTACGAGTCCTTGTAGCCCTGGTAGCCGATGGTGCCGTCCGCCGACGGATAGCCGGCGTTGCCGCTCATGACCAGCACCCGGCCGTCGCGGAGCTGGACGTGCCCGGCGCAGAACATGTCCTTCGGGGTGGGGATCGTCCGGTACGTGCCGTCGGCCGGGTCGTACACCGCCGAGGTGAAGGTGCCCGCCTCGAAGAGCTCGGGGTCGTTGCCGGAGCCGGCGATCAGCAGCACCTTGCCGTTGTGCAGCACGACGGAGTGCATCGAGCGGACCGGGTTCTGGGTGGCCAGCACCTCCCAGCGGCCGTCGGCGCACTCCTCGGGCGTGCCGGTGCACTCGGGCTCCGGGACCGGTTCGGCGACCTGCTCCATCGTGTAGTCGTCGGTGGTGGCGGAGCCGGTGCCGTAGACGGAGACACCCCAGCTGATGCGGTCGGTGCCGACCGGGATCTCGGGGGTGCGGACGCTCGCCTCGGTCCAGTCGGCCGCCATCTCCAGGGTCTTGAGATCGGTCCAGTACTGCCAGCCGGCCGTCGTGTCGTGCCGGAACAGCGTGATGTTGGCGTCCGGGGTGGTCGTCTTGTACCAGAGCGACAGGTCGTACTGCCTGCCCTCGGTCACCACCGGGGCGCACTCGGTGGACTCGGTGATCAGAGCCTTGCGGTCCCCGTCGACCCGGCGGGTCAGCTCGACCTTCATGGCCTTGGAGCCGCTGTGCGCGTCGGTGACGGTCTCGAAGGTGAAGTCGTTGTCGCCCCAGCCGGACTTGCTCCAGCAGTACGGCATGTCGCCGGTGCCGGCGGTCTCGAAGCCGGGGTTGGTGATGAGGTTGGCGGCGGACGCGGGCTGGGGTGCGGTCAGGAGAAGGCCGGTGGTGAGCGCGCCCACCGCCAGCAGGGCGGTGCGCCTCCGTCTCGGGGTCATGCGACTTCTCATGCGTTGCTCCTTGCTGTGCGGCTCCTGGTGGTGCGGGACCTGCCGGACCTACGGGGCAGGTACACGAGCGCCTCCGTCCCCACGAAGCGCAGGACGAAGGTGATGACGAGCGCGAGCGCGGTGGCGGGCAGCACGGCCAGGCCGAACTTCCCGACGAACAGGGCGATCAGCGGAATGCGCAGCACCAGGTCGGCGTTGGCGAGCAGCGCGAACCGCACGGTGCGGTCGGCCCAGTGGCGGTGGCGGCGCCGCTCGCGGAACAGAAGCCGCTCGATGAGCAGGAAGTTCCAGACCACGCCGAACTGGTTGGCGACGATCTCGGCGGGCAGGTAGTGCAGCCCGGCCTCGGTCAGCACCCACAGCGCGGTCAGGTTCGGCACGAACCCGGTGAGCCCGATCAGCCCGAAGACGACCATGCGGGACAGCGGCGAGGCGGTGCGCAGCCCGGCCAGATGACGCAGGAAACGGGCACCCTCCTGCGCCGTGGACTTGGACTCGCCCGCGTACCGCTCCTGGAAGACGAACGGCACCTCGGCGACCCGGTCGGGGCGGCTGCGGACGGCGAGCTCGAGGAGGATCTTGTAGCCCAGGGGTCGGAGCAGTTCGGCGGTGACGGCGCTGCGGCGGATGGCGAAGAAGCCGCTCATCGGGTCGCTGATGCCGCGCAGCCGGCGCGGGAAGAGCGCCTTGGTCAGCCAGGTCGCCGCCCGGGAGACGGCGACGCGGTAGCTGCCGGCGAGTCCGGCGCGGCTGCCGCCCTCGATGTAGCGGGAGGCGACGACGAGCGCGGCGCCGGATCGCTCGCCGGTGGCGACCAGGTCGGGCACCAGGGAGGGCGGGTGCTGGCAGTCGCCGTCCATGACGACGATCCAGTCGGAGGTGGCCGCCTTCATGCCCTCGACGACCGCGCCGCCGAGCCCGCCGACGGGTTCCGGCCGGTGCAGCACGGTGACCGGGAACGGGCAGTCGGGTGCCGCCGCGCGGATCACCTCGGGGGTGTCGTCGGTGGAGTCGTCGACGAAGACGACCTCGCAGGGCAGCCGGGCCGGCACCGACTCGGTGATCCGGCGCAGCAGCTGCCGGACGTTCCCGGACTCGTTGAAGGTCGGTACGACGATGGTGACGGCGCCCGGCTCGGGGACGTCCGTGGCCCGTACGGGAGACTCCCCCAGCTCGCCGGGGACGAGGGACTCGTGACTCATCGGGTGCCTCCGGTGGCGTGCTGGATACGGCGGATCTCGATGCGGTCCTCTCCGGTGCCGAAGACGGCGACCGGCGCCGAGTGCTCGATGGCGGCCTTGACGGTGGGCAGGTCGACCGCGTCGCGCCGTACGGTGGGCGAGGCGACGACGTACTCCAGGTCGCGCCAGCCGCGCGGCAGCGTCTTCGTCACCGCCGGGTCGAGGTCGGCCTTGTAGAACCAGATGACGCCCGGCCCGGGCTCGTACCCGGCGTGCACCAGGTCCAGCCAGAGCGCGTCGTCGACGAGGACGCGCGTGTCCGCGGGGTGCTCGACCTCCTCGGCCATCCAGCGCGAGGCGGCCTCGTAGGGGGCGTTGGCGTCGGCGGTCACCGCGGTGCGGTCGCCGTCGTACCAGCGCGGGACGACGTAGGCGCCGGCGGCGAGGGCGAGGACGGTCACGAGGGCGTAGCGGCCCCGGGTGACGGCGCGCCGCTCGGCCTCGGAGCGCCGTCTGCGCAGCACGGCGTGGGCGACGCTCGCGGTGCCGCCGGCCAGCACCAGGGCGAGGAACGGCAGCGCCTGGATCACGTACATCGCGGGCAGATAGCCGTCCGGCCGCAGGGCGAGGGCGGCCAGGACGGCGACGGCCAGCGCGGGTCCGGCCAGCGCGCGGGCGGTCACCGACCAGCGCCACAGGACCAGCAGGAGCAGTGCCCCGGCGAGCCCGCCGAGCGGCAGCACGCGGTCGTAGTACAGCCACGACTGCAGCACCCCGTACGAGCCGGTGCCCTCGTCCAGGATGAAGCCGGAGCCCGGCCGGGTCAGCTGGTAGGTGATGCCGTCCCAGAGGGACACATGGCCGCTGCCCGGCAGCAGCTCGCCCTTGAGCAGGGCGAACAAGGGGTACGAGAACCCGATCAGCGCGCAGGCCGTCACCGCGCCGGTGAGGGCGAACTTGCGGGTGTCGCGGTGGCTGTGCCGCCAGGCGGTGACGAACAGGGCGGGCAGGACGAGGAGCATCGTCTCCTTGGTGAGCACGGCGGTGGCGGCGGCGACACCGGCGCCGAAGTGGTGCCAGAGATGCCGGCTCGGGGAGGCGGCGAGGGCGAACGCCAGCAGGGTCCACATCACCGCGAGGTTGTCGAGGAAGATCTCCCGCTGCAGGACGACCGAGAGCGGGGAGAGCCCGAACAGGACCATGGCCAGCCCGGCGGCCCAGCGGGGCAGCGACAGGCGGCGGGCCAGGACGTAGACCAGGACCGCGGAGGCGGCGCTGATCAGCAGCATCACCGCACGCATGGTGCCGACGGTCATCGACTCGGGGCTGAGCAGGGCCGGTATCCAGGTCAGCAGGGCGAGCTGGATCCAGCCGAGCGGCGGGTGGTCGTACCAGTAGGTGTAGTGGGCCAGGCCGTCGCCCTGCTGCACCGCCCAGGCCTGGGCGAGATAGGTGCCCTCGTCGTCGCTGAGCGTCGGGTAGGCGGAGATGTTCCAGCCCTGCACCACCAGGATCGCGACGAGCAGTACCCCGCACAGGATCAGGTCGGGCCGGGAGGAGCGCAGCCGGGTGGGCGGGCCGGCCGCCGGACGGTCGGGAGCGGTGTCGTGGGCAGGCTGCCGCTGCGCGGGGACCTTGGTGGCGGTCGCCGCGGGAAGGGTGGAGGTCACGCAGGAACGTCCTCTCGGTCCAGGTGCGCGAGATGGGCACCGACATGACTGGTCAGCTCCCAGTCGTTGCGCCCGCGCTGCTCGCGCCAGACGGCGCGGACGGCCGCGCCGGCGAGCAGGACCTGGTAGAAGGGGCCGCCCACGATCAGCTTCAGGTAGTGCACGAAGCGGACCCGCAGCCCGTACTGCTTGCCGAAGTCGTGCAGGCCGACGACCTCGAAGGCGAAGGTGACCAGGGCGGTGACGGCCGGCAGGAAGGTGATGAAGGCGATGGCGACCGGTACGTCGAGGAAGATCGCGATCGCGGCGTTGAGCGGGATGATGATGCCGGTGAAGGCCTGCATGAACGGCGTCATCAGGGTGTAGCGGGCGAGCAGCCGCTGCCCGAAGGTGGGCAGTTGGCGCCAGTCCTTCTTCCGGTAGACCTGCAGGAAGCCCTGGTTCCAGCGGGTGCGCTGCTTGAGCAGCGACATCAGGGTGCCGGGGGTCTCCTCCCGGGTGACCATGTCGGAGTCGTAGGCGACGACGACCTTCTTGCCGGTGCTGGACAGCCGGACGCCCAGGTCGCAGTCCTCGGCCAGGCAGTTCGGGTCCCAGCCGTCGGCGGCGCGGAGCACGTCGGTGCGGACGAAGACGGTGTTGCCGCCGAGCGGGATGAACCCCTTCTGCGCGTGCAGGTGCAGCCGGGAGCGGAACCAGAAGAAGTACTCCAGGCAGTTGCGCAGGCTGTACCAGCTGGAGTGGAAGTTGATCAGCTGGACGCCGCCCTGGACGACGTCCGCGCCGGTCGTGCGGAAGGCGTGGTCCACATGGGCGAGGAGCTCCGGGTGGACCTGGTCCTCGGCGTCGAAGACCCCGACGACGTCGCCGCGGCAGTGCGGCAGCGCGGTGTTCATCGCCTTCGGTTTGTTCTTCTTCTCGTGGGTGTCGACCACGACCCGGACGCGCGGGTCACGGGCCGCGGCCCGCTCGGCGACCTCGGTGGTCTCCGGGTCGTCGTGGCCGACGATGACGATGATCTCGAAGTCGGTGTGTGTGGACTGCAGCAGCCGCTGGATGGTGTGGTCCAGCACGGCCTGTTCGTGCCTCGCGGGCAGCAGCAGTGAGAACGACACGTGCTCGGCGCCGTCCGGACTGCTGAAGCGGGTGGAGGCCAGCACCTCCGGCGTGCGCCAGGCGTGCATCTGCCACCACAGCGTGAACGCCGCCATCCAGAACAGGGCCAGTGAAACGGCAGCGACGCATATGGACGTCAGCAAGAAAAGATCCCCCCAGATCCCCAAGTCCCCCGGTGGTGCTCCGGGCGCACCCACGGTCGGCGCATCCGGGTGCTGCGGCGGTCCCCACCGCCGCGGCACGGGGGAGAGACTATGAGTGATCTGTGAAGCGCGCGGGCGATTTTGGTGAAGGGCGTGTTTCTTCACAAACACGCCGAGGGCTGAACATTTACCCCGTCCACTACGTTCAACCGCGTTGCGCTTCTGTCGACTTCCGACCGTTTCAGCTGTTCAGCGCCGTGCGCAGCCGTTCCGCTTCGGTGGTCGGCGCGTCGCAGGTGAAGTTGCGGCACACGTAGGCGGCCGGTGCGCCGTCCACCAGCGGCCGGCCGGCCAGCAGCGGGAACTCTTCGCTCCCCTCGACGCCGGCGGCCACCACCGCGCCGGGCGCGGTGCCCAGCAGCGCGGTGCGGTGCAGGGCCGTGGTGGCATCGTCGGCGAGGGCGGGACCCACGACCGCGATCTCCCGCGGCCCGTCGAGCAGCGCCTCGGCGGCGGCCAGCCCCCAGCCGATGAAGCGCGGCACCCGCGGACCGAGCGCCTTGACCACGCCGAGCGCGCGCTCGGCGGCGGTGCGGTGCGGCTCGGCGCCGGTGTGGGCGGCGTAGGACAGCAGGGCGCCGGCGGCGGCGGTCCAGCCGGACGGGGTGGCGTTGTCGGTCGGGTCCTGCGGGCGGCGGATCAGCCGCTCGGAGTCGGCGGCGGTGTCGTACAGGGCGCCGTCCTCGCCGGTGAAGCGGATCAGGACGTGGTCCAGGAGCAGCCCGGCGAACTCCAGCCAGACGCCCTCGCCGGTGACCGACGCCAGGGCGAGGAAGCCCTCGGCGACGTCGGCGTAGTCCTCCAGCACCCCGGCGTTGCCACCGGCCCTGCCGTCCCTGCTGGTGCGGGTGAGCCGGGCGTGGTCGTCGAGGTGCAGCCGGACCATCAGGTCGGCGGCGGCGACGGCGGCCTCGACCAGGTCGGGGCGGTCGAAGTAGGCACCGGTCTCGGCGAGCGCGGCGATCGCCAGGCCGTTCCAGGCGGCGACCACCTTGTCGTCACGCCCGGGAGCGGGGCGCTCCGCGCGGGCGGCGAGCAGCCGTTCCCGGATCCCCTCGATCCGTCCGGCGTCGAACACGCCTTCGCTCTGCGGCAGCTGCAGCACCGAGCTGCCGTGCTCGAACGTGCCCTCCTCGGTCACGCCGAAGTAGGCGGCGGCGAGCTCGCCGTCGGCGTCCCCGAGCACCTCGCGCAGCTGCGCGGGGGTCCACACGTAGTACGCGCCCTCGACGTGCCGGCCCGTTCCGCCCTTCTGATGACGGGCTTCGCGCGGCGCCGCCTCCTCGCTGTCGGCGTCCAGCGCGGAGGCGAACCCGCCCTCCGGCGTGCGCAGTTCACGCACCAGGAAGTCGGCGGTCTCCAGGGCGACCCGGCGGGCGAGGTCCGAGCCGGTGGCCCGCCACAGATGCGCGTAGACCCGGCACAGCAGGGCGTTGTCGTAGAGCATCTTCTCGAAGTGGGGTACCAGTGGTCCACCCGCCCTGGGAGTGAGTACGTACCGGTGGAACCCGCCTCCCACCTGGTCGTACAGGCTCGAACGGGCCATTGCGCCGCACAGCCCTTCCACCATTTCCAGCGCCGCCACGGAACCGGTCCGCGCGTGGTGGCGCAACAGGAACTCGATCACCATCGACGGCGGGAACTTGGTGTCTCCCTTGAACCAGCCGCTCGCGGGGTCAATGTCCCGGGTCAGTTGGAGGAGGGCCAGAGCCTGGGTCTCCTCGGTGGGCAACCCTGCGGCCCCGATGCTCAGCTCCCGTTCGGCAAGGTCTCTGGTGATCTTCGCGGCGACTTCACCCACCTCGTCGCGCCGACCCGTCCACGCGCTATGGACGCCTTCGAGTACCTGCTGGAAGGACGGCATCCCGTGCCGGGGCCCGGGAGGGAAGTACGTGCCGAAGTAGAACGGCTCCCCGTCCGGCGTCATGAACACGGACATGGGCCAGCCGCCCTGCCCGGTGGCCGCCTGCACGGCCTCCATGTAGACGGAGTCCACGTCCGGGCGCTCCTCGCGGTCGACCTTGACCGACACGAAGTGCTCGTTCATGTACGCAGCGGTGTCGTCGTCCTCAAAGGACTCATGCGCCATGACGTGACACCAGTGGCACGCGCTGTAGCCGACGCTCAGGAACACGGGGACATCGCGCCGCCGGGCTTCTTCGAAGGCGTCCGTCTCCCATGGCCACCAGTCAACGGGGTTGTCCGCGTGCTGGAGGAGGTACGGGGATGTGGCCTGCGCGAGTCGGTTGGGCATACCCCCATCCTTGCGCACCCGCCTCGGCCCCGCCCATGCGCCACGGGACCGCGCACGAACGGGGCAAAGGGATGGCCGGCTCAGTGCTCGCGCGGACGGACCGGCTGACGAGTGGCGGCACTGCGCCACCACCACAGCCCCCGGCAGGCGGGCAGGGAGAGCCCGAAGAACTCCCCGCACCGCGCGCACCACGGCAACCCGTTCTCCGGGTCGGTGGGGCACTCGGCATTACATCCGGGGGCACTTCGGCACGGGACCTGGTGGCCGGGTCCGATACCCGGCCTTGCGCTTCGAACTCACTTCTTGGTGATTGTGTCCTTCTTCGACAGCCAGTCGAACTCAAGGCGTTCGAGGATCGGGGTGTGGTCCCCCTGCCGCGCGGCGGGCTTGACCGTGATGCCCTTCTCTCCGAGGGCGCACCTCAGGAGCATCCGCTTGTCCGCCATATCCGCCGATTCCCATGCCTCACGCAGGGTGTCGACCTGTGTGAGGGGGGAGAGGTCTGCCCCCGCGTCCAGCGCCTCAAGGGTCGCGGTGGTGCTCTCGAAGGAGGTACACCGTGACCGCCGAGATGGTGGCGCCCGCGTGGATGCATTCGCAGATCAGCGTGGAGCAGTACGACTCCTGGTCCGAGGAGCAGTGCGCCGGCATCGAGATCGTGGACGGGATGGTCGTCGTGATCCCGAGCGCCTCCAAACGGCACAACCGGCTGGCTCGGGTCCTGGCCAATGCCCTGGACTCCGCCGCGGGGCCCGACTGGAACGCGGACACGGACTTCGACGTCCGTCTGCAGGACGTTCCCCTCACCAACCGCCGTCCGGACGTCATCGTCTACCGGGCGGAGACCATCGACCTCACGCTCACCCGCCCCGAGCATGTGCTCCTGGTCGTCGAGGTCGTGTCGCCCGGTTCGGAGACAACCGACCGCGTCGTGAAGGTGGACCAGTACGCCAGGTCCGGCATCCCCTTCTACCGGCGGGTCGAGCAGGCCCGCCACCGGCGTCCCGATCGTCTACACCTACGTCCTCGACCCCGCCACCAAGGCTTACAGGGACGGCGAGATGTTCACCGGCACGGTGGATGCCACCGCACCTTTCTCCCACACGGTCGATCTCGGGGACCTGTAGGGACGTTGCGGGCATCCGTGGCTTCGGGCGTGGAAGGTGGCCGGGCACGTCGCCGTCCATCGAATCCGCACGGCAGGTCTTCACAACCCCGGCACGCGCCGTGAAGACACACGCTTCGTCCCGCCGGTCATCTGCGGTCGGCGCCGCAGCCCCCTGCCGCACCGGACAGGAAACGCCAAGGGGTGCCCGGCCCAGCCATACGCCATGGCTCAGGCGCGGGTCGTGGTGGGCGCCTGCTCGGCTGGGACGCTCTGCCGGGCCGTGCGCGTCCGCCCGGTGCCCGCGCCGGACGGGGCAAGGAAGCCGACGAGGAGCGCGGCGACGCCGAAGCCCACCGCGACGGACAGCGCGACGCCCGTGAACTGGCCGAAGAGCTGGGGCACCTGGGCACCGAGCCCGGCGCCGAGGTTGAGCAGGAAGCCGTAGACGGCCAGCACAGTAGCCCGGGAGGCACCTGCGGCCGTCCCCACCGCCTGAATCAGGGCGGGTCCCGCGGTGGTGGCCGCGAGCATGGTCACGAACAGCGCCGCGCCCAGTCCGATGACACTGTCGTGCGCGAGACCTGCGGCGGCCATCCCGAGGGCGGCCAGCACCAGCGCGCCCGCAGCCCGCCGACCCGCGCCGATGCGGGACAGGGCGGGGGCGAGCAGAACAGAGGCGATCAGCGCGGGCAGCGCGCTGGCCCGCAGGGCGAGGATGGCGTTGGCATCGCCGACCAACTGCTCGGGCCCGTACAACTGGACCGCGGTGTACGCGGCAGTAATCCCTCCGAGCACCACCAGCGCGCTGAGGAACAGCGGCAGCAGCCGACCCAGACGCGGGGCGGCGGCAGTAAACTGGCCTGTCTCGTGCGATGCGGGGGGCAGCGCGTCCGGCAGCATCACCTTGTAGATCAGCACCGCGGCCACCGCGAGCAGCGGCGCGGAGATCCAGAACACCGAGTCCCAACCAGCCGCCGGTGCCAGCAGCTGACCCGCCATCTGCCCGATGACGAGGCAACCGCTCAGACAGCTCGAGAAGATCGTGATGCCGACGGCGAGGCGCTCACCCGGAAGCCGCTCACCGAAGTACACGTACACCACAGGCGGGACGACACCAGCCGCCAGGCCCTGAAGGGCACGCACCACAGACCCGCTCAGCAGATCACCGGTCAGCGGCATGATCGCGGTGAAGGCCGCGAGTACAGCAAAAGACCAAGCGATCGTGGCGCGCCGCCCGAGCCACCTGGTCAGCGGCGCAGCGAGCAGCGAACCGCAGGCGAAGGCAATGGCGAAGGCGGAGGTGGCCCAGGCTGACGCCTCCTGCGTCACATGCCACGCGTCGGCCAGGTAGGGCATGAGCGGGATCGACAGATATGCCTGGCAGGCCAGGATGACGGCGGCCGGGGCCAGCGTCCACAGGGTTCTGGCGAACGGCGCCGTCGGGGCGCTCGCCTTGTCGGAATGCTTCAAGGGTGGGGACTTTCTATGGAAGGGCAGGGAAAGGTGCGGACTCGGAGCATCTGCCAGCAGGCCGCGTCCGCGACGAAGTTGGCGGCGCGACGGACAGAGCCCTGGGTGGCCAAGGGGCATCGATGACGCCAGTTCGTTTGGTCCCGGCAATCCGCCGAACGCGACGAGAGCTAGTTCCATGTCGAATAGTACGACATCAAATCATCTCGCACGAGGCCCTCTAGAGTGGGGACGTGGCAGAGAAGACGCAGCAGACAGACGCGGTGGACGAGATCCTCGCCCAGTGGCACAGGGAACGCCCCGACCTGGATCTGGCAGCCATAGGGATCTTCGGCAGGCTGGGGCGGCTCTCCCTCCTCCTTGGACCAGCCCTCGACGAGGTGGCCGCCGGCCACGGACTGCGACCCGGCGAGTTCGACGTACTGGCCACCCTGCGCCGCTCCGGGCCCCCGTATACGCTCATCCCGTCGGCACTCGCCCAGACCCTGATGCTCTCCCGCGCCGGAATGACCAACCGGCTGGACCGCCTGGAGGCCGCCGGTCTGGTGGAACGCACCCTCGACCCCGCGGACCGCCGCAGCTTCCGGGTCTCCCTCACCGACCGCGGCTATGAACTCGTCGACGCCGCAGTCACCGACCACGTCGCGAACGAGACTCGACTCCTTTCCGCCCTCACTCCCGAGGAGCGCGCGGCCCTCGACCGGGCCCTGCGTGGCCTCCTGCACGCCATCGGGTAACAGCCGCCTGCAGTGGCACCAGTGGCAGGCGCTGCAGCCGACGCTCAGGAACACGGGGACGTCGCGCCGCCGGGCTTCCTCGAACGCCTCGGCCTCCCATGGCCACCGGTCGACGGGGTTGTCCGCGTGCTGGAGGAGATAGGGGGACGTGGCCTGCGCGAGTCGGTTGGACATGGTCCCATCCCTGCGCACCCGCCTGCGCCCCGCTCATACGCCACAGCGCAACACACGCACCGCACGGAGCGGGGTGACGGCGCTCGGCGCCGAGCGGCCGGACCGGCACCTGTGCTGCCCCGCCCGGTCATGGCTCGGGACCGGGACAGCCGGGAAACGGCAACCCAGGGCCGGTCGTCCCCCGGCTCTCGGACACATACGGCCGGGTGGTCCGGCGACCAGGACGGCCGCTTCGCACACCGGCCCACGGTGGGCTGACGTGACGGGCTTCTTGCGCCACAGGCCCGTCGACTGGCACTGTTCGCACGTTTGAACAGATCTACGGCCACCAGGAACTGCAGGCGGAGGATGGACGAGCAGGCGTTCGACGCCTTTTACGCCGGGAGTGTGGGGCGGCTCATCGGCCAGCTGTACGCCATGATCGGCGACCGTGCCGAGGCGCAGGACGTGGTCCAGGAAGCCTTCGTCCGGGCCTGGGAGCAACGGGCCCGGCTGGACGAGGACGGTGCACCCGAGGCATGGGTGCGTACGGTGGCCTGGCGGCTGGCGGTGAGCCGGTGGCGGCGCGTGCGGACCGCGCTCTCCTTCGCACGGCGCCAGGGCCCGCCCCCGGACGTACCGCCGCCGGACACCCACCATGTGCTGCTGGTGCAGGCGCTGCGGCAGATCCCCGCGGCGCAGCGGCGGGCCATCGTCCTCCACCACCTGTGCGATCTGGAGGTGAAGCAGGTGGCTGCCGAGACCGACTGCCCCGTCGGTACGGTCAAGGCACAGCTGAGCCGGGGGCGGGCCGCGCTGGCAGGGATTCTGGCCGATAGCGAGCTGGATCCGCGGGCGGGCCGAGTATCGGAGGTGGAGCATGGCTGACGAGACCCGTCTGGACGATCACCTCGCCGGCCTCGCCGCCGAGGGCCGGCGGTTCGCCGTGCCGCTGGCTGCGGAGCAGATCCGGGTGCGCGGTGACCGGCGTCGGCGCCGTAAGCGGGCGGCCCGGTTGTCGGGCGGTGTGCTGCTGGCCGCTGCCGTCGCCGTGGGGGGCCTGTCGCTGGTCCTGCCCGGCACGGAGTCGGCACCGGCCGCCGGGAGGCCGACAGCGCCGAACTCGCTGCCGTTCGTGCCCCCGACACCGGCCCCGGGTGAGGAGTACGCCGTCGAGATCGGCTACGTGTACGGCGCGGTGGTGCTGGAGGACGCGGTCCGGGTCACCGTGAAGCAACTCCGTACCGAGCGGGGAACGGCCCTACCCACCGGGGTGGTGCACCAGGTGACCCTGTCGCCGCAGACTCCGGTCGAGGTGGAGCGGTTGGCCGGTGGGAAGCCCGGGGACATGCGGCTGGGGGAGCTGGTGGACCGGCTGCGCGGCGGGCCACGGTGGGTGTTCGCCCTCGACTACGACGGTGAGGGCCGGGTTCGGTCGCTTCGGGAGGCGTCCTGGCTGTCCGTCGGGTGAGCTTCGGCGGCGGCAGAAAAGTCCGGCCGGGATGCAACCCGGGGGGCGGTGTGCGGCGTAGAGACCGTGTAACCCGACCGCACCGGCTTCCAGGAGAACGTTGACCATGTCTGCCGCACGTCACGGGGCCACCATGCGCCTGCTCACCGTTGCCGCCCTCGGCGCCCTCGTCCTGACCGGATGCGGCGAGAAGGGCGAGGAGCCCACGGATCCCAGAACCGCCGCGGCGACGGACGCCACGGCGACGGCACCGGCCGACGGTGGCGGGACGGCCGCCCCGTCGGACGACGGTGCGGGTTCGCAGGATGTACAGGCGTCGGCCGGTGGGTCCGCGTGGGCCGGCACCAAGCAGTTCGTCACGATCGACCGGGCCTGGACCGAGGGCGGACTGACCCGTCTGTCGGTGCGGCCGGCCCAGAAGGAGGTCAACACCCGGTTCGACACGTGGGAGATCATCCCCGGCACCGGGGACTTCACCACCGTGACCATGGCCGAGGACGCCCGGATTCTGCTGACGACCCCGGTGCGCGGCGACGATGCCTCCGGTGCCGGCCGGGGCGAGCCGCTGCCGTCCTCCCAGGCCGAGTTCGTCACCCTGCTGCAGCAACTGGACCCCAGGCTCGCCCCGGGCATCGGGTACGACCTGAGCTTCGACGGAGAGGGCCGGGTGGCCAAGCTGCAGTCCCTGTTCCGGCCGTGAGTCGCGCACGCCCGGGCCTCGTGGGGCCGCCGAGGCCGGGGAGCGTGGCTGACGGGACCGGCGTCGGGACCGTCTCGCCGATCTCGCCGCCGCGGGGCGCCGTGGTGGCCGGCAGTGGACGATCCGGCCGGGGATGCAGCCCGGTCGGATCGTGCGGGGCGTAGAGACCGTGCAACCCGAGCACCGGATCAGCCGGACTCCGGCCCTCTACGGGGGCATCGGGTACGACCTGGTCGTCGACGGAGCGGGGCGGGGCGGGGCGGGTGACCGGCCTGAAGTCGCGGCGCCGGACCGGGTTCCGGGGTCCGGGTGCCGCGCCGGACCGGAGTCCGGGGTCACGTGGCACCCGGCTCTGTGCGACGTCATGTCCCTGGCGGCAGGTAGGGGGCGGCGCCGGCTCCGCGAGGGCCACGGGGCACTTCTGGCTCGCGCCCGTCATCGCGCTGCCCACGATGATGTGGTCCCGGCGGGACATCGAGGCCCCCCGGCAGGGCGGTCGCAAAGCCCTCAGCCCGTCCCCGTCAGGTTCTGTTCGATGGCGTCGACGGTTCTGAGCAGGATGCGTGCCGCGCCGCGCAGATCCTTGCTGTGCACCGTGTCGCCGACGACGACCGCGGCCACCGGGCCGGTTCTGCCGAGGCGGACCGGGGCGGCCAGCTCGACCAGTTCGGGGATGGCGGCGCTGCGCGCGTAGGACAGTCCGGTCCGCCGGATGCGGGCGAACTCGCGCCGCATCGAGTCCGCCACGGCGGGCCCCGTGCGCGGGCCGGCCGGCGGGGTGGTCCGGAGGTCCGCCGGGTTGCGCACGGCCATGGCGAGCAGCAGTCTGCCCGCCGCCGAGGTGTGCGCCGGGACCGGCCCGCGCAGTGCCATCGCGAGCCGGACGTGCTCCTGACCGTAGAGGGTGCCGACATGCTGGACCCTCGTGCCCGAGAGGGTGCCGAGGCTGACGATGCCGTTCGTGAGCTGGAACAGCTCGATCAGGAAGGGGGTGATCGCGAAGCTGAGCCGGTGCACTCCGGCCGGACCGCTGGTCGCCGCCAGCCGGAAGAGATACGCGCCGAGTTCGTAGGACTTCGACTCCATCCGGACGGCGAGGCCGATGTCGGTCAGCACCCGCAGCAGACGGTGCAGGGTCGACTTGGGCAGGTCCACCAGACGTGACAGCTCCGACAGGGTCAGCGGCCGCGACGCCTCGGCCAGCGCTTCGAGGACGGCGAGCGCCCTGCGCAGCGGTCCTCCCTCGGGCCCGGGCTCGCTCGCGAGCAGCGCCTGAGGGTTCGGTTCACCGTCCACCGCGATACTCCCGTCGCTGAAGCAGTCACCCGGCTGGTCCATGGCTACCGGCGTCCGGACGACGGGCTCAAGATCGGGCGGTGGTGCTGTCCCGTGGGGTCTTCGGACCGGTCCCCTTCGACGGCCACGCCCCTTGCGGACACGACGGCCACGACCGTTCCGGACACCACGGCCACGACCGTTCCGGAAACCGGAAACCGGCGTTGAGCGGGCGGCCCCGGCCTTCCTACTGTCCCGGGCATGGCTGATGTGAGCGCGGACGTCGCACCCGAGAACCGCATCGCCCGCCGTGTGCTGCTGGCCGGTCCCCGGTCCTTCTGTGCAGGTGTCGAGCGGGCCATCGAGATCGTCGAGCAGGCTCTTCGGACGCGGGGCTCCCCCGTCTATGTCCGCAAACAGATCGTGCACAACGTCACCGTCGTCGAGGACCTCGCCGGTCGCGGCGCGGTCTTCGTCGAGGAGCTGGACGAGGTGCCCGACGACGCCACGGTGGTGTTCTCCGCGCACGGGGTCTCCCCCGCCGTGCGCCAGGAGGCGGCCCGGCGCGGCCTCGAGGTCATCGACGGAACGTGTCCCCTGGTCGCCAAGGTGCATGCCGAGGCGCGCCGTTTCGCGGCCCGGGGCGACACGGTCGTGCTGGTCGGCCACGCCGGGCACGAGGAGGTCGAGGGGACGCTCGGCGAGGCGCCGGAGTCGATGATGCTGGTCCAGTCGGCCGACGAGGCCCGCGAGCTGGCCCCCGCCGACGGGCGGCGGATCTCCTATCTGACCCAGACCACGCTCGCGGTCGACGAGACCGCGGAGGTGGTGGGCGCGCTGCGGGAGAGGTTCCCGCAGCTGAAGGAGCCGCCGTCGGAGGACATCTGCTACGCCACCACCAACCGGCAGGCCGCGCTGCAGGCGATCGTCGCGGAGGCCGACCTCGTCCTGGTCGTCGGCTCGCGGAACTCCTCCAACTCGGTCCGTCTGGTGGAGCTCGCGCGCCGCGGGGGCACCCCGGCCGAGCTGATCGACCGGGCCGGCGACATCCGGCCGGAATGGCTGGCGGGAGTACGCACCGTGGGGCTCACGGCCGGCGCCTCGGCACCGCCCGCGCTGGTCACGGAGGTGGTGACCAGGCTGGGCGACTTCGGTCCGGTCCGGGTCGAGGAACGCGAGATCGCCCGCGAGACCGTGCACTTCGACCTTCCCCCGGCCGTCCGCGGCGACGCCCGGCGGGCCGCGGACGACCCTTCCAGCTGAGCGAGGAGAGACGTGTCACCGACTGTGCTCGGCCGGGTCACCGGCCCCGAGGAGCTGAAGAAGCTGAGTCCGGAGGAGCTGCCCGCGCTGGCGGGCCGGATCAGGGAGTTCCTGGTCGACAGGGTCTGCGCGGCCGGCGGGCACCTCGGCCCGAACCTCGGCGTGGTGGAGCTGACCATCGCACTGCACCGCGTGTTCGACTCCCCGGCGGACCGTATCGTGTTCGACACCGGCCACCAGGCCTACGTCCACAAGATCCTGACGGGCCGGCAGGACGCCTTCGGCTCGCTCCGTGCGGCGGGGGGTCTGTCCGGCTATCCGCTGCGCGAGGAGTCCCCGCACGACCTGGTGGAGAACTCGCACGCCTCCACGGCGCTGTCCTACGCGGACGGCCTGGCCAGGGCGCAGCGGCTGCTGGGCGAGGAGCAGCGCCGCGTGGTCGCGGTGGTGGGGGACGGCGCGCTGACCGGTGGCATGGCCTGGGAGGCGATGAACAACATCGGCGGCGGTGACCGGCCGGTGGTCGTGGTCCTCAACGACAACGGCCGCTCCTACGATCCCACGGTCGGCTCGCTGGCCGGTCATCTGGCCGACCTGCGCAGGTGCCGGTACCGGGGCCAGAACCTGTTCGAGACCCTGGGCTTCGCCTATCTCGGGCCGGTGGACGGGCACGACATCGCCGCCGTCGAGCAGGCGTGCCGTCTCGCGGCGGGGCTGGACCAGCCGGTGGTCGTCCACTGTGTGACCGAGAAGGGCCGCGGCTACGCCCCGGCCGAGAACGACGAGGCCGACCACATGCACGGCATCGGTGTCGTCGACCCGGTGACGGGCCGGTCGCGGGGCGGCTCCCCGCCCTCCTGGACCGGTGTGTTCGGGCAGGAGCTGGAGCGGATCGCGGCCGAGCGGCCCGACGTGGTCGCGCTGACCGCCGCGATGCTGCGGCCGGTCGGGCTGCACCGGTTCGCACAGCGGTTCCCGGAGCGGGTCGTCGACGTGGGCATCGCCGAGCAGCACGCCGTCACCAGCGCCGCGGGGCTGGCCATGGGGGGTCTGCACCCGGTGGTCTGTCTGTACGCCACGTTCCTCAACCGTGCGGTCGACCAGATCATGATGGACGTGGCGCTGCACCGGCTGCCGGTGACGTTCGTGCTGGACCGTGCGGGGGTCACCGGTCCCGACGGGGCCAGCCACCACGGCATGTGGGATCTCGCGCTGCTGGGCGCGGTGCCGGGGATGCGGGTCGCCGCACCGCGTGACCCGGTCCGGCTCGCCGAGCTGCTGGGCGAGGCGGTGTCCGCGCACGACGGTCCGACCGCGCTGCGGTTCCCCAAGGGCGGCAGCGGCCCGGAGATCCCCGCGCTGACCCGTATGGAGGGCGTGGACATCCTGCACCGCACCCGGTCCCGGCCGCTGGACGTGCTGATCGTCTCCACCGGGGTGCTCGCGGGCGCCGCGGTGCGCGCGGCGGAGCAGCTGGCCGGGGAGGGCCTCGGGGTGACGGTCGTCGACCCGCGCTGGGTGCTGCCGGTCGATCCCGCCCTGGTCCATCTGGCGTCCCGGCACCGGCTGGCGCTCTGCGTCGAGGACGGGGTGCGTGCCGGGGGTGTGGGCACGGCGCTGGCGCAGGCCGCCGCCGACGCCCGGATCACCACGCCGGTGCACGGTCTGGGGCTGCCCCGGGAGTTCCTGAGTCACGGTGACCGGCCCGGCATTCTCGCCGAACACGGCCTCACCGCGCAGTCCATCGCCGGGACCGCGCTCGCCCTGCACGGCACGGTGGCGGCTGCCCACCGGCCCGCACCCGGTGCCGCTCGCCCAGCGGCGTCGGGTGCCGCTCGCCCATCCGCATCCGGTACCGATCTCACGCCCTCGCCAAGTACGGATCTCACACGCTCGTCCAGTACGGATCTCACGCCCTCGTCCAGTACCGCTCTCGCACCCGCACCCGACGGGGAAAGGACACTCCGGTGACCCAGGTCGCGCTCGGTATGCCCGCTCCGCCGCCCGTGCCGCTCGCCGCTCGCCGACGTACCCGACAGCTGCGGGTGGGGGCGGTCGGGGTCGGCAGTGACCACCCGGTCTCGGTGCAGTCGATGACCACCACGGTCACGGCCGACGTCAACGCCACCCTGCAGCAGATCGCCGAACTCACCGCCGCCGGCTGCGACATCGTCCGCGTCGCCTGCCCGAGCGCCGACGACGCCGAGGCGCTGCCCGCGATCGCCGGGAAGTCCAAGATCCCGGTGATCGCCGACATCCACTTCCAGCCGAAGTACGTCTTCGCCGCGATCGAGGCCGGCTGCGCCGCGGTGCGCGTCAACCCCGGCAACATCAAGAAGTTCGACGACCGGGTGGGCGAGATCGCCCGGGCGGCCCGGGACCGTGGCACGCCGATCCGGATCGGGGTGAACGCGGGCTCGCTGGACCCGCGCCTGATGCGGAAGTACGGCAGGGCCACCCCGGAGGCGTTGGCCGAGTCGGCGCTGTGGGAGGCCTCGCTCTTCGCCGAGCACGACTTCCACGATCTGAAGATCTCGGTCAAGCACAACGATCCCGTGATCATGATCCGTGCCTACGAGATCCTCGCCGAACGCTGCGACTACCCGCTGCACCTGGGCGTCACCGAGGCGGGGCCGGCGTTCCAGGGCACCGTCAAGTCGGCCGTCGCGTTCGGGGCGCTGCTGCGCCAGGGCATCGGTGACACCATCCGGGTGTCCCTGTCGGCGCCTCCGGTGGAGGAGGCCAAGGTCGGTGCGCAGATCCTGCAGTCGCTGAACCTGCGGCCCCGGAAGCTTGAGATCGTCTCGTGTCCGTCCTGCGGCCGGGCCCAGGTGGACGTGTACAAGCTCGCCGACGAGGTCACCGCGGGGCTGCAGGGCATGGAGGTGCCGTTGCGGGTCGCGGTGATGGGGTGCGTGGTCAACGGTCCCGGGGAGGCGCGCGAGGCCGACCTCGGGGTGGCGTCCGGCAACGGCAAGGGGCAGATCTTCGTCAGGGGAGAGGTCGTCAGGACCGTTCCCGAGCACCGCATCGTCCAGACGCTGATCGAGGAGGCGCTGAGTCTCGCCGAGGCGATGGACCCGGCCGCGTCGGGGCCGGTGACCGTCGTCACCGGCTGAACGAGGGAATCCCCTTGGGGGAACAAGAACAACCCGAACACCCGGCTCCCCGAAGTCGGCCACAGTATGGTTCTTCACGTCGCCTTTCCGACTGTCAATGACCATATAAGGCCACTCTCGGGGAGCTTTGACGTGCCTCCTGCACCATGCAGCTTGACGCCGGCCCGGAAAAAAACGCCGAGTAAACGACGGGTTACGACTCTTCACAGACGGGACCTCACCTCCCAGTCCGCTCCGAGACCGCTCTGATCTGCCACGTCGCCCTTTTCTGATGCGGTGGGCGACGATACCGCGGCAAAACCGCGCAGAATCGGACGGCACCCGGTTCGGAAATGCACCACGATCGACGCCCGGCACGGCAACGGAATGCCCGGCGCACACGCTGCCCAATTCCTGGAGGTCTCGCTATGATCACTGACGCCAGCACCACGATACGTACGGTAAAGGCACTGGTTCGGGCCCCGGATCCGCTGACGCATTCGGCGATCAGCGGTCATCTCGGTGCCGCGGCCGGCGTCGAGCTCGTCTCGGAGGAACGCCCGGAGCCGGCCGACGTGGCGGTGGTCGTCGCGGAGCGGATGACCGTGGAGGTGACCTCGTTACTCCGCAGGATCAAGGACACTCTCGGCGTACCGGTGGTGCTGATCCCGTCCGAGATCGACCGGGCCGACCTGTTCATCGCGGTGGAGTGCAAGGTGGTCGCGGTGCTGCCGCGGGCCGCCGCCACCAGTGACCGGATCGAGGAGGCGGTGCTGACCGCCGCGTCCGGCGGGGGCGCCCTGCCCTCCACCCTCCTCGGTGAGCTGCTCCGGCAGATCGAGCGGATGCAGCGCGAGGTGCTGTCGCCGCACGGGCTGCACACCTCCGGGCTGACCCCCCGGGAGATCGGGGTGCTGCGGCTGATGTCGGAGGGCCTGGACACCGCCGAGATCGCCGACAAGATGTTCCTGTCGGAACGGGCGGTCAAACGCGTCATCTTCGGGGTCACCCGGCGTCTGAACCTGCGCAACCGGCCTCACGCGGTGGCGTACGCGCTGCGCAGCGGCGTCATCTGACCGGGGCGCCGGACCGGGCCGGAGTCCCGGGGACGGCCGCCGGTGCGCGCAGCGCCCACAGCGGCCGTCCCTCCCGCCGCATCGTCCTGCGCAGCAGGACCACATAGGCGATGTCCAGGGCGATGTACGTCGGCACCAGCACCTGGAGCAGGTGGTGGGACGGGTAGACGACGAAGGCGGTCAGCCCGGCGAAGAGGGATCCGACGAGCTTGGCGGCGGCGATGTGCATCGACTGCCCCACGCTGGACCCGCGCCGCCTGAGCATCAGCAGGAACGAGGCGCTCAGCGGCACCTGGATGATCATCCCGGTGTACATCCCGTCCCGGTCGTGGAACTCGTTCGCCGCCGCGACGATCACGACCGACGCCCAGACCAGCACGCCGGCGAAGGTCCACCGGAAGACCCGCGGTGACAGCGCGGGGTGGTCGCGCGGCCCGAGCCGCACCGCCTGGTACAGCAGGACGGCGTTGAACAGCACCCAGAGCACGTTGATCTGACGCTGGGTCGGAGTCTGCTCCAGCAGGAAGGTCAGGCTGAACTCCCACGCGAAGTTCACCGCCACCAGGTAGGCGGGGACAGCCACCCGCCCGTCCAGCAGGGCCTGCCGGATGGCCAGCACATAGGTCAGGACCCAGCCGACGGCGGTGGGTCCGGCGACGGCCCAGAAGAGTCCGTCCGGAACGTCGGCCGGCCCCACCGTGACCGGGGCGACCTGCGACATGGGGATGAGGAAGGGGGGCAGCCAGGCCATGGAAGTCCTTCGGGTGGCCGGTCGGGTCAGAGGCTGGGCACCACGGGCGCCAGGCCGAAGAACGACCCGCCGTACAGTTCGTGGCCGATACGGGGGTTGAGCATCGCGTGTCGGGCCGCCGTGTTGGCGTCCCGCCAGTACTGCTGCAGGGGGTTGGACTCGGCGAAGGCTGCCGCCCCGTGGGCCCACATCAGCTCGTCGAGCGCGACCGTGACCAGGTTGACCGCCTGGCCGACGTCCCCGCGGATGCGCAGGAGTTCGCTCTCCGGAAGCCCGGTGGCGTGGTGGGCGGCCTGATCGAGCACGTCCGCGGCCCGGTCGGCGTGCAGCTCGGCCGCGTCGATCTGCAGGGCCGTCCGGCCGAGCGCGGACACGAAGGTCTGTGACTCCGGCTGGCTGGTGTACCTGCTGGGCGCGATGGGCCGTCCCGGCGCCTTGTCGACGACATGGGCGCACGCGGCCTGACCGATACCGATCACCACGGAGGCGCAGATGACGGCCATGGCCGCGATCGCGGCCGTCCGGAACAGCGGTGGCAGACCGGCGTCGGTGGTGTTCTCCCGTCCCCGCTGGGTCTCCGCGGAGATCACCCGGTGCGCCGGGACGAAGGCGTCCCGGAGCACGACGGTGTGGCTGCCGGTGGCCCGCATCCCGACGGTGTGCCAGGTGTCCTCGACCGTCACCTCCGCGACCGGCACCAGCAGGGACAGCCCGCCGACGGGCTCGCCGTCCGCGTCCAGCTCCCTGGCGACCAGGATCGCCCAGTCGTCGTGCAGGATCCCGGTGGCGTACGGCCAGGTGCCGGTGAGGAGGTACCCGCCGTCGGTGCGCACCGCGGTGCCCGCGGTCGCGAAGACCGAGGCCAGCTTGGCGCCGGGGTGGCCGCCGAACACCTCGTCCCGCGCCGCCTGCGGGAACTTCGCGGCGAGCAGGTTGGACCCGTTGATGTTGTTCACCACCCACGAGGTGGACGGGCAGTAGTGGGACAGGGCCTTGGTGACCTCGCTCAGCGTGCGGACATCGGTCTCCAGTCCGCCGTAGGCGCCCGCGGTCCACAACATGCCCACCTGCGACGCCTCCACGGCCCGCACCGTGGCGTCGGGCAGCCTGCGCTCCCGCTCCCCCTCGGCGACGCCCTCGGCGAGGACCGGGCCGAACTTGTGGACCCTGCCGACCAGTTCGGCTCGCAGTTCCGTCGGGTCGGTTCGGTTGTACGTCATGGTCACCGGTCCGGGCGCTCGGAGATGAGATGGGTGGGGTCGTAGTAGTCCCGCCAGGCGCTGATCAGGTCGCCGCGCAGTTCGAACGCCGCCATGACCTTCAGGTTCAGCGCGATCGGGGTGCCGTCGGCACGGAACATGTCCTCGATCCGCTCGACCAGCACGGTGTCCGCGGCCGTGGCCAGGTGCCGGAACCTGACCTCCAGCCGCGCGAAGTCGGCGGGCAGGAGGGCGAAGATCTCCGGTTTGCCCCGGCACACCGGGGCTCCGGGGTTCTCCCACACGCAGTCGTCGGTCAGGAAGCCGTCCACGGTCCTCCTGACCTCGGCCGGGGTCGGCCCCATCCGGGTCAGGAACGCGTGGACGACACGCTCGCCGTCGGTGGAGGGTTCGGTGGAGGGCCCGGGTACGGGCTCGGTGGAGGGCACGGCTCAGCTCCCGGTGGTCGTCGCGTCGGAGCGGCCGAGGACGCGGCTGAACGCCTCGCCGAGTTCCTCGTCGGCGTGCGGGCCGGCCTGTCCGCTGCGCCACGCGACATGCTGGTCCGGCCGCACCAGGACGGCGCCGTCGTCGTCGGTCCCCCGCACCGCGGCCCAGGCGCCCTCGGCGTCCCAGTAGTCCGCCGCGCCGGGTCTGCTCCCGACGCTCACCACGGCGAGCGCAGCCCCGTGGCGGTCCGCCGCCTTCTTGGCCGCGACCGCCCAGCCCTCGCCCAGCGGCCCGGTGATCAGGACGAAGCCGGCCCGGCCGCCGACCAGGTCGTGCGTCGACAGCCGGGTGTCGCCGTGCCGCAGCCATGCATGCGGCAGCCGGTGCCCCGGCCGGGTGAGCGGACGGTATACCGCGCCCATGGGGTCCCGGGGCGGCGGCGGGGTGCCGTCCGGGAGCACCGCACCCGACGTGTAGTGGTGGCCCAGCTCGATGTCGTGCGCCTGGTACTCGATCCGCTGGGTGCCGAACACCTCGCGCACCACGGTCCGCCGCGTCTGCCCCATCGGTGTGTCGGCGAGGAGTTCGCGGAGGTTGGCCCGGGTGGTCTCCGGCTGCCCGGGTACCACGCCGAGGCTCGCGAACAGCACACCGTAGTTGAGCAGGCTGGTCATCGCCCAGCTCACGTTGCGGGCGGCCACCGGCAGCCGTTCCGACTCGTACGAGTCGAGCAGCGCGTCGCCGGCCCGGCCGCCGAGCACCGCCGAGAGCTTCCAGGCGAGGTTGTGCACATCCTGGATCGCCGAGTTCAGGCCGCCGCCGAAGGAGGGCGGCTGGCGGTGCGCGGCGTCCCCGGCGAGGAAGACCCGGCCGGCCCGGAAGGTCCGGGCCACGACCGCCTCCGGGCGGTACTCGCTGACGTGGTGGATCCGTACGTCGAGGTCCCCGGGCAGCTTCAGCAGCCCGCGCACCCTCCTCTCGACCGCCTCCGTGCCGAGGTCCGCCGCGGCACCGGGCGGAACCCGGAAGTGCAGCGCCCATTCCTCGGACGCCAGTCCCCAGCCGGGTCCGGCCGCGACGACGACGGCCACCTCGCCGTCGGGGCTGACGATGTGGGTCATCAGCACCGAGTCACCGCTCCACCAAGGCGAAAGGTCCGCGCTGAAGTGGACCGAGACGATGGTGAACCCGCCGCCGGCGCCGTCCATCGGCACACCGAGCGATCTGCCGATGCTCCGGCCGCCGTCGGCGCCCAGCAGATAGCGGGCCCGCACGACGCCCGTCCTGCCGGTGGACCGGTCGGTGATCCGCGCGGTCACGCCGTTCTCGTCCTGGGTGAGCCCCTCCATCTCGTGGTGGAAGAGCAGGGCGCCCGGCGCCCGTTGCTCCGCGTGCCGGCGCAGCAGCGGTTCGAGCCGGTGCTGCGGGAGGTTGGTCGAGGGGCAGGGGCTGTCGGCCGCGTAGGGACCGGCCGTGCTGCCGCCGCCGAAGGCGTCCATCCGGTGCAGCTCCCGGCCGTCGAGGGGACCGTCGCCGCCGAGCGAGGTGCACCAGGCGACCTGACTCATGTGGGCCGGCGGGGCGCTGATCCGGTACACGTCGTCGGCCATCCCGTGCTGCCGGAAGATCTCCATGGTGCGCTGGTTCAGATAGTGCGCCCGGGGGAGCACCGAGGTGGACTCGCGGCGCTCCACCAGCAGATGGCGCACGCCCGCGTCGGACAGGAGGACCGACGCGGCGAGTCCGCAGCCGCCTCCACCGACAACGAGAACGGGCACGTCTGTGTCAAGCATGGGATTTCCCCTGGGGGTCGGGCGGACTTCTGGGCGGTGCGGGCCGGTCACGCGTCGTGCGCCGGGGCGCTCTCGTACAGGGCGATGGCGCCGGCCGGGCATCGCCGGGCGGCTTCCCGGGCCGACTCGCGCTGGTGCGGCGGCACCGTCGCGTCGAGCAGGACCACGGTGCCGTCGTCGTCGCTCTGGTCGAAGACCGCCGGGGCGAGAGCGGCGCAGTTGCCGACCGCCAGGCACCGGCTCCCGTCGGCCTCGGCCCGCAGGATCGCCCCCGCCTCCTGGTCCCCGGTCACCAGGTGACCGGCAGGGTGTCGACGCCGAAGACCAGCGCCTGGGTCCGGTAGTCGAGTTCGTCGTCCCGGACGGCCGGACGCAGTGTGGGGAACCTGGTGAACAGTGCGGGCAGCGCGACCCGCAGCTCCATGCGCGCCAGCTGCTGGCCGAGGCACTGGTGCGGGCCGAAACCGAAGGTGAGGTGCCGCTGCACGGGGCGGCGCACGTCCAGCCGGTCCAGGTCGTCCCGGCCGGTCGTCGCGCCGGGGTCCCGGTTGGCGGCCAGTACGGACGCCACCACCCGCTCGCCCTCCGCGATCTCCTGGTCGCGCACGCAGATGGTCCCGGACGCCTGGCGCGGCACGATGACCGCCGGCGCGCAGTACCGCAGCAGCTCCTCCACGGCACCGTCGGTCGCCGAGGGGTCGTCGCGTACCACCGCGAGCTGGTCGGGATGCCGGAACAGCAGGGCGACGGCGGCCGAGAGCGTGCTGGCGACGGTCTCGTGCCCGGCGATGAGCAGCATGTTGCCGATGCCCGCCAGTTCGCTGTCGGTCAGCTGGTCGCCGAAGTCGCGCACCACACGGCCCAGCACGTTGTCGCCCGGGGCCTTGCGGTGGCGCGCCACGAGGCCGGCCATGTAGGCCTCCATCTCGGCCGCCTTCTCCATCTGCACCTCGCGGCTCTGGGTGAAGTCCAGCGCGAGCGCGGTGCGGCGCTGGAACTCCGCACGGTCGCCGTAGGGCACGCCCAGCAGTTCGCAGATGACCAACGTCGGGATCGGGGTGCAGAAGAGCTGCACCAGGTCCGCGCCGGGGCCGGCCTCCGCCAGCTCGTCCAGCGCGGATGTGACGGCGCCCTCGATCTGCGGCCGGAGCTCCCGCGCCCGTTTGCTCGTGAACGACCCGGTCAGCATCCGCCGCAGGCGGGTGTGCTCGGGTCCGTCGTAGCTCAGCAGGTTGCCCGCCTGGTACGGCATGGACCCGCCCATGCGCAGCCGGTCGTCGGCGAGAACGCTCCTGACGTCCTCGTACCGGGTGACGACCACGGCGTCGAACGCGCCCAGCAGCGGGCTGGGCACCCTGACCCGGCGCAGCGCGTCGTCCTGCTGCGCCTCGTACAGTTCGGGGGCGGGGGCGAACGGACAGCCGTCGGATCGGCCCCCGATGGGGATCGTCCGGGCCGGGGACTCGGTCATGGGATCGCCTCTCTCGTTCCTTCGGGGGGAATGTGACGCGGGTGTCGCGTGGGCGGCGCCGGTACCGCCGTGGTTCACAGCCGCCTGCCGACGACGAACCCGGCGATCTCCAGGAACTCGCCGCACACGTCGTCCGGGATGCCCGCCGCGGCGAGGCACTCCTCCGCCGCGGCGAGTCTGCGGGCCGCCTCGTCCCGCGCCCAGTCCCGTCCGCCCGCACGCTCGACGAGATCGGTGACGCGCCGGACGTCCCGCTCGGTCAGCGGCTCCGGACGCCGGTACAGGGAGCGGAGCTCGTCCGTCCCGGGCGCGTCGAGCGCCGCCACCACGGGCAGGGACTTCTTGCGGACCCGCAGGTCGGCACCCACCTGTTTCCCGGTGCTTGCCGGATCGCCCCAGATGCCCAGCAGGTCGTCGACGAGCTGGAAGGCGAGCCCGATGTGCTCGCCGAACGCGCCGAGCCCGGCGACCAGGGTCCGCCCGGCGCCCACCAGTTCGGCGCCGAGGGAGCAGGCGCAGCCGAGCAGGGCCCCCGTCTTGTCGCCGGCCATGCGCAGGCACTCGGCCGGCGTCACGTCGTCGCGTCGTTCGAACCCGACGTCGGCGGCCTGGCCGTCGATCATCCGCCGGGTGGCGGTCATCAGCGACACGGTGGCGGAGCGGGCTCCCGCGGCGGGCGCGGTCAGCAGCGCGGAGGTGGCCGCGGTGAGCAGCGCGTCGCCGGCCAGGACGGCGCTCGGCACGCCGAAGACCGTCCAGGCGGTCGCCCGGCCCCGGCGGGTCTCGTCACCGTCCATGATGTCGTCGTGCAGCAGCGAGAAGTCGTGCACCAGCTCCACGGCCACGGCGGCGGGCAGGCCGTCCGCGACCGCCGCGCCCGCCGCCCGCGCGGACAGCAGCGCCAGGGTGGGCCGGACCATCTTCCCGCCCCAGCTGCCGGTCGGCCGGCCCGCGGCGTCCGCCCACCCGAAGTGGTAGTCGGCGATCCGGGCCATCTCCGGGCCCAGGTGGGCGCGTACCGCGTCGCGCAGGGACGGCCCCAGGATCGCGCGGCCGGTCTCGAGGGCCGCGGGAAGACTGCGGGTCGGTGTCGTCGTCATGAGCCCCACCGGTCCCCCGCGGAGCGGGCCGGGAGACGGGAGGGCGTCCGGGGCCGGTCCGCACGCGGAGGGTCCGGGAACGCGGTGGCGTGTCGCATCGTGCACCTTCACTGTCGGCTCGTGAACGGTCATGGCGTGGGCAGATCCCGGGGGGTCGGCACGGCGGTGCCCAGCAGGGTCCGGCGCAGCACCCGGGGGGAGGTGAGCAGAGTGCGGGGCGGGGCCAGCAGGAAGAGGACGTCACGGTTGGCGGCGCACACGACCGGATCACCCGGTACGTGATCGCGTACGCGGGCGAGGTACCGGTTCAGCAGCCGGGCGCCGGGCCCGGAGCGCACCGCGTTGCCGGCCGCCCCCGGCATGGGACTGTCCGCGCCCGTCGCCACCTCCCACGCCGTGCGGGAGGACCGCAGCACCGCCCGCTGCAGGGTGTGCGCCGAAGGAGTACGGCCCCCTGCCAGTGCCGTCCTGAGCGCGACCGCGTTCAGGGCCGCGACGGACAGGCCCTGCCCGTAGACGGGGTTGAGCGCGCACACCGCGTCCCCGACGACGAGCAGTCCGGTACGGCCCGGGCCCGCGCGGTCGTAGCGGCGGCGCCGGTTGGCGGTGTGCCGGTATCCCACGGGCCGGGTGAGCGGGAACGCCGTGCTCAGCCATTTGTGCGGAGCGGGATGCGGCAGCAGGCCGGCGAAGTCGACGAACCCCTCCGGGTCGGTGGGCGGCGCCTGGCCCCGCGGCCCGGACAGGGTGACCAGCCAGCGGTCGCCCTCGGCGGGCAGCACGATCGCGCCGAGCGGTTGCCCGGCGTCGGGCACGATGTAGAAGCCCTTGAGACCGGCGGCCGGGCCGTCCGCGTGGAAGACGCAGGTGGCGTAGGCCCGCCCGGTGTCCACCACCTCCTCGGCGGGGGGCCGGCCGCCCAGCTCGGCCAGCCACTGGGGCGTACGGCTGGCCCGGCCGGCGGCGTCCACCACGAGGTCGGCCGTGATCTCCTGCCGGGCGTGGTGAGCGCCGCTGCGGTCCCGGACGGCGACCCCGGTGATCCGGCCGGGCTCGCCGAGCAGGCCCGTCACCTCGGCTCCGGTCCGGACGCGGATGCGGGAGCCGGCCAGGACGCGCCGGCGCAGGCGGTGCTCCAGGAGGGGGCGCGAGGGGGTCAGGACCGGCCGGGACGGATTGCGGCGGGAGATCCACTGCTCCGCCTGCCACACCCCGAGGTCCCCCGGCACCGCCAGTCGCGGGGCGCCGGCGTCGGCCAGTTCGGGCAGCAGACCGGGCAGCAGTTCGCCCAGCGCGTTCATCCCGCTGGTCAGCAGGACGTGGGTGTGACGTGACTGCGGCACCCCGGCACGGGGTCCGGGACGGTCCTCGTAGTGGTCGCGTTCGAGAACCGTCACCCGTTCCGCGTGGTCCGCGAGGACGTGCGCGGTGAGCAGCCCCGCCACGCTGCCGCCCACCACGACCACATGGCCCAGCGGGGGCCGTGCGGTCGGTGTGCGCAGCGGCCGGACGGCGGGTGCGTGCTCGTGGTCCGGCCGCTGCGGTGCGGCGGCCGGCTCCCCCGCAGGCGTGCCGTCCGGCGGGCCCGGCGTGCCGTCGGCGTGCAGCGGGCACGCCGTGCCGTGCTGCCTCCCGGGAGTGTCGTCCAGCCGGCCGGCCAGGAAACCTGTGCCGGAGGTCGCGCCCGTGCCCGGCAGTTCACCGAGCATGTGGCCGACCAGCTCCAGGTGCGTGCTCCGCCAGCGCCGCACCGCTCCGGTCAGCTCGCCGAACCGCCGGGCCTGCTCCGGGGGGTGCTCGCGGCCGGGCTTCGTCAGTCGCCTGACCAGTGAGAACAGTTCCATGAACTGCTCCGACTCCAGCCCGCTCGCGGTGCCGAACCGGTCCCGGAAGGCGAGGAAGTCCTCCCGGCGCAGCGTGCGGTGCAGCAGCGTCAGCTGTCCGGCCAGGGCGTCCACCAGCCGCGTCGCCCGTTCCGTCCGATCGGTGAGGCACTGCTGCCCGCACGGGCCGGCGCCGATGTGTCTCAGGTCGACGAGGGCCTGGCTGAGCAGGGTCTCGGAGGCCTGGTGCACGACGATGAAGAGCCGTTCACTGTCGCTGAGGTCCCGCTGCTCCGCCGGGGTGAGCGGATGCTGCAGCGAGAGCAGTTCGTCCAGTCGCAGGTACGTCGCATAGGTCGGGGTGCTCGGGGTGGTCATCGGGCCAGCTCCTCGGGTGGGTCCGCGCTACACGAGGCGCCCGGGCACGGTGAGATCCGCCAGCGCGTCCCGGTGGACGCCGGGCGGCAGGGCCTGCAGCGCTGATGCGGCCAGCTGCACATGGCGGTGCGACACCTCGCGTGCGGCGGCCGTCCCGTCGTACGAGCGGACCAGTTCCGCCATGGCCTCGTAGCGCTGCTCGACCGGTACGGAGGTGTCGGCGAGCAGGCGCTCGATCCGCCGCTGCTGGTGCTCGGGCGCACGTTCGTGGGCGAGCAGCACGGGCAGGGTGGGGCGGCCGTTGCGGACGTCGGAGACGTTCGGCTTGCCCGCGCGCGTGCCGTCGTAGGCCATCAGGTCGTCGCGGATCTGGTAGGCGATGCCCAGTTGGTCGCTGTACTCGCTGAGCGCCTTCAGGGCCGTGTCGTCGGCTCCGCCGAGGGTGGCGCCGACACCACAGGCCATCCACAGCAGGGCGCCGCTCTTGTCCGCGATCATGCCGAGGTAGGTGTCGACGGAGCAGATGCCGCGGCTCATCCGGATCTCCCGGAGCGCCGCGTCCCCGATCCGCACGCCCGCCCTGGCCAGGACCTCCAGTGCCTGCGCCACCCGCGCCGCGGGGACGCCGGCGTCCCGGCACTCGGCCAGTGCGGCGAAGCCGTGGAAGAACAGCCCGTCCCCGCCGACGATCGCGGTGGACTCCCCGAAGACCGTGTGCGCGGCCGGCTTGCTGCGCCGCTCCCCGTCGCGGTCGATGATGTCGTCGTGCATCATCGCGCCGACCTGCACGCATTCCAGGGC
The DNA here is from genome assembly GCF_036689765.1 of Streptomyces poriticola. NCBI lineage: Bacteria > Bacillati > Actinomycetota > Actinomycetes > Kitasatosporales > Streptomycetaceae > Streptomyces > Streptomyces poriticola. The sequence goes on from NZ_JBAGKH010000022.1 coordinate 64,612, forward strand.
CACCGCCGCGGGAAGGACGGTCGCTATGTCACCTCCCACCGCGAGACTGGAGCGGATCACCAGCCAGGGGCCCATCATCTTGCCGAAGGGCACCAATCCGTAGCGCACTATTTCGTCGAGGCCCGAAACGTCGTGCGGCCACCGGCCTTCGACCTCGGCCCGTACGATCGCCGCCACTTCGGGGTCGGCGACCTGAGGCACATCGATGTCGGTCATGAACCCGACGCTAGGGACGGTGTACCGGGGGTGTCGTCACCGACGGCCGGGCTCTGCCCGAGTGGGACCGGGGAATGGCATCTTTGGCCCGGACCCGAACCGGCCCGGACCCGACCCCGGACCGGACCCGACCCCGAACCCGAACCGGAACCGGAACCGGACCGGAAACAGAACCGGAGCCCGGGCCGGAGCCCGGGTGCGTGACCCGGGCCTGAGCCCGGGTGCGTGGCCGCCCCCGCGCTCAGGTCACCTCCCGTGCCAGCCGGCCTCCCAGGCTGGCCGCGGCCAGCTCGACGCGGGAACGGTAGCCGGTACGGGCGAACAGGCGCGTCAGATAGTTCTCCACGGTCTTCTCGCTGATCCGGAGGCGCAGCGCGATCTGCCGGTTGGTCAGTCCCTCGCCGATCAGCTCGACGATGCGCCGCTCGGTGACGGCCGGTGCGTCCCGCCGGCCGCGGGCCCGCGGTGCGGGGACCCCGCGTTCACGGGTCACCGCGCGGACCTGTTCCAGCAGCACCGACGCGTCGCACTGCTTGGCCAGGCCGTGTGCCTCGCGCAGCCAGGGCCGCGGATCCTCGGCGAACCGCGCGACGGCCAGACACGAGTCCAGCACGGCCGGCAGGTCTCCCCGGCCGCGCGCCAGGTCGACGGCCGACCGGACCTGCTGCACGTCCCGGTGCACCAGGCCGCGCGCCAGCAGAAGGCTCTCCGTCGCGTCCGTCCCGGTCTCGCGGCGCAGGAGCTCGATCTCCTCCAGCAGCTCCGCCGCACCCTCCTCGTCGTCGGTGGACGCGGCGATCCGGACCGCCCGCGTCAGCAGGGAGAACAGGCCCGCGTGGGGCCCGGCCCGGCGCAGCCGCGGGCTGAGCCGCCGGGCCAGCCGCACCGCGCGCGCGTCGTCGCCGCCGCGGCTGTACAGGCCGATCCGCGCCCAGGCGCGCAGCACGGCGAGCCCGGGGGCCGGCGCGGCGTCGTGCAGCCACTGGGCCGCCTGCCGGAACTCGCCGCGGGCGGCGCACATGTCCGCGGCGAGCAGCCGGGCCGCGTGGTGCGCCAGCGTGTCCGCGGAGGCCGACAGCTCCAGCTCCCGGACCGCGGACATGGCCTGTGCCCAGTCGGCCCCGCCGTAGTCGTGCACCACCCGGCGGTACCCGCCGAGCACGCCGGTCGCCGGAACCCGGTAGCGGGCGCCGAGCACGAGGCGCATCACGCCGGCCACGTCGACCACCGAGGCCGCGCAGTGCAGCTGGTCCAGGCGCGGGGAGGGCGCCGCCCGGCCCGAGCCGCGCCAGGCCCGCTCGCAGCCGCCCAGGTCGCCGGAGAGCGCGCTGCTCAGCAGGTCCATCCGCGCGGCGGAGACCGGCTCCTCGGTGCCGGCCGGGTCGGCGGGCCCCCGCTCCCCGGCCGCTTCCCCGGGGGTCAGCCTGCGGCCGAACCACCACTGGGCGAATCCGACCGGCTCACGGCCGGTGACCTGCTGGTCCAGCAGCGCCCGTACGGCCGCCTCGGCGGGTACCTCGCCGGAGTGCAGGGCGACCAGGACCGCGGCGTGGCGGATCTCCGGCAGGGAGCTCGGAGCGCAGCCGTGCTCCGCGTACTGGACGAGCGGCTCGCGCAGCAGCTCGTACTGGCCGGTCCGGACGACCAGGTTCAGCAGCCGGGTCAGCGCCGGGGCGTGCTGGGGTCCGCTCGGCGGCAGCCTGCGCAGCACGGCCGCGCACCACAGGGCCGCGCGTTCGGGTTGTTCGCGTTCGGCAGCCGCGGCCAGGCCGAGCAGCCAGGTGATCCGGTCCGCGTCGAGCGTGACGGACGTCCCGCCGTGCGCGATGTGGTCGGCCAGCTCCAAGGGGTAGGTGCCGCCGTGCTGCCGCGGCCGGGCGAGCAGCCGTTCGACGATCGACGCGTGCAGTGCGGCGGCGCCGTGGGTGCCCGGCCCCCGGGCCGCCGCCGCCAGGGCGGGGCACCGGCAGCGCAGCCGGCCCGCCGGGTCGGCCACCAGCACCTCCGCGTCGATCAACTGGTCCAGTGCCCGGCCGCAGTCGGTGAGGTCGGCGTCCAGCACCTCGGCGAGCAGCGGCAGATCGTCCACGCCGACGCCGTGCCACACCGCGACCGAGGACAGCAGCCGTCCGGCCGGATCGCCCAGGGAGGCGACCCGGCGCAGAAGATGGTGCTCCGGGGGCAGCTCGATCGGCTCCGCCGGGGCGCGCAGGCACAGCCGGCCGCGGAATGCGGTCAGCCGGCCCCGGCTGCGGAGGTCGGCGAGGGTGCCCAGCACCGTACCGGGGTTGCCGAACAGCGGCCCCAGCGCGCTGCGCAGGAGACCCGGCACCGCCTCGTCCAGCCGTGTGCCCGGCGCACGGCGCACCAGGGACTCCGCGATGTCGTCGGGCAGCGGTCCCAGAGTGACCACCTCGTCGGCGGCCGCCAGCAGTTCGGCGAGCCCCGGCTCGCGTTCCGCGCTCTCCTCGCAGGTGGCCAGCACCAGACAGCCGGACCGGCGGGCCGCGGTGAGCAGGGGGGCGGGCTCGGGGACCGCCTGCGCGTCATCGGCCAGGATCGCGGTACGACCCTGCCTGCCCATGCTCTCGAAGAGGTTGTCCAGCGCGGTGACCATGGACGGAGTCCATCCGCCGGCGTCCCGCCCCGCCGTGTCGCTCAGCCGGGCCACCGTGCTGAGCGACACGGCCAGCCCGGACTCCTGGAACTGCTCGAACCGGTCGCGCACGGTGCGTACCAGCGGGGCGAGGGCGAACGCGTCGTGGCCGTGGCCGCGGCCGTCCGGACCGGCGTCGCCCAGCCGCACCGGCAGGACGCGGAACCCGTCCGCACGCAGCATCCGCTCCGTCTCGTCCAGCAGCGCGGTTCTGCCGATGCCGGCCGGCCCTCTGAGCACGATCAGGCGGCCGCCGTCGGCGGCCGACGCCGCGCGCAGCACCGCCAGTTCCCGTTCTCTCCCGCGGACCGCGGCGCGCGTTCGGGCCACTGCCGGCCTCCTCTCGTGCCGCGTCGTGCGGCGATGACGGCGGGACTCGGCAACTCCCCTTGTGGAATCTGATTTTAATGTTCGAGAAGCCTGCCGGAACCGGGCACCAGGCATACTGGAAACGTGATCAACCACGGGCACTGTACGGCCGATCCCCACCGGCCGGTGCGGGCGCTCTTCGGTCGCGACGCCCCCGTCGCGCGGGTCGCCGACATCGCGGCTTCCCCCGGCGCGGCACCATTGGTCCTGGTCACCGGCCCGATGGGGATCGGCCGGAGCGCGGTGCTGGACGCTGTCCGGGACGAACTCGCCGCGCGCGGCCTGCCCACCCTGTCGCTGCGGGTGGCGCGCAACGAACGCGACCGCCCCTACTCCCTGGCCTCCCGGCTGGCCGCCGAGCTCACCGCCCGGTACGGGGGCGGGGACGTCAGGCGCTCGCCCAAGGCCGCGGTCCCGGCCCCGCGCGCGGAGGCCGGCCGTCAGCTGGCCGCCGAGCTGCGATCGGCCATCACCGCGCGCGACAAGCTCACGGTGCTCATCGACGACGCGCAGTGGATCGACGCCGACTCCCGCGCCGTGCTGCTGCCGATCCTGCGTACACCGGCCGGAGGCCCGGTCACCTTCGTCTGCGCGCTGCGCCCCTCACCCGCCGATCCGGCGGGCGACCGCGCGGCACTGGACCAGCTGCTCGCCGCCGGTCTCGCCGAGGTGGTGCCGCTGGGGCCGCTGCGCGACGCGGAGGTCCGCTCACTGGTCGCCCAGCAGCTGCAGGCCAAGCCGTCGGCAGCGCTGATCGCGCATCTGCGCCGGGAGTGCCGCGGCAGGCCCTCCGCCGTGCTCGCCGCATTGGCGGGGCACTGGCGGAGCGGGTCGCTGTGCGTCTTCGACCGGCACGCGTACCTCACCTCGCCGGACCGGCCGCCGCTGCTGCCCGCCGATCTGCCGCCGGTCGAGTATCTGCGCCGACGGGGCGGGCTGCTCTGGCCGGTGGCCAAGGCGGCGGCCGTGCTGCACCCGCTGGGCACCGCGGCGGCCGGGCTCATCGCCGAGGCCGTGGGCAGAGGCGAGGACGAGGTCCGCGACGCGCTGTCCGAGCTGTGCGCCGAGGGGGTGCTGCGGTCCGGGCCCGGACCGGACCGCTGGCGGTTCCGGCTGCCGCTGCTCGCCTCCGCGCTGATCACCTGCCTCGGGCAGTACGAACGGCGCAGGCTCGCCCAGCTGGCGGTCACCGCGATCTGGGCGGGCGAGGCCACCGCGGACGGCTGCTACCTCGCCGAGCAACTGGTCACCGCGGGCCGGTTCGTGGACTCCCGGCGGGCGTCCGGCGAGCTTCTCGCCCGGGGCAGCGCCGCCATGCTTGCCGACGGGTACTTCGCGGAGCGCTGGCTGCGCGCCGCCATCGACCTGATCACCGAACCGGACCGGCAGGTCGTCGCGCTGCTCGCGCACGCCGCCACCTGCTACATCCATCTGCGCTTCACCGACGCCATGAACAGCGCGTGGTCCGTGCTGTCCTGCCATGCCGACCTGGTCACCCCCGCGGCCCTGCTGGAAATGGAGATGATCTACGTCGTCTCCCTGGCCCAGACCTTCGACACGGAGGCGCTCACCGAGATCTGCGACGGAGGCTGGCGCAGGTTGCCGGGCGGGGAGGGGCACCGCGTCCTCACCCGCTGCGTCGCGCTGTGTCATCTGGACCGCTGGCGGGAAGCCGACGAGCACCTGGAGGCGCAGCGGGACGTCTGGAGCCGGGACAGCGATCTCGTCAACGGGCTGGGGCTGCTGATCAGCCAGTCCGTCGGGGCGTTCCTGGGCAGGACCGAGCCGCTGGACCGGGCGGTCGCCGATCCGCCCCGATGGCCGCTGTGGGACCAGGGAACGCGGCACCGCTACGAGCGTCTGTCGCAGATGACCCGGGTGCTGATGGCCTTCGGTGAACTCGACCGGGCGGAGGGGGTGCTGGCGGCGCACCAGCTGCCCTCCGGATACCGGCCCGTTCCCGACCGGGTGGTGGCGGACAGCCAGGGCGGGCGCTGGCACCGGGCGCTCGACACGGCGCGGCTGGGCCTGGCCACCGGCCTCTCGGTCGGCGAGCTGCCCGCCCACACCCTGATGTGCCGGGAGACGAGCGTCATCCTCGGTGCGTGCGGCCGGCTGACCCAGGCCCGCGAGGTGATCGAGAGGGCGCGGACCATACAGCCCGCCATGCTCCATATGCTGGCCGTGCCGGAGTCGTACCTGGACCAGGCGCTGGGCGCGACCGAGCGGGCCGATCAGGTCGTCGCCGAGGCGCTCGCCCTGGCCGTCGAGCGCGGCCTGGTCGTCGGCACGGACGAACTGTGGCTGCGGATGGCGCTGACGGAACTGGCCGCCGGCGATCCGGCCGCGGCCGAGCAGTGCGTCGCCGAGACGGCCCGGGTCGCCGAGCTGACCGGTACCGGCCGGGCCCGGCTGTGCCGGCTCGCCGCCACCGCCGTGGTGCGCCGCGACCGCGCGGCCGCGGCCGAGGCGGTCCGGCTCGCCCGGCGGCGGGCCCAGCCGCTGGAGCAGGCCGACACGGTGGCCGCCGCGGTCCGTCACGGGCTGGCCGACCCGGAGCTGCTGCACGAGGCGTATGCGCTCTACGGCGACCTCGACGCGCTGCTGCGCCGGGCACAGCTGCGGAACCTGATGCGCCGGCACCAGGTCGCCGTGCCGCGCCGCAGCGCCGTCATCGCCGAGAGCGAGCGGCTGCTCGCCACCCTGGTCACCGAGGGGCTGACCAACCGTGAACTGGCCGTCGTGCTCGACTGCAGCGAGAAGAGCGTGGAGAGCCGGCTGGGCAGGCTGTTCAAGCGCACCGGGTACCGCTCCCGCGTCGAGCTCGCCTCGGCGGTGCTGACGGACGACTTCCCTTCGTGACGGGTGTTCACTCGGGTGACTTGACCGGTTCCGGCCGGGGAAGGAGCCCTGGGGAGTCCGGAGCCGGCGGAGGGGGACGCGGGATGCGGGACAGTCATCGGGCGGATGCCGAGCGGCTGCTGGTGCGGGCCGTGGAGGAGGAGGTGCGGCGCTCGGGCGGGCGCACGGACGGCAAGGTGCTGCTGTCCCGGGCGCGCGGGGCGCTGGAGGCGATGGCCGGCTCGGCCGCCGAGGAGTACGAGGCCTACACCCGCGCCCTGGACGAGGCCGGGGCCGGGCAGCTGACCTTCCGTCAGCGGTACGCCCGTGACGGCGCCGGGACACCGCTGCTGGTGGCGGCAGTCGCCGCGGTCGCCGCGGTGACCGCGGATCTGGCACTGGGCACCGGCACGGGCACGGCGGTCGGTGCCGGTGTCACCGTGGGAGTGGCCGGGGCGGCGGCGACCGTGGTGAGGGTGGCCGGCGCGCATCTGCCCGCCGCGCACCGCCGGGCCGGTGCGGTGAGCCAGCCGGGCGGGCCCGAGCAGTTGCGGCTGCAGTGGCTGACGGCGCTGGAGGTGCGGGGCATCCGGCCGTTCCTGGACCAGCAGCGGGTGCTGGCCGCCTCGACCGGGCCGCAGCAGCCGGGACCGCGGCTGCGCGGTATGGACAAGAGTGCGGCGGCCCGCGGGCGCACGGTGCTGGAGCAGTCCTTCGCCCGGCTGCCGGAGCTTCAGGGCGCGTTCGCCGGTCGGCGGCGGGAGATGGCCCGGCTTCGCCAGTGGGTGCAGTCGGCCCGCGCCGGTACCCGGACCGAGCCGACGGTGGTCGTGCTGCACGGGGCGCCGGGCAGCGGACGTACGACGCTGGCGGTGCGGGCCGTGCACGAGCTGCGGGACCACTTCCGCGGCGCCTGCGTCGTCGATCTGCGCGGCGGCGCCGATCAGGCCCCGCTGCCCACCCGGGACGCGCTGCTGCATCTGCTGAACCGGCTGGGGGCACCGCGCGAGCAGCTGCTGTTCCGGGAGCGCTCCTCGGCGGACCAGCAGGTCAAGCGGCTGAGCGAGCTGTACCACCAGCATCTGACGGGGGTGCCGGTCGCCGTGGTGCTCGATGACGCCTCGGACATCGAGCAGGTGTGCACGCTGGTGCCGGACCGGTCGGACAGCCTGGTGCTGGTGACGGCGCGCAGCGAGCTGGAGCTGCCGGCCGGTCTGCCCGCGCGGGTGCACCACCTGCCGGTCGAACCGCTGGACGCGGCGGGCACGGAGGAACTGCTCGGCGCCGCCGCACAGGAGGCGCCGGGGCCGTACGACGCCGAGGCCGCCGACCGGATCCGAGAGCTGTGCGGAGGGCTGCCGCTGGCGCTGCGGGTGGCGGGCTCTGCGCTGGGTCCGCGCGCGCCGCACGTCCTGGCCGCGGATCTGGCGGCGTACGGCCCGGTCGGGCCGGTGGAGCGGGCGCTGTGGCTGCGCTACACCGACCAGCCGGAGCCGGCCCGCCGGCTGCTGCGCCGGCTGGCGCTGGCCGGGCGGTCCTCGCTGGGCGCGGCTGCTGCCGCCGCGCTGCTGGACACGGACCGGGCTCAGGCGGCGCGGCGGCTGGCGGAGCTGTCCCGGGCGGGCCTGATCGACCCGGTGCGCGGCAGCCGGTACCGGCTGCACGACGAGGTGCGCGGGTTCGCGCGGGCCCGGCTCGCCGACGAGGAGGACCCCGCCGAGCGGGCGGCGGCGCAGGAGCGGCTGATCACCAACCACGCCGAGCTGGCCGACTCGGTGCTGCGGCTGGTGGACGGCCATGTGTCGACCCGCTCGGACCGGTTCGGGGCGCACGGGTTCACGTCCCTGGACGAGGCGCTGCGCTGGCTGGACGACGAGTCGAGCTTCATCACGGCGGCGCTGCGGCACGCGGAGGGCGTCGACCAGCGGGTGGTGCTGAATCTGCTGGGCGCGCTCTGCGACTACTGCCTGCTGCGCGGCGACCTGTACCGGCTGGGTGAGATCAGCGAGCTGGCGCAGGCGGTCGACGAGGGGCTGCTGGTCCGCTCGGTGCAGTGGCGCACCGGGATCGCGGCCCGCCAGCTGGGCGAGCTGGACCGGGCCCGGACCACCCTGGCCTCCGTGGTCGACCTGTACCGGGAGGCCCACCACGACGCGGGCGCCGCGCGGGCGCTGACCTCGCTCGGCATCACCCTGCACCACCAGGGCGGTCTGACCGAGGCGGCGCAGAAGCTGCGGGAGGCGCTGGACCTGGCGGCTGCACCGCAGCTGGCCGGGGACCGGGCCTGGACGCTGCACGCCCTGGCCGCGGTGGAGCGGGACCGGGCCCGGCCGGCCCAGGCGCTCGAGCTGCTCACCGAGTCGCTGACGCTGCACCGGGCGAGCGAGTCGGTGCACGGTCAGGCGTGGGCGCACTTCCAGCTCGGTCAGCTGCGGCTGCGGATGGGCGACGCGGGCCGGGCGGAGACCGAACTGCGGGCCGCGCTGGAGTTGTACGGCCGCACCCGGGACGCCCGCGGCGAGGCGTGGGCGCTGACCCAGCTGGCCCGCGCCACGCTGGTCGCCGGGGATGCCGCTGCGGCGGTGGAGGAGCTGCGCGCGGCGGCGGCCCGGCACCGGGAGAACGAGGATGCGCGCGGTACGGCGTGGACGGTGTACTACCTGGGCCAGGCGCTGGAGGAGACCGGCGACCTGGACCGCTCGGTGCGCGAACTGGAACGTTCGCGCACCATGTTCTCCCGGATGCGGGACGTCTACGGTCTGGCCTGCGCCCGGCACCACTCGGCCCGGGTCACCCGGGACCAGCGGGCCGCGCAGACCGGTTCGCTGCGCAATTCCGGGTTCGCCCGCCAGCTGCTGGTCGACGCCCGTGCCGACTTCCGGCGGATCGGCGTCGCGCACGGCGAGGCGTGGACGTGCCTGGAGCTGGCGGTGGTGGACGCGGGAAACGCCCGTACGCCGCAGGCGCTGGCCCGGTGCGACGAGGCGACGGCGCTGTTCGCCTCGTACGGGGACCGGCGGGGCGAGGACTGGGCGCGCTTTCTGCGCTGCACCCTGCTGCCGTACGCCGCGCCCGGCGGTGTGGAGGTGGGGTCGGCGGTGGCGCAGGAGGAGCTGGCCCAGCTGGCCCGGGCGGCCCACCCGGCACGGGATCCGAAGCTGGGCGAGTACGCGGAGGCGTTCCGGCTGCTGCTGGAGCGGGGCGTGCGGCTGGAGTCGGGCTGGCAGGCCTGGCGGCTCGGCATGGTCCCGGACCGCCAGGCCCGGGAGGTGCTGGGGGTGGAGATCCCGTCCCCCACCGCCGGCAGCGCGCCCTAGGGAAGGAACGCTGATCGGCGCGTACGTTCCGGCGGGGCGGCTGCGCGCCGCGGTGCCGGAACCTCCGCGCCGACCGGCGTCAGCCCTGCTGCGGCTCGACGCGACCGGACGACTCGGCCGTCCTGGCGGTCCCGGCCGCGCCGGTGCCGGAGGACGGGGCGTCCGGGTCCGGGGCCTCCTCGAAGTCGACCTTGCCCATGTGCCGGTTCATGGACTTCATCAGACCCCACACCGCCAGGGCCATCACCGCGAAGACGATGAAGCCGAGGACGCCGGGGGTGACCTTGTCCTCGTCCAGCTCCTTGGCGAGCGGGACGAGGTGCGTCATTGCCAGGCTTGCGCTTGCGCTCATGTCAGGCATTGTCCCGGATGCCCGCGAAGAGGTCGTCCTCGGGGAGGGAGGTGTCCACGAGGGACTTGGCCAGCTCGTACTCCTCGGTGGGCCAGACCTCCTTCTGGATCTCCATCGGCACCCGGAACCAGCCGCCGTCGGGGTCGATCTGCGTGGCGTGCGCGATCAGCGCCTTGTCACGGATCTCGAAGAAGTCGGCACACGGGACATGCGTGGTCAGCGTGCGCTCCTTGCGCTCGAACTCGGCCCACCGCTTCAGCCACTCGCCGTAGGGCGACTCCAGGCCGCGCTCCAGCAGCGCGTGGTGCAGCGTCTCGGTGCGCTGCCGGTTGAAACCCTGGTTGTAGTACAGCTTCTGCGGCTGGTAGGCCGGGCCGTACTCGGCCTCGGGGTACTTCTCGGTGTCGGTCGCGCCCTCGAACGCCACCATCGTGATCTTGTGGGTCATGATGTGGTCGGGGTGCGGGTAGCCGCCGTTCTCGTCGTAGGTGGTGATCACCTGGGGGCGGAACGAGCGGATCTGCTTGACCAGCTCGCCGGCCGCCTTGTCGACGTCCTCCAGGGCGAAACAGCCGTCCGGCAGCGGCGGCAGCGGGTCGCCCTCGGGCAGCCCGGAGTCGACGAAGCCGAGCCACTCCTGCTTGACGCCGAGGATCTCGCGGGCCTCGTCCATCTCCTTGCGGCGCACCTCGTGGATGTTGGCCTCGATGTAGGGGTCGCCCTGGAGCTTGGGGTTGAGGATGGAGCCGCGCTCCCCGCCCGTGCAGGTCACCACGAGCACGTCCACCCCCTCGGACACGTACTTCGCCATGGTGGCCGCGCCCTTGCTCGACTCGTCGTCGGGGTGCGCGTGGACGGCCATCAGTCGCAGCTGGTCAGTCAAGACTCATTCCTCGGTCAGGTCGGCGCGCCCCTGTGCGTCGGCGCTGTCTGGACGGTGTCGTCCCGGGGTGTCGTCCCGGCGACGTGGGTGGGGCATGGGTGAGGGGTTGCGGTCGGGTCGCGGTCCGGCGGCTTCTATAGTGACCGAATCGGAGGACGGAAAATTCCGGGGCCCGGCATCGGGCCCGTTCCGGGGCATCCGTCCCGCTCCGGCCGAGAGGACGATCATGAGTACGGCGAGCACGCGACTGCCCGAGGGCCGCTACGGCCGTTCCTCGGACGAACGGGCCGACCGCACGCTCAAGATCGTCGGTGGGGTGCTGGCCGCGGCACTGCTCGCCGTGCTCGGCTATTTCGGCTACCACTACGTCGGCCAGAACAAGATCAGCGGCGAGGTGATCGGCTTCGAGACCGGCGAGGACGCGGTCCGGGTGCACCTGGAGGTCCGCAAGGACGCCGGTGCCGCCGGTTACTGCACGCTGCGCTCCCAGGCCGAGGACGGTGAGCTGGTCGGCCAGGCCGACTTCCGCTTCGAGGGCGACGCCACGCGCATCGACAGGATCGTCACGCTGCGCACCAAGGCCCCGGGCACGACGGCCGAGCTGATCGGCTGCCACGCCGACTGAGCTGGGCCGGGGCTGCTGGGGCGGCCGGGGCCGCTGAGGCGAGACGCGCTGCCGACGGGACGGATCCAGCGACTCTGACCTGCGGTGACATAAATCTGGTGGCTTATGTCCTCCCCCTTTCCGCACTGAATTGTTAGGCTCGTGGTTTCGCCCTTCCGTGAGGGAACATCCTTCTGGGTAGGGCGATGATTTGTATTCCCAGTACCGACGAGGAGCACCTGTGACCCAGACCAGCGAGAACGTCACCTGGCTGACCCAGGAGGCGTACAACAAGCTCAAGGAGGAGCTTGACTACCTTACTGGTCCTGCGCGCAGCGAGATCTCTGCCAAGATCGCCGCGGCGCGTGAGGAGGGGGACCTGCGCGAGAACGGCGGGTACCACGCGGCGAAGGAGGAGCAGGGCAAGCAGGAACTCCGTGTGCGCCAGCTCACCCAGCTCCTCGAGACCGCGAAGGTCGGTGAGGCTCCGGCGGCCAACGGCGCGGTGGCGCCCGGCATGGTCGTCACGATCGCCTTCGACGGCGACGAGGACGACACGCTGGCCTTCCTGCTCGCCTCCCGCGAGTACGCCAGTGCGGACATCGAGACCTACTCCCCGCAGTCCCCGCTGGGTGCCGGCGTCATCGGCCACAAGGTCGGCGAGGACGCGGAGTACGAGCTGCCCAACGGCAAGACCGCCTCGGTGAGGATCCTCAAGGCCGAGCCGTACGAGGGCTGACGGCAGACCCGACCGGCAGACCCGACCACCGGACCCGACTGACTGGTCGGCCCGGCCCCCGGTCCAAGACAGGCCCCCGGCGTCCCTGCGGACGCCGGGGGCCTGTCGCCGTCCGGGACCGGGTCAGGCGGTCGCCGAGCGGTACTTGCGTACCGCCAGGGTCCGGAACACCACGATGATCAGCAGGGACCACAGCAGCGACGCCCACACCGGGTGCTGCATGGGCCAGGCGTCCGGCACCGGATAGCCCGCCGGCAGGTTCCCGAAGAGCTCGCGGCAGGCCTGCACCGTGGTGCTGAACGGGTTCCAGTTCGCGACGGTCTGCAGGAAGGCGGGCATGTTCTCCGGCGGTACGAACGCGTTCGAGATGAACGTCAGCGGGAACAGCCAGATCAGACCGCCCGAGGTCGCCGCCTCGGGGGTGCGGACGGACAGGCCGATCAGTGCGCCGATCCATGAGAACGCGTAGCCGAGCAGGAGCAGCAGGGCGAATCCGGCCAGCACCTTCCCGAGGTTCTCGTGCGTCCGCCATCCGACGATGAGGGCTACGACCCCGAGGACCACCAGAGTCAGCGCGGTCTGCACCAGGTCGGCGAGAGTGCGGCCGGTGAGCACGGCACCGCGGGCCATGGGCAGCGAGCGGAACCGGTCGATGAGGCCCTTGTGCATGTCGTCGGCGATGCCCGCACCGGCGCCGGCGGTGGCGAAGGTGACGGTCTGCGCGAAGATGCCCGCCATCAGGAACTCGCGGTATCCGGAGGCGCTGAGACCTGCGCCCGGCACGTTGATCGAGCCGCCGAACACATAGCTGAACAGCACCACGAACATGATCGGCTGGATCAGCCCGAAGATGAGCATCTCGGGAATCCGCGCCATGCGGATCACGTTCCGCCGGGCGACGACCAGGGAGTCCCGGACGGACTGGCCTACGGGGTTGGGGGACGCCTCGGTCCGCACGGCGTCGGTGACAGCACTCACTTGACGGCCTCCTTGTCCTGGCCCTCGGGGGCGGACTCGGCCGTGTGTCCCGTGAGGGAGAGGAAGACGTCGTCCAGGGTGGGTCGGCGCAGGCCGATGTCGTCTATCTCGATCCCGCGGGCGTCCAGCTCGCGGATGACCTCGGAGAGCAGCTTGGCGCCGCCGGTCACGGGCACGGTGAGCTTGCGCATGTGCTCCTCGACCGTCGTCTCGCCCTTGCCGAAGCCGCGCAGTACCTCGGAGGCCGCCGGTATGCGGTCGGCCTCGTGCACCACGACCTCGACGCGCTCGCCGCCCACGCGGGCCTTGAGCTGGTCGGAGGTGCCCTGGGCGATCACCCGGCCGTGGTCGACGACCGCGATGTCGTGGGCGAGGTGGTCGGCCTCCTCCAGGTACTGGGTGGTCAGGAGCAGCGTCGTACCGCCGGAGACCAGCTGTTTGATGACCTCCCACAGCTGCTGGCGGTTGCGCGGGTCCAGACCGGTCGTCGGCTCGTCCATGAACATCACCGGGGGCGAGACGACGAGGGCCGCCGCGAGGTCGAGGCGACGGCGCATGCCCCCGGAGTAGGTCTTGGTGGGCCGGTCGGCGGCGTCGGTGAGATGGAACTGGTCCAGTAGCTCGGCCGCGCGCTCCTTCGCCGGCTTCGCCCTCATCTGGTAGAGCCGGCCCACCATCTGGAGGTTCTCCCGGCCGGTCAGGTACTCGTCCACCGCCGCGAACTGGCCGGACAGACCGATGGACCGGCGTACGGCGTCGGGGTGCTCGAGGACGTCGAGGCCCGCGACGACGGCCCTGCCGCTGTCGGGCCGCAGCAGGGTGGTCAGACAGCGGACGGTGGTCGTCTTGCCCGCGCCGTTCGGCCCGAGCAGGCCGAGGACCGTGCCCTCGGGCACATCGAGGTCGACACCGTCCAGAGCCTTTACGTCGCCGAAGGTCTTGACCAGACCTTCGGCATGGATGGCGCCTGGCATATCAGTCTCCACGTCATCGGGAAGTCTTCGGAAAGCATGGAAGTGCGTGGTGCGTACCGCTGGCCGCGCAGGTGGCGCACGTCGTTCGTCCTCCGGGAGAGGGCGTGCGGCCCGTCGGCACGGATGCCACAGCCACGGTAACGCGATGTATCGCGTCTCTCAACGTGTTTCACGGGGAATGGACAGCAGGCGGCGGGCAACAGGTGGCGGGACGGGCTACGGACGTACGCGAACGGGTCCGAATGACGGGCAGCTCTACCGCATGACCGTGTAACCGGCGTCCCGCAGCGCCCGGCCGACCTCCACGCAGTGCTCCGGGCCCTTCGTCTCCAGGTGCAGCTCCACCTCCGCCTCCGTGAGCCCGAGCCGCGGGTCGGTCCGTACGTGACTCACATCGAGGACGTTAGCGTCGACCACTGACAACACCCCGAGCAGCGTGGCGAGCGCGCCCGGCCGGTCCGTCAACCGAAGCCGGACGGCCAGGTAGCGGCCCTGCGCGGCCATACCGTGCCGTAGCACGCCCTGCATCAGCACCGGATCGACATTGCCCCCGGACAGCACCGCCACCAGCGGCCCCTCGAACGCCCCAGGGTCGCTCAGCAGCGCCGCCACCGGGCTTGCCCCGGCCGGCTCGACCACGAGCTTGGCCCGTTCCAGACACAGCAGCAGCGCGGTGGACAGCTCGTCCTCGCTCACCGTGCGGACCTCGTCCACCAGGGAGCCGACGATCCCGAACGGCACATCGCCGGGCCGTCCCACCTTGATCCCGTCGGCCATCGTCGACGGCTGCTCGACCGACACCGGCCGTCCGGCCGCCAGCGACGGCGGGTACGCCGCCGCCCCCTCCGCCTGCACGCCCACGATCCGCACATCCGGCCGCAGCGACTTCACCGCGATCGCGATCCCGGCCGCCAGACCACCGCCGCCGATCCCGACGACGACGGTGCGCACCTCCGGGCACTGCTCCAGGATCTCCAGACCGACCGTGCCCTGACCGGCAATGATGTCCGGGTGGTCGAAGGGGTGGATGAACACCGCCCCCGTCTCCCGCGCGTACTCCTGCGCGGCGGCCAGCGTCTCGTCGACCACCTGACCGTGCAGCCGAACCTCGGCGCCGTAGTCCCGGGTCGCACTGATCTTCGGCAGCGGGGCGCCCTTCGGCATGAACACCGTCGCACGCACCCCGAGCAGCGACGACGCCAGTGCCACGCCCTGCGCGTGGTTGCCCGCGCTGGCCGCGACCACCCCGGCCGCGCGCTCCTCGGGCAGCAGCCCGGCGATCCGCACATAGGCGCCGCGCAGCTTGAACGAGCCCGTCCGCTGCAGGTTCTCGCACTTGAAGTGCACCGGGGCGCCGACCAGCTGGGACAGACGCCGGCTGCCCTCCATCGCCGTCACCCGCGCCACGCCCGTGAGCATCTTCTGCGCGCCGCGGACGTCGTCGAGGGTGACAGGCGGTGCGGTGCGGGCCGTGCGGTAGCTCATGACTCCAGCATCGCAGTTCACAGCCGCCGAGGGCCGTTGTGACCAACCTGCGAGACCCGCTTTGCGCAGCGCTGGTACGCCCTGCCGCCGGGCCGCGTACCCTGTCCCCCAACCAGCAGCCCTCCACGAAGTGAGCCCCCGGCCATGCCCACAACACCTGAAATGTCGATGGACATGACGACCGCCGGTGACACCGGTCTACTCGACACGCTGCAGCACGAGGTGGCGGTGTTCGCCCGCCGTGCCGAACAGACCCGGCTCGGCGGGGTCGGGCAGGTGCGCAACTCCATGGACCGCGCCGCGTACCTGCTGCTCAACCGCCTCGACAAAGAGGGCCCGATGGGCGTCAAGGCGCTCGCCGCCAGCATGGGGATCGACTCCTCGACCGTCACCCGGCAGGTCGCGCCGCTGGTCGACACCGGACTGGTCAAGCGCACCTCCCACCCCGAGGACGGCCGTGCGGTGGTCCTGCAGCTGTCCCCGCGCGGGGTGGCTCGGCTGGAGGAGGTACGCTCCTCCCGGCGTCAGCTGATGGCCGAGCTGACCGAGGACTGGACGCCCCAGGAGCGCGACGCGTTCTGCACCCTGCTCACCCGGTTCAACGGCGCGCTGTCCGCCCGGATGGCCGCGACCGGAGTCACCGGCCCGGAGGCACCGGCTCCCTCCTGAGCTCCGGTCGCTTCCCGCCCCTTGACCCACGGCTGGCCCTGGCCTGATATGAGACCTGGCAGGGTCGCCCTCACACGGGGAGGCGCGGTGCGCGGGAAGCAGGCGTCGCAGGGTGCCCGCCGGGTCCGGGAGTTCGAGGCGTTCGTCGCGGGCGCGGCAGGGCGGCTGCTGCATGCCGCGACGCTGCTCACGGCCGAGGCGCCGGACGGCAACCCGCGCGCACGGCGGCTGCTCACCCTGTCCCTCGCCCACACCTACGCCTGCTGGGACCGGCTGCAGGGCGAGGACCCGTACGTCCGGGCCCGTACGTATCTGGCCACCCGCTTCGCCCGTGAGACGGCCTGGCACCGGCAGCGGAGCCTGCGCCGGGACCGCCCGCGCCCGGGCGGCACCCTGGCCGCGCTCACCGCGCAGGAGCGGCTGGTCCTGGTGCTGCGCGTGTTCGACGGTGTCGCCGAGGAGCAGACGGCGGCCCTGCTGGCACTGCCCGTGGAACGCGTCCGCACGATCTGCGACCGCGCCACCGCCACACTGCTGCACCCGCCGCGCGGCCCGGCACCCCCGGCGGCACCGGCGAAGGCCACGGCACCATGAGGCCCGCGCCGGGACGGCACCGCGACACACCACCGACGACGGACCGCGCCACAGAGAAGGACGGGGCCCTAGAGAAGGACAGGGCAGTGGAGACGGACAGGGCGATGGAGACGGAAGGGACGGCGGAGACGGGCAGGACCGCGGAGACGGGCGGGACCGCCGCCCGGACCGCACACGGGAGGCCGCGATGAACCGGCCCGAACGGGAGGCGGCCGTACGGCGGATCATGGCGCGGTCGGCGCCGCCGGTGCCGCCGGGCCTGGCCGCGGACGCGGTCCGCCGCGGCGAGGCGAAGCTGCGGCACCGCACCGCCGCCCGCCGGCTGATGTGGCTGCTGCTGACCGCCGCGGCCGTCGCCCTCGCCGTGTGGACGCTGACCGCCCAGCCGTGGGCGGAGCCGCCGTCGGAGACGACTCCGCCCCTGACGGGCTGGTGAGCGGCGCGCAGCGGCGGCGAGGCGCGCGGCTCAGCCGAGCGCCTGCTGCAGGTCCTCCAGCAGGTCGTCGACGTTCTCGATGCCCACGGACAGCCGCACCAGGTCGCCCGGCACCTCCAGGGCGGAGCCCGCGGCGGAGGCGTGCGTCATCCGCCCGGGGTGCTCGATCAGCGACTCGACGCCGCCCAGGGACTCACCGAGCGTGAACACCTTCGCGCGGTTGCAGACCTCGACGGCCGCCTCCTCGCCGCCCTGCACCCGGAAGGACACCATGCCGCCGAAGGCCCGCATCTGCTTGGCGGCCACCTCGTGACCGGGGTGCTCCGGCAGCCCCGGGTAGAGCACGCTCGTCACGCGCGCGTGCCGGGTGAGCATGTCGGCGATCCGGGTGGCGTTCTCGCTGTGCCGGTCCATGCGCACCGCGAGCGTCTTGGCGCCGCGCAGCACCAGCCAGGAGTCGAAGGGGCCGGCGACCCCGCCCATCGCGTTCTGGTGGAACGCCAGCTCCTCGCCGAGCTCCGGGTCGCCGACCACCAGCGCCCCGCCGACCACGTCCGAGTGGCCGCCCATGTACTTGGTGAGGGAGTGCACCACCACGTCCGCGCCGAGGGACAGCGGCTGCTGCAGGTACGGCGTGGCGAAGGTGTTGTCGACGACGAGCTTGGCGCCGACGTCCCGGGCGGCCTGCGCGACCGCGGCGATGTCGGTGATGCCGAGCAGCGGGTTGGACGGCGTCTCCACCCACACCAGCCTGGTCTTCGGGGTGAGCGCCGCCCGCACCGCGGCCGGGTCGCCGGTGTCGGCCACGGACCACTCCACGCCCCACCGGGTGGCGACCCTGGCGAAGAGGCGGAAGGTGCCGCCGTATGCGTCGTTGGGGATCACCACGTGATCGCCGGGGCTGAGCAGCGTACGCAACAGGCAGTCCTCGGCCGCCAGTCCGGACGCGAACGCCAGGCCGCGTCGGCCGCCCTCAAGGGCGGCGAGGTTCTCCTCCAGCGCCGTGCGGGTCGGGTTGGCGCTGCGGCTGTACTCGTAGCCGCCGCGCAGGCCGCCGACACCGTCCTGCTTGTAGGTGGACACCTGGTAGATCGGCGGGACGACCGCGCCCGTCAGAGGGTCGGCGGTGTTGCCCGCGTGGATCGCGAGCGTCTCGAAGTGCTGACTGATGTGCCTGTCACTCATGGGCCCGAGCGTAATGCGCCGGAGCGGTTCGCGACGGGCCATGGGGCCGACGGAGTTTTCCACAGGTTCGGGGGGCAGGTTGGCCAAGTGTCGGCACGGTCTGGTTCGCTGGGGGCATGGAGATTCTCTGGGTCCTGATGGCCCTGGTCATGCTGGGCTTCGTGCTGCTCACCGTTCTGCGGCGCAGGCGCGGCATGATCGAGCAGGTGCCGCCCGGGCATCCGGACGCCGCGGACCCGGCCGACTACGGCTTCGTCCGCGAGGAGGAGCTGGACATCCGGATGCCCGGCCCCGACCAGGACCTGCTGGACGTCCTGGACCTGGTGCAGCGCACCGGGGACCACCGCGCGGCGCAGCAGCTGCTGGCCGGCACCGAGGCGGAGGGCGAGCGGCGCTGGCAGCGCGTCCAGGCCTTCGCCGGTGCCGCCTCGCTGGAGCTGGCCCAGCGCCCGGGCGGAGTCGGCGAGACACCGGGGGGTCAGTGGCTGCGAGTGTGGCGGGCCGAGGCGCCCAAGGACGCGGGCGGCGCGGCGGTGCACGCCGAGTTCCTGGTGCAGCAGGCGTGGCGGACGGCCGCGCCCGGCACCGACGAGTTCCGGATCATCATGGAGGAGGCCAGAGCGGCGTGCGGCGAGGCGGCGCTGCTGGCCCCCGGTGACCCGGTCCCGTACATCGTCGAGCTGTCGGTGGCCCGGGGCCTCGGCTACCCGCAGCCGGAGTTCGAGCAGCTGTGGCTGAAGATCCTGGACCGCGCCCCGTCCCACATGGGCGCGCACCTGGCCGCGCTGCACTACTGGTGCGAGAAGTGGCACGGCTCGCGCGACCTGGCGTACGCGTTCGCGGAGGCCGCGGCGGCCCGGGCGCCCCGGGGTTCGCTGCTGGCCGCGATGCCGCTGTTCGCGGTCTTCGAGCACCTCCCCGACGTCAACCTGGTCAGCGGCTTCTACCGGAGCGAGGTCGTCACCAGGGCGATCCACGGCGCGCTGCACGCGGTCCACTCGGCCCGCCCCGACGACCCGATGCAGGCGCACGTCCGCCATCTGCTGATCTTCTTCCTGGTGCGCGGCGAACGCTGGGCGGAGGCCATGGACCAGCTGCTGGCCGTCGACGGCCATGTGGGCGCCCTGCCGTGGACGCTCTCCGCCGACCCGGCCGCGGAGTTCGCGGTCTACCGCGCCCTGGCGGTCGCGGGCTACGAGGCGAACGGCGGCAGCCCGGCGACCCTCCCGCACTGAGCACGGCCCGCTACGTCCCGGGCCCGGAATTCCACCTGCGGTTCGGACGTTGACCACACCGTAGCCCCGATTGGAGACCGCATGTTCCTGAACAGCCGCACGCCCCAGCTGCCGACCCCCGAGCAGGCTCTCCGGGGCCGCCCGGAGCCGGCGTTCACGGTCCCCGACCGCCACACCGTCCTCGGCAACGCCCTCCTCGGCCCCTACCCCGAGGGCCTGGAGACCGCCGATTTCGGCCTGGGCTGCTTCTGGGGCGCCGAGCGCAAGTTCTGGCAGCTCCCGGCGGGAGTCTGGACGACCCTGGTCGGCTACCAGGGCGGCCACACGGAGAACCCCACCTACGAGGAGGTCTGCTCGGGCCGGACCGGGCACACGGAGGCCGTGCGGGTGGTCTACGACCCGAAGCTGATCTCCTACGAGAGCCTCCTGAAGACCTTCTGGGAGTCCCACGACCCGACGCAGGGCTTCCGCCAGGGCAACGACGTCGGCACCCAGTACCGCTCGGCGATCTACACCCGCTCGCCCGCCCAGGCCGCCGCGGCGGAGTCCTCCCGCCAGGCCTACGAGCAGGTCCTGACCGCCTCGGGCCACGGCACGATCACCACGGAGATCCTCCCCTCCGAGGGCCGCCCCTTCTACCCGGCGGAGGCCTACCACCAGCAGTACCTCGACAAGAACCCGGCAGGCTACTGCGGCATCGGCGGGACCGGCGTGAGCTGCCCGATCGGGATCGCTCCGGCGCCGGAGACCACGGACAAGTAGGCCGTGGGCACGAAGAGCGTGGCACCGGCAGTCCGCGCGGTGCCGCGCCTGGCGCTCTCCGTCGCCGCCAGCCGCAAACGGGAACGACGCGGCATCTGCAGCCGCTCCACGTCCCGTGAACGGCGTGTATTTTCCCCGCGAGACCGTCAGATCATCAGCGGCAGGGGATCAGAGAACCAGTTCGCCTGCGAGGTCGGATGGTTCAGATCGACTGTGTAGCCGGAGAGACGCTTGTCAAGTCCCAGATGCCCGGTGTACCTGCCACGGGACTCGCTGCTCCAGGTAACCGTGATCACGACGTCGTCACCGCTTACGACTCCATCGCAGTCCCCGCGGTTGCTGTTGTGGAACGCGTCTCCGGAGATGCGTTCTCCGCTCTGATCCAGGTTGAAGTACACATCGGCGCCGTTCGTCTGGTGAGCGGCCCAATGCCCTCGCACATCAACAGCCATGGGTAGCTCCTCCTGGGCACATTCGGAAAAGAAAAGATCCCCCTCTGATATGGAGTGGCGCCAACGACAAGTCGCAACCGGTGCGTTGCTCGACGTGGCATTTCCACTCCCACATCTCAGATTCTCACGTCTCTGCCCAGGATGCATCCCGGGTACCTCCGCTTTCGCCGTCCGGTCGGTCGGGTTACGCTCGATATTCGAGGCATTGGGGGTCAGATTCCGGTCTCGGAGGTCGCTATGGATGTCACCGTGGGGACATTCAACCTCAACAACCTCTTTTCACGGTTCAACTTCCGGGCAGAGATATCGGCTGTCCATCCGGTCGACGACGAGGGTCGGCTGACCTCCAGTTATGTCTTCGACGACCCGGAGAAGGTGCGGATCCGTACCTACAAGGGCAGGCTGGTCAAGGGAAAGGACCCCGGGGCGCAGCAGACGGTCGCCCGGCGGATCCGCGAAATGGACCTGGACATTCTCGCCGTGCAGGAGGTCGAGGACATCGACACCCTGCGGTTTTTCGTTGCTCAGCACCTCGGCGGCGCATACCCGCACCTCTCGCTCATCGAGGGCAATGATCCCCGCCTTATCGATGTCGCCGTCCTGTCCAAGTTCCCGTTCGGGGCGGTGACGTCCTGGCAGCACGCGGTCCATCCGGACCTGCCCGGTGAACGCGTCTTCAGCCGGGACCTGCTGGAAGTGCACATCCTGGATCCCCGGGACCCCGACAGACAGCTGCTGACCGTCTTCAACAACCATCTCAAGAGCCAGTTCGTCGACCCGGCCACCGACCCCGAGGAGGGCAAGCGGCTCAACGACGAACGCCGCACCCGCCAGACGGACACCATCGTCCGGATCGTCGCCGAACGGACCCGCCCCGACGGGCGCTACATCGTGCTGGGCGACATGAACGACACCCCTGACGCACCGACGCTCGCCAGACTGGGCGAGCCGACACCCCAGTCGAGCCTGACGGAGGCGCTCGCGCATCCGGAGGAGACCCGGGCACCCAAGCCCGACGATCCTCCGCCGCCCGCCTCGGGGTCGTGGACCCATCGGTTCAAGGAGACCGGACAGCCCGCCGACTACGAGTTGTTCGACCAGATCTGGCTCAGCAGGAGCCTCGTGGCGCGGCACAGGAGCTCCCATATCGACCGACGTACCAGGCACGGCGGTGACGGATCGGATCACGATCCCGCCTGGGTGGTCCTCGACCTCTAGTTTCTTTTCCCCTTTTCCATACCGGCTTCGTTCCGGCTCGAGCACCGGCGGAGGGAAGACTCATGCCCTTGAAGAACTACGGAGTGCTGGCGTGCAAGGTCATCGACCGGCGCCGGGAAGGGGCGCCCGACGACACCCCGCACTACCAGCTGCACCTCACCGACGACAGGGGCACGCACTACCGCGGCGCGGTCAACGTCCTGTCCCAGCAGGCTCCTTCCGAGCTGCTGTTCCTGGCCGACGACGACTTCCGGCACCCCGTGACCGCGCAGCTTCCGCCGGCGGGCAGTGGATGGACGGAACTGCCGTCGCGGCCGGGCACGGCGAGCCTGGACTTCATCCGTGGCAACCTCTTCGCCCCGGAGTCGATGCGCGAGCTGCCTCCCGATGTGGCCGGGCCGGACAACGACCTGTCCGACAGGCTGGACCACTACATCGAGCGTGCCATCGGCGATCCCACGGCCGCGCTCTACGTCTTCGGCGAGCGATGGGGACCGGAACGCGGCAAGCGCGACAAGGTGTTCGACTTCGAGCCCGGCAACGGTGTGCACGACATCCACATGAACCAGGGCAGCGTAGGGCGTTTCCGGCCGACCAACGGAGTCTGGCAGGACGGCGCGCTGATCCTCCACTTTCCCGCCGAGTCCCGCTGGGCGGCCGTGTTCCTGGCCTTCCAGTCCCAGGCCTGGCACACCGACGAGCAGACCGGCCACCCCATCGAGACGGCCCCTGCCCGGCCCGTCCGGGGCGAAGCCGCGGTACGCATCCTGGCCGCCATGGTCAACCCCAGGGGCCCGGCGCCGGAGCGGGAGACGGTGACCCTCATCAACGCCTCGCCCGAACCCGTCGACCTCCAGGGCTGGCAACTGGCCGACAAGAGCGATCACATGCTTCCGCTGCCCGCGGAGCACGTCGCCGCGGGCGCGACCGTGGTCGTCGAGGGCGGCAACGGTTTCGCGCTCGGCAACCGGGGCGGGGCGATCACGCTGCTGGACCCGTCCGGGCTCAAGGTCGACGGAGTGTCGTACACGGAGGCTCAGGCACGCCGCGAGGGCTGGACGGTGTCCTTCTGACCGGGCGGACGCGCTCCTCGGGCCGTTGTCAGTGGTCGGTGCTTTCATGGAGCCATGACCAGCAGAAGCGTCGCAGTGGAGCGTCGTATTGCCGCGAGCCGGGATGCCGTGTGGCAGGCGCTGACCGATGTCCGGGGCATGGAGCGGGTGCTCGGCGGGGTGTCGAGGGTGGAGGTCCTGACCGAGGGGGACTTCCGCGTCGGCACCCGGTGGCGGGAGACCCGGCGGATGTTCGGCAAGGAGGCCACCGAGGAGATGTGGGTGACCGCCTGCGAACCGCCCGAGCGCTATGTGGTGGAGGCCGAGTCGCACGGCACCCGCTATGTCTCGGAGTGGGTGCTGCGGGCGGAGGGGGCGTCGACGACGGTCCGTATGACGTTCAGCGGGCAGTCGGTCGGTGGCTCTCCGGGGCTGCTCGCCAGGATCCTGGGAGGGGTGGGCGCGCGGGCGGTGCGCAAGGCCGTGACCAAGGATCTGGACGACATCGCCGCGGCGGTGGAGGGCGGGCTCGGAAGCTGAGAGCGGTCCGCGACCGGGCGGCCGGCGGTGCCGTCCCGGGCGTGGACGGACCGGTGCCGCCCGGTCGGGCAGGTACTGCCGGGCCCGGCAGTCCGGGCCCGGCCTGCCGGTCAGATCGTCGCCGTGTCGATCACGAAGCGGTAGCGGACGTCGCTGCCGAGGACCCGCTCGTAGGCGTCGTTGATCTCGGTGGCCGCGATCAGCTCGATCTCGGCGCCGATGCCGTGCTCCGCACAGAAGTCGAGCATCTCCTGCGTCTCGCGGATGCCGCCGATGCTGGACCCGGCGAGGGTCTTGCGGCCGACGATCACCGAGAACAGGTTGAGGGAGACCGGCTCCTCGGGGGCACCGACGTTCACCAGCGCGCCGTCCGTCTTCAGCAGCCCCAGGTAGGCGCCGAGGTCCAGCGGCGCGGAGACGGTGGAGACGATCAGGTCGAAGGTGCCCGCCAGCTGCTCGAAGGTGACCGGGTCGCTGGTGGCGTGGTAGTGGTCGGCGCCCAGCCGCAGCCCGTCGTCCTTCTTGCGCAGGGACTGCGACAGGACGGTGACCTCGGCACCGAGGGCGTGCGCGATCTTGACGGCCATGTGGCCGAGTCCGCCCATGCCGAGGACGGCGACCTTCTTGCCGGGCCCGGCGTTCCAGTGCCTCAGGGGCGAGTAGGTGGTGATGCCGGCGCAGAGCAGGGGCGCGGCCTCGTCCAGCGCGAGGCCGTCGGGGATGCGGACGACGTAGTTCTCGTCGACGACGATCTTCTGCGCGTAGCCGCCGTGGGTGGGCTCGCCGTCCCTTCCGATGCCGTTGTAGGTCATCACGGCACCGTTGGTGCAGTACTGCTCCTGGCCTGCCCTGCAGTTGGCGCACTCGCGGCAGGAGTCGACCATGCAGCCGACGCCGACGCGGTCGCCGACGGTGTACTCGGTGACGCCGGCGCCGACCTCGGAGACGACGCCGGCGATCTCGTGGCCGGGCACCATCGGGAAGATCGCCTCGCCCCAGCCCTCGCGGGCCTGGTGGATGTCGGAGTGGCAGATGCCGGCGAACTTGATGTCGATCAGGACGTCGTGTTCGCCGACGGCCCGCCGCTCGATGGTGGTGCGCTCCAGCGGAGCCTTGGCGGCGGGTGCGGCGTATGCGGCGACAGTGGTCATGCCGGATCTCCGTGGGTGTCGTAACGAGGGGTACGCGTCCAGCCTGCAGCCGGTTGCGATCGGTACCCAGACCACGGTTCTGCCTACGTCCAGCGTGCCTACCACTGGCGGGGACAGGCTGGTGGGCGTACGTCGGTGAATACTGGAGGGCATGGATGAGCAGCCCGATCGTGTACCGGAGAACCGGGTGCCGGGGAGCGGCGGGTCCGGGGCAGGTCTGGACCGGCGGGCCGAGCTGAGCGAGTTTCTGCGCACCCGGCGTGCCCGGCTGAAGCCGCAGGACGTGGGGCTGCCGTCGTACGGGCGGCACCGGAGGGTGCCGGGGCTGCGGCGGGAGGAGCTGGCGCAGCTGGCCGGGGTGTCGGTGGCGTACTACACGCGGCTGGAGCAGGGCAACGGGCGGAACGTGTCGGCGGAGGTGCTGGACTCCATCGCCCGCGCGCTGCGGCTGACCGATGCCGAGCATGCGCATCTGATGCATCTGGCGAAGCCGAAGCAGCAGCGGAGGAAGCCGGCGGCGCGGGCCCAGCAGGTACGGCCGGGGCTGCGGCAGCTGCTGGACTCGATGGAGACGGTTCCGGCGTATGTGGCGGGCCGGCGCTCCGACATCCTGGCGTGGAACCGCATGGCCGCGGCGCTGTTCGGGGACTGGGGCCGGCTGCCCGCGCAGGAGCGGAACTGGGCGCGGCTGGTGTTCCTGAACCCGGACTACCGCGAGCTGTTCGTGGACTGGGACCGGAAGGCGTCCGACATGGTCAGCTATCTCCGCATGGACGCAGGCTGCCATCCGGACGACCCGCGGCTTTCCTCGCTGGTCGGGGAGCTCTCCGTGAAGAGCGAGGAGTTCCGGCGGCTGTGGGCCACGCACGATGTGAAGGAGAAGAGCCACGGCGTCAAGCGGATGCGTCATCCGCTGGTCGGCGAACTGGCCCTGTCCTTCGAGACGTTCCGGATGGTGGACGACGCGGACCAGTCCCTGGTCACGTACCACGCCGAGCCGGGCTCCCCGTCCGCGGAGGCACTGCGGCTGCTGGCGAGCTGGGGGACGGACGCGGCGGTTCCGCTCACCCGGTGAGGACCGGCCCGTCCGGGGCTCCGGGGCTCCGGGGCTCCGGGGCTCCGGACGGGCCGTTCACCCGGTCCGGCTACCTGCCGGAGTAGGCGCCGTAGATCGTGATCGTCGAGGTGTTGCCCTTCCTGTCGGCGATGGCGGCGCGGAAGGAGATCGACTTGCCCTTCGCCGGGTTCCTGACCACGATCCCGCCCTTGACGACCTTGGTCTTCTTCCAGGTCCTGCCGGAGTCGTAGGAGATGTGCACGGTCAGTGACCTGAGGTTCCCGCCCGCGGCGGCTCCCTCGACGGTGACCGGGATCCGGACCTTCCTGCCCGCCGGTGCCCTGCTGTCCAGCCCGGTGGCCGCGTGGAAGCGGGCCGTGGCGGCGGGCAGCTGGGTGAGCTCAGCGGTCTTCCCGGAGCGGAACGTCCAGCTCGCGTCGATGCGGCCGGAGGCCGCCGCGACGTCGGCGCTGCGCCGGACCGACGTGGTCAGCCGGTACGAGGCGGCACCGGACGGGACGGTGAACTCCTCGTCGCCGAAGAGCGGGTCCTGGTGGGAGCCGATCTTCTTGCCGTTGCGGTGGAGGGTGGTGGTGACCGAGGTGAAGGCCGAGGAGCCCGCGTGGCCCTTGCCGTCGGCGAACAGCGGGACGACGCCGGTGATGGTGTTGCCGTCGCGGAACAGGCCGAAGTCGGCGGTCAGGCGCGGTCCGAAGACGGCCGTGTTGACGGTCGTCGCGTAGTTCCGGCCGGGCCGGTACGTCTGCGGGGCGCCGAGCGTGTAGTAGGCCTCGCTGACCGGGAAGCCGTCGGCGTCCTTCCCACCGTACTGCTCGAAGCCGATGTCCCAGCGCACGCCGCCCTGGGTGGACAGGTGCAGGGTGCGGGTGCCGGGCAGCGGCTGGGCGATGCCGAGGCCGGAGGCGCCGTTGCTGCCGGGCAGCTCGCCCATGGCGGTGACGGCGCCCTCCTTGCCGCGTGCCGAGGCACCCAGGCCGGTCTTCAGCGTCGCCAGGTCGCCCTTCCGGTAGTGGCGGGTGTAGCCGGTGGCGAGCTGCTGGACCGTGCCCCCGGCGACGGTGTCGTACTGCTCCTTGCCGCCCTTGGTCCAGTGGCCGTCCCACTGCTGGTGCAGCGAGCCGTCGGTGATCCGCGGGCCGAGGTGGCGGGTGCGGAAGTTGTCGTAGGAATCCAGCCACCAGCCGAAGGAGCTGGTGGACTCACCGGTCTCCACGGCGAAGTCCGCCGAGGCGAACACGGACTCGGCGCGCTTGTCGGGGACGGTGATGTTCACCGGCCGCGCCGTGCGGGCGTCCAGGGTGATGCTCCGGTTCCGGGTGACGTCGAGCCTGGGCTGGGCGAGCCAGTCCGCGCCCTGGTAGGTCGCCGGGTCGTCGCCCGCGTAGATCGCGGAGTTCAGGACGTAGCGGCCCTTGGGGACGCGGGCGGTGACGGTGCCGTCGGCGTCGTACGGCGTGTACCACTTGCCGGCGGCCAGGCCGGTGAGGCCGGTCAGGTCGGTGGAGTAGTGCGCGGCGGGCCTGCCGTCGCGGCCGACGGCCTTGAGCGTGACGTCGTACGACTCCACCTCGCGCTGTACGGCGGCTGCCGTGCGGACGCTCTGCCCGCCGCCGGTCGCCGTGACGTACGCCGAGTAGGCGCCGTCGACGGTGCCGCCCAGCCTGGTGTCGGCGGTGAGGCCGACGGAGGCCCGGCCTCCGGCCGGGACGGTGACCTTGCGGGCGCCGAGGGTGAAGAAGCCGGCCGGGGCGGGTTTGCCCCTGGGGTCGGTCGCGGTGGCGGAGAGGGAGAGCGTGACGTCCTTGCTGCCCAGGTTGCGGTAGGTCAGCCGCTTGGTGACGGGCTTGTCGTCGGTGTGCGGCCACTGCTGCACACCGAAGCTCAGGGACACCGGGTCGGCGATCACGGTCTGCCGGCCGGCCCGGTCGGCCTGGATGCGGCCCGAACCCTGCTGGAACGGGGTGTACTTGCCGCCCTTCGCGGAGCCGGTGAGGGCGCCCTTGAGTTCGGTGGACGTCCAGTCGGGGTGCTGCTGCTTGAGGAGCGCCGCGGCACCCGCGACATGCGGGGTGGCCATCGAGGTGCCGGAGATGGTGACGTATCCGGCGGGCTTCTCGCCCTCCTCGCGGGCGATGAGGCTGTCCTTGGCGGAGGCGGCGGTGATGTCGACGCCGGGGGCGGTCACATCGGGTTTGACGGCTCCGTCCAGTCCGGGGCCGCGGCTGGAGAAGTCGGCGAGCCGGTCCTGGTCGTCGACGGCGCCCACGGTGAGGGCAGCGGCGGCGCTGCCCGGGGAGCCGACGGTCTGCTCGCCGTCGCCCTCGTTGCCGGCGGCGATGGCGAAGAGGATGCCCTTCTCCGCGGACAGTCTGTTGACCTGCGCCTCCAGCGGATCGATCTCCGGGGTGTCGGCGCCGCCGAGGCTGAGGTTGACGATGTCGGCGCCCTGGGCGGCGGCCCACTCCATGCCGGCGAGGATGCCGGAGTCGTCGCCGTAGCCGTCGTCGCCGAGGACCTTGCCGTTGAGCAGCTCGGCGCCGGGGGCGACGCCCTTGAACTTGCCGCCGCCCTTGGCGCCGGTGCCGGCGGCGATGGATGCGACGTGCGTGCCGTGACCGTACCGGTCGGTGGCGTCCGGCGAGGCGGAGAAGTTCCCGGACGCGACGACCTGGTTCTTCAGGTCGGGGTGGCCGGTGTCGACGCCGGTGTCCAGGACGGCGATCCTGACGCCCTTGCCGTCGTAGCCGGAGGCCCAGGCCTTGGGGGCGCCGGTCTGCGGGACGGACCGGTCGAGGCTGGCCCTGCGGACGCCGTCGAGCCAGACGTGCGCGATGCCGGCGGCGGTCCGCTCGCCGTCGGTGACCGCCTCCCACAGCTCGGGGGTGCCTTCGTGCGGGGTCTGGACGGCGTCGGCGTTCAGCGACTTCAGGGTGCGGCGCAGGGTGCCGGCGTCGCGGACCTCGGACCGGGCGCCGGCGGCGGCTCCCCGGTATCCGACGATGACTTTGAGGCCGTCCCGGTGTGCCTTGCGGGTCGAGGCCTCGGCGAGTTCGGTGATGTCGAAGAGGCGCCGGTCGAGCTTGCCGGTGGCGACGAGGCGGGCGGCGTCGGCCGGGACGACGAGGGTGTGGCCGCCCGTCCTGCGGATCTGGACGGGTATGTGCTCGCGTCCCGGGGCCCGCTCCATGCCGGTGACGCGTCCCTGTGCGTCGACGACCACGCGGTCGCCGGTGATCAGTGTGACGCGCTGCGGGGCGGTCACCGTGGGGCGCGCGGCACCGGCCGCCCGCTGCCCGTCGGCCGTCCGTTCGTCGTCGGCCGCGGCCGGGCTGGTCGGGCCCGCCGCGAGGGCCACGGCCGCCGCTGCGGCGATGGTGGCCGTGCACGCTTTCTTCCCGTGTCTGCGCAAAGTTCCCCCTTGCGGAAGTCCGGGTGACGGGACGTCACCCGTCCGGGGGCGGTCTCGTACGCGTGCGCGCACCCCCCGGAGGACGCAGTATGCCGAGGGGTGATCCGCCGCTCAACGGAGTGGCGCGCGCCGGGCGGAAGGGTGCGGAAACCGACGGGTGGCCGTAACGCGATCGCGTGAACTCCGTTACGCGGCCGCCGGGTTGGGCTTCGGCCGAGGGGACGCCGGCCGGGTCCGGGGCGGCAGGGGCCGGGTGCGAGGGCATGGAAGACGACCGCCGCCGCCCGGCCCGTGGGGGCGGACGGCGGCGGGGTCACGTGCGTGGAGCGGGGCGCCTCAGAGGGCCGAGCCCGCCTTCCACTGGGCCCAGTCCATGTTCCAGCCGTTGAGGCCGTTGTCCGGGGCGATGGTCCTGTCGCCGGTGTTCTGGACCACGACCACGTCGCCGACCATGGAGTTCTCGTAGAACCAGGAGCCCGGGGTGTTCGGGTCGTCGGCGCCCTTGGTGTCGGCGAGGCCGACGCAGCCGTGGCTGGTGTTGGCGTTGCCGAAGATGGACTTCGCGCCCCAGTAGTTGCCGTGGATGAAGGTGCCGGAGGTGCTCAGGCGCATGGCGTGCGGCACGTCCTTGATGTCGTACTCGCCCTCGCCGTCGTCGTCGGTGAAGCCGACCGTCGCGCCGTTCATCCGGGTCTCCTTGAACTTCTCGGAGATCACCATCTGGCCTTCGTAGGTCTTGTTCTCCGGGGAACCGGCGGAGATCGGGATGGTCTTGACGGTCTTGCCGTCCCGGGTGACCTTCATCTGCTTGGTCTTGGCGTCGACGTAGGAGACCTGGTTGCGTCCGATGGTGAAGCTGACCGTCTTCTGCTGCACGCCGTAGACGCCTTCGGCGCCCTCGACGCCGTCGAGGGCGAGCTTGAGCGTGACGGTCGAGCCGGCCTGCCAGTAGTCCTCGGGGCGGCAGTCCATGCGCTGGGTGCTGAACCAGTGACAGGCGACCTCCTGGCCGCTGCTGCTGGTGACGGTGACGCCCTTCTGGACGTCGGCCTTGTTGGTGATCTCCTTGTCGAAGTTGATCGACACCGGCATGCCGACGCCGACCGTGGTGCCGTCGTCCGGGGTGAAGGTGCCGATGAAGCTGTTGGCCGGGGAGACGGTGGTGAACGAGGCGTTCTCGTGGGCGGCGCGGCCCTCGGAGTCCTGTGCGGTCGCCGTCACCTTGTAGGTGGTGGACCGCTCCAGCTGTCCGCTCGGCTTCCAGCTGGTCTTGTCCGCGGATATCTCGCCGCTCACCTCGGTGCCGTCCACCGTGGCCATGGTGACCTCCGTGAGCGTGCCCTTGCTCACGGTGACCGCCGCGGAGTTGTTGATCGAGGCGTTGGCCGAGCCGTCCTTGGGGGTGATCTTGATCTGGGCCTCGGAGGCCTTCTCGGCCGCCGCCTTGTCGACCGTGGTCTGTGACGTCTCGTCCCCCCCGGCGGAATCGTCCTCGCCGCCTCCCGTACAGGCCGAGAGCACCAGAACGCCGCCGAGCAGCGCGGATGCGGCCGCCAGGCCCCTGCGCCGCTTACCGTCCGTCATCACACGTTTCTCCATCGTCACGGATTCCCGAAACCCCAAGATTCCCCCGTCATGACCTTCAACGCTACGACCGGTTCCTCCCGTTCCACACTGCCCCGACATGTGGGGCACACCACGTCCGGTGTGGTGGCGTGGGGTGGCGTACTGCTCGGCCGACGCGACCGTTGAGACGACGAAACCCCGGGCTCCGGTTGCCGCCCGGGGTCACGATTTCCCCAAGAACGTGGGTGCCGGTCCGCCGAAGGAGGTCAGTCGGCGATCCGTTCCGGGCGGCCCCCGCCCTCGTCGTATCCCGCGTACCCCGCCCCCTCCTCCTCGTCCGGGTCCTCGCCCTCCCGGCTCTCCCGGCCCTCGTCCTCGTCCTCGTCCTCGAGTTCCCAGTCGGCCGAGTCCGGGTCGTAGTCGATCTGTTCGCTGCTCCAGGATGCCTGCTGGAGTTCCACCCCGGGCACCTCGCCGACCAGGTCGAACGGGTCGACTAGATAGGCGAGGGCCTCAGCGGCGTCCTCCGCCACGGCGCTCTCCGCGTGGGCCCGTTCCGCGTCGGGCATCTCCATGTCGTCGGCGACCCGCTGCAGCGCGGCCCCGGTCACCGCCTCCTCGTCTTCGACCTCCAGCACCAGGTCCACGCGAAGGCGTACAAATCGTGATGTCTCAGGAGTGCTCATGCCCCGGAGCGTACGGCGGAGCGCTCTCGTGACTTTCCTGTGACCCGCGACTTTCACTAACATCGCCCCACATGGCCAATTCGCCAGCGCCACAAGGGGATCGATATTCCGTGTCATCCGCTCGCCGTCCGTTGCTGACCACCGCCGCCGCAGGTTCCGTGCTGTGCGCCCTGTGGTTCGTACCGTCCGCCAACGCCTCCTCGGACGGACCGGCCGGAAGCACCCCGTCGACGAGCACGTCTCCCCAGGTCACGGAGCAGGCCAGGGCCGCGTCCACGGGTACGGAGGCGGCCGGGACGGAGGCCAGACTCGCCGACACCGGCAGTTTCGACAGCACTCCGTACGTCGTCGGCGGCACCGCTTTCCTGACACTGGGCGCCGGTTTCGTGGTGTATTCGGTGCGGCGTGAGCGGCTCGGCCTCTGACGGCGACAGCGCTGACGACGGCGCATTCTTGACTGTCTTTTGACGGTCTGTCGAAGCGTCTCGCAATGATGGTGGTCTTCCGGGCCCCGGTTCCCCGCCGGGGCCCACGGCCTGTCCGGGCAGGCCCGGACCGTGTCCGGGCCCGGCGGGCCCGGTGTCCGGCCCTGTGTCCGGCCCTGTGTCCGGCGCTGTGTCCGGCGCTGTGACCGGCCCTGTGACCGGCCTTACCGCAGCGGCCCGGTGACCGTCTCCGCCGCCGCGACCAGCCGCCCGTCACGGACGAACGCCTCGGCCGCGGCCAGGTCGGGCGCCAGGTGGCGGTCGGGGCCGGGGCCCTGCACGCCCGCCTCCCGTACGGCGTCGATGACGGCCCGGGTCGCGGGGGCCGGGGTGAGTCCCTCGCGGAGCTGGACGGCGCGGGTGGCGGCGTACAGCTCGACGGCGAGGACGCGGGTGAGGTTGTCGACCGCGGTGCGCAGCTTCCGCGCCGCCGACCAGCCCATGGACACATGGTCCTCCTGCATCGCGGAGGACGGGATGGAGTCCGCCGACGCCGGTACGGCGAGCCGCTTCAACTCGCCGACCAGCGCGGCCTGCGTGTACTGGGCGATCATCAGGCCCGAGTCCACACCGGCGTCGTCGGCGAGGAACGGGGGCAGGCCGTGGCTGCGGTTCTTGTCCAGCAGCCGGTCGGTGCGCCGCTCGGCGATGGAGCCGAGGTCGGCGACCGCCACGGCGAGGAAGTCGAGCACGTAGGCGACGGGTGCGCCGTGGAAGTTGCCGTTGGACTCCACCCGCCCTTCTCCGGTACCGAAAGCCTGGGAGGCGCCCCCGGGCAGCACCACCGGGTTGTCCACCGCCGACGCCAGTTCGCGCTCGGCGACGAGCCCGGCGTGCGCGAGGGTGTCCCGGCCGGCACCGGCCACCTGCGGGGCGCAGCGCACCGAGTAGGCGTCCTGGACCCGCGGGGCGTCGTCCTGGTGATGGCCCGTCAGCCCGGAGCCCTTGAGCACGGCGAGCATGTTGGCGGCGCTGGCGGCCTGCCCGGGATGCGGGCGGATGGCGTGCAGTTCGGGGGCGAGCACCCGGTCGGTGCCGAGCAGTGCCTCCAGGGTGAGGGCGGCGGTGACGTCGGCGGACTTGTAGAGGGTGTCCAGGTCGGCCAGCGCCATGACCAGCATGCCGAGCATGCCGTCGGTGCCGTTGAGCAGGGCCAGGCCCTCCTTCTCGCGCAGCTCGACGGGCCGGATGCGGTGCTCGGCGAGCAGTTCGGCGGCGGGGCGCACGGTGCCGTCCGGACTCTCGGCCTCCCCCTCGCCCATCAGCGCGAGGGCGCAGTGGGACAGCGGTGCGAGGTCCCCGGAGCAGCCGAGCGAGCCGTACTCGTGCACGACCGGGGTGATCCGCGCGTTGAGGAGGTCCGCCATGGTCTGCGCGACCTCCGGGCGGACACCGGTGTGCCCGGAGCAGACGGTCTTCAGCCGCAGGAACATCAGCGCCCGTACGACCTCCCGCTCGACACGCGGCCCCATGCCGGCGGCGTGCGAGCGGACGATGTTGCGCTGCAGCCGGCCCCGCAGGTCGGGGCTGATGTGCCGGGTCGCCAGGGCGCCGAAGCCGGTGCTGACGCCGTACACGGGATCGGGCTTGGCGGCCAGCGCCTCCACGATCTCGCGGGCCGCGGCGAGCGCCGCAACCGCCTCCTCGGAGAGCTCGACCCGGGCGCCGCCGCGCGCCACGGCGAGGACGTCGGACGCGGTGACGCCTGCCGTCCCCACCACCACAGAGTGCATATTCATATTCAGGAGCCTACGCAGTGAATTCAATGATGTCACTAGTGCGCTGCGGGGGCACCCCTTACGCCGAGCCGCCCGCGCCCGACCGCTTCCCGGTACGCCGCTACGGGGAACGCCGCCCGCGGAACCGGCGGCGCTCGCCGTTCTCCTGCCGGGACGGCTCGTCCGCCAGCCGTACGACCGGGTCGTCGGGCCCCTCCCGGCCCGCGACCACCGGTCGCTGCGAGCGCTCGGCCTTGGCCCGGTACTGGGCGGCGTCGGCGAGCCGGAAGAGCCGACGGGCGGAGCGGACCGGGCCGATGGGATCCTCGGTGGACGCGACCCCGCAGGCGACCCCGTCGCCCAGCTCCAGCTCCCCGGCCCGGCGGCACAGCTCGCCGGCCGCCTTGACCACGGCGTCGGCCGGCGGCCCGACCGCGAGCAGACAGAACTCGTCGCCGCCGAGCCGCGCCGCGAGCGCACCCGGCACCATCGCCCCGCACAGCGACAGCACCGATCCGAACCGCTCCAGGAGCCGGTCGCCGACGGCGTGCCCACGGGTGTCGTTGACCCGTTTGAGCCCGTTGAGGTCGCAGACGACCAGGCTGACGACCACGCCGTCCCGGCGGTGCCGTTCCACGGCCTCGTCCAGGCGGGCGTCGACCGCCCGGCGGTTGGCGAGGCCCGTCAGCGCATCGGTGAACGCCAGCCGGCGCACCTCCTCCAGCCGCTCGGTCTGCGCGATCCCGGCGGCCACCACCGAGGCCAGGACGGTGGCGAAGTCCGCGTCCGACCGCGCGAAGACGGCCTCGCCCACCTGCCGGGCCACGTACAGCTCGCCCCAGGCACGCCCGTGCAGCACGATCGGTGCGACGACGCAGCAGCCGCGCCCGCGGCGGCGCAGCGCGGCGACGCGCTGATGGACATAGCCGGGGCGCCCGGCGGCCGGCCCCTCGGCGGTCTCCACCCAGGCGTCGGGCTCGCCGCCCCCGGCCCACCGCTCGTGCAGGAACTCGGTGATCTCCGCGAACTGGTGCACCGGATAGGACTCGTCCTCCGGGAACTCCTCCTCGTCCGGCGCCCGCTCCCCCACGTTCACCAGGACCCGGAGGCGGCCCAGCTCCCGCTCCCACACCGACAGGGCGGCGAAGCTGCCGCCCAGCGCCCGGCAGCCGCCCAGGGCCGCCGCGCGCCACGCGTCGCGCGAGCTGTGCGCGGCGGCCATGCCCTGCGCCAGCGCGACAACGGCCGTGAGCCGCCTGTCCTCACCCATCACCCCAGATTAGGGATATTCAGGATGAAACAGACATTGTTTCCGGCGAATGGCGCTTTCCCGTACGAACCGGTACGGCCGTCACCCACCCCGGCCGGCAGGGCTACTCGCCCGGCCAGCGCGGCGCACGCTTCTCGTTGAACGCCGCCACCCCCTCCGCCCGGTCCCCCGAGAACGCGACGGCCCGCCACGCCGCGTCCTCCACCTCCAGCCCGGCCCGCAGGTCCAGCCCCTGCCCGAGCCGCAGCGCACGCTTGGCCGCGCGCAGCCCCACCGGCGAGTTGGCGGCCACCCGGCCGGCCAGGGCCAGCGCCTCCTCCCGGTCCCGGCCCTCCTCCACCAGCTGGTCGACGATCCCCAGCTCGCGCGCCTCGGCGGCCGCCACCCGGCGCGCGGTGAACACCAGCTCGGCCGCGCGCGCCGCCCCCACCCGGCGGGGCAGCAGCTGGGTGCCGCCGCCTCCGGGGATCACCCCCACGGACACCTCGGGCAGCCCCACCACGGCGGTGCGGTCGGCCACGATCACATCGCAGGACAGCGCCAGCTCGAAGCCGCCGCCGAGGGCGAACCCGTGCACCGCCGCGACCGTCGGCATCGGCAGCTCCAGCACCGCGGTGTACGCGGCGCGGGTCACCGGCCGCTGGCGCAGCAGGTCGGCGTCGCTGAAGGAGTTCCGCTCCTTCAGGTCGGCCCCGACGCAGAACGCCCGCTCGTGCGTCGAGGCCAGCACCACCGCCCGGACGTCCCGGTCCCCGGCCAGGGCGGCACAGGCTTCGGTGACCGACCGGGCCATCGCGGTGGACACGGCGTTCATGGCCTTGGGCCGGTCGAGGGCGAGCTCCGCGACATGCCCGTCCCCGTGCCGCCGCACCACGACGAACTCTCCGAACCGCTCCTCGCTCATGACACCCCTCCGGGTTAACGCGGGTTAACAAGGTCGACGGCTCCGATCATTGCAGGCGGTCCGGCACGGGGAAAGCCCGTCCGGAAGCCGCCCGCGGACCGCCGCCGCACCCTCCGCCCACCCGTTCGAGTGACATCACCGCCACTCTCGCGCCCCGTACCGCCCCGAGCGCATAGCGTGCGCCCCACCACGGCGCACCGGGGGACACATGCGCACCGGGGAGGGACCATGACCACGACCGACACACGGGCCACCGCGCGGGTCACCGCGAAGGACACACAGGCCGGCACGTCCGGCGCGCCGGACGGTCCGCCGCAGCGCCTCTGGGGACCCCGCGGGCGCCACCGCCGGCCCCGGCCCCGCAAGGTGCTGCTCGCCGCCGGCGGTCTCACCCTGGCGATCGGCGCGCTCAGCCTGGTGCGGTCGGTCTCCGATCCGGGCGCAGGCCCGGGCCGCTACGACGCGGCCGAGGCCGAGCTCCGCACGGAGACCGGGCTCGGCACCGCCGCTGACACCGCCGGCACCGCGGGGACCGCTGACACCACGGGGACCACGGGGACCACGGGGACCACCGGGAGTTCCTCCCGAACCGGTGTCGGGACCGACCGGGCGGCCCGGACCGCCGCCGGCGCCTCTGCCACGCCCCGGCCGGGTCCCTCGGCGCCCCCCGCCCTGAGCGCGCCGGGCACCCGGTCCGCCACCGCCCCCGTACCGGATCCGGCCGCGAGCACCGCGGCTCCGGTGCCCACCGCGACGGCGGCGCCCGCCGCCCCGCCCACTCCGCGTCCGCCCGCCGCCGGGCCCACGCCGACCGGCGGGCCCCAGCCCGAGGCGCCCCCGGCGACACCCCCTCCGCCCCGGACGGACACCCCCGCGCCCCCGGGCCCGGGTGCACCCGCCCCGGCTCCGGACCAGCCGGGCCTGTGCGTACCGGTCATCGGTCTCTGCGTCGGCCTGCCCGACTGAGCAGCACCGGGAGCTACGGCTCCGCGCCCCGCCGGGTCAGCAGCCACGGCTCGACCACGCCCAGGCCGCGCACCGGGCGCTGCCACATCGGCTGGAGCCCGAAGCGGTACGCCGGCGGCTCCTCGCCCTCCTTCTCCGCCGCGGCGATCCTCTCCGCCGCCTCCGTCTCGGAGGACGGGGCGTCCCCGGTGCGGATCAGCTCCTGTGCGAAGGCGGCGTCGACCAGGACGGCGTCGCGGGGCGCTATCGAGGTGAGCCGCGAGGCCAGGTTGACGGTGCTGCCGAAGACATCACCCATCCGGGTGGTGACGGTGCCGAACGACATGCCGACCCGCAGCTCCGGCATCGTCTCGTCGCCCGCCATGGTCTCGATCAGGCGCAGCGCGATCTCCGCCGCCGTGCCCGCGTCGTCGGCGGCGTAGAGCACCTCGTCGCCAAGGGTCTTGATCAGCCGGCCACCGCGCGCGGCCACCAGGTCGGCGGCGGTGGTCTCGAACGCCTCGACCAGTTCGCCGAGTTCCTCCTCCTCCATCCGGCGGGTCAGCCGGGTGAAGCCGACGAGGTCGGCGAAGCCGACGGCGAGGCGCCGGTCGACCATCTCCTCGTCGTCGGCGGCCTGGACGACCCTGCCGGTCGCGGCGGCGAGCTGGCGCCGCCAGACGTAGACGAGAAACTCCTCCAGTTCCGGCAGGAGCAGCTCGACCAGGGGGTAGGTGACCTCGGTGCGGGTCATGCCGGGCTCGGGGGGCTCGGTCAGGCCTTCCAGGAAGGAGTCGATCTGCCAGTCGGCCA
The DNA here is from genome assembly GCF_036689765.1 of Streptomyces poriticola. Classification (NCBI taxonomy): domain Bacteria; kingdom Bacillati; phylum Actinomycetota; class Actinomycetes; order Kitasatosporales; family Streptomycetaceae; genus Streptomyces; species Streptomyces poriticola. Next base: position 102,194 of record NZ_JBAGKH010000022.1, read on the forward strand.
GCCGGGCGGTGGTCTGTCCGGTGGAGCGGGCCACCTGCACCGCCATGGCCTCGCTCAGCAGCCCGGCCTCGACCAGACCGGACAGCCGGCGCAGCGCGAGGACGTCGGCCTCGGTGAGCGCCTTGGCCTGCCCGATGTCGGCGAACCCCATGGCCCGCCAGAAGCGGGTGGCCAGCTCCACGGAGACCCCGGCGCTGCGGGCAGCCTGGAAGGGGGTGTAGCGGCGCTCGGCGCCGAGGATGAGGTGTTCGAGGCGGAGCGCGAGCGGGTCCTCGCCGGAGTCGTCGGCGGACTGCGGCTCCACCCCGCCGTCTCCGTCCGTGCCGGAGCCCGTGTCGTCGACGGTCACGCCTGCTGCCCTTCCGATCTGCCGCGGTCAGATATCGACCGGCCCCAACTTTACGTCAGCTGTGGGCCAGCTCACTCCCGAAGAGCATTGCGCCGCCCGCGGGCAGTCGTACCGCCGCGCACCCGAGTCGTACCCGTGCGCGCGGGCGCCTGTCGTACAGCCGGGTGCCCACACCTGCCGAACCTGCGCGCCACCCGCCGGACCTGCGCGCCCCGCGCCACGAACCGGGGCATGCCCGCGGCGGTCTCCCACCCCTGCACGCGCACCCGTGGCAGCGCTGCGACACCGGGGTGCCGCCGGGCGTCGGGGTACCGCTGGACGCCGTGGTACCGCCGTGCGCCCGGGACGCCCTCGTGCCGCTGCGCGACGCGCCCGCCGGACCGCGGGGCGCCCGCGCGCCGTTCCGCCGCCCGGCCCGTCCGCGTCCACGCACCAGCGCGCGCCGCATCCCCGTGCGCCCGCGCCGTCGCGCTGCCGAACGCCCCCGCGCGGCTCACGCCGTCCGCAGATGGACGATGTCCCCCGCCCCGACCGGCTCCTGCATGCCCGCCTCCGTGGCCAGCACGAGTCGTCCGTCGCCGTCCACGGCGACCGCCTCGCCGACCACCGACCGGTCGCCGGGCAGCTCCGCCCGGACCACCCGTCCGAGGGTCGCGCATCCGGCGGCGTACGTCTCCTGCAGCCCGCTCACCGACGGGTCCCCGCCGGCCGACCGCCACCGTCCGTACCACTCCTCCAGCGACCGCAGCACACCGCGCAGCAGCGGGTCCCGGTCCGTGCTGACCGCCCCGGCCAGTGCCAGCGACCCGGCCTGCGGCACCGGCAGTTCGTCGGTGCGCAGGGTGACGTTGATACCGACGCCGATGACCACACCGTCGCCGCTCGCGCGCTCCACGAGGATGCCGCCCGCCTTGCGCTCCTCGTCCCCGATGCTGACGAGGAGGTCGTTGGGCCACTTCAGGGCGGTGTCGACGCCTGCCGTCCGGGACAGCCCGGTGGCCGTCGCGACGCCGGTGAGCAGTGGCAGCCAGCCCCAGCGGGCCACCGGCACCTCGGCCGGGTCGAGCAGGACGGAGAAGAACAGTCCGGAGCGGGCGGGCGCCGTCCACTGCCGGTCCAGGCGGCCGCGCGCGGCGGTCTGCTCCTCGGCGACCAGCACGGCCCCCTCCCGCGCAGCGCCCTCGGCGGCGCGGGCGACCAGGTCGGAGTTGGTGGAGCCGGTGCGCTGCACCACGTCCACCTGTGTCCACAGCCCTCCCTCCCGTACCAGCCCGCGGCGCAGGGCGGTGGCGTTCAGGGGCGGACGGTCCAGATCGGACCAGCGGCTGCTGCTGTCGTCTGAGGCATCTCGCGGCGTCATGCAAGCCACACTAGGTGTGGGAAAGACCGCACTGCCGACCGGAAGACCCCCTACTACTCTACGAATGAGTAACCGTCCCCCCTTTTGAGCAGGCAGGGAGCCGCATCCCGATGTCCGAGCCGGAAGAGCAGCAGCCTGACATCCACACAACCGCGGGGAAGCTCGCGGATCTCCAGCTCCGTATCCAGGAGGCTACGCACGCCGGTTCGGCACGCGCTGTAGAGAAGCAGCACGCCAAGGGCAAGCTGACGGCCCGTGAGCGCATCGGCCTCCTGCTCGACGAGGGCTCCTTCGTGGAGCTGGACGAGTTCGCCCGGCACCGCTCCACCAACTTCGGGCTGGACGCCAACCGCCCCTACGGCGACGGCGTCGTCACCGGGTACGGCACCGTCGACGGTCGCCCGGTCGCCGTGTTCTCGCAGGACTTCACGGTCTTCGGCGGTGCCCTCGGCGAGGTCTACGGCCAGAAGATCGTCAAGGTGATGGACTTCGCGCTGAAGACCGGCTGCCCGGTGATCGGCATCAACGACTCCGGCGGCGCCCGCATCCAGGAGGGTGTGGCCTCGCTCGGCGCCTACGGCGAGATCTTCCGCCGCAACACCCACGCCTCCGGCGTGATCCCGCAGATCTCCCTGGTGGTCGGCCCGTGCGCGGGCGGCGCGGTGTACTCCCCCGCGATCACCGACTTCACGATCATGGTCGACCAGACCTCCCACATGTTCATCACCGGGCCGGACGTCATCAAGACGGTGACCGGTGAGGACGTCGGCTTCGAGGAGCTGGGCGGGGCCCGCACCCACAACACCGCCTCCGGCGTCGCCCACCACATGGCCGGCGACGAGAAGGACGCCATCGAGTACGTCAAGCAGCTGCTGTCGTACCTGCCGTCCAACAACCTCTCCGAGCCGCCCGCCTTCCCCGAGGAGGCCGACCTCGAGGTCGGCGACACCGACCGCGAGCTGGACGCGCTGGTCCCGGACAGCGCCAACCAGCCCTACGACATGCACACCGTCATCGAGCACGTCCTCGACGACGGCGAGTTCTTCGAGACCCAGCCGATGTTCGCGCCGAACATCGTCACCGGCTTCGGCCGCATCGAGGGCCACCCGGTCGGCATCGTCGCCAACCAGCCCATGCAGTTCGCCGGCTGCCTGGACATCACCGCCTCCGAGAAGGCCGCCCGCTTCGTCCGCACCTGCGACGCGTTCAACGTCCCCGTGCTGACCTTCGTCGACGTCCCCGGCTTCCTGCCCGGCGTGGACCAGGAGCACGACGGGATCATCCGCCGCGGCGCCAAGCTGATCTACGCCTACGCCGAGGCCACCGTCCCGCTGATCACCGTCATCACCCGCAAGGCCTTCGGCGGCGCCTACGACGTCATGGGCTCCAAGCACCTGGGCGCCGACCTCAACCTGGCCTGGCCCACCGCGCAGATCGCGGTGATGGGCGCCCAGGGCGCGGTCAACATCCTGCACCGGCGCACCCTGGCCGAGGCCGAGGCGAGCGGTGAGGACGTCGAGGCGGTGCGGGCCCGGCTGGTGCAGGAGTACGAGGACACCCTCCTCAACCCCTACACGGCCGCCGAGCGCGGCTACGTCGACGCGGTGATCATGCCCTCCGAGACCCGTCGCCATCTGGTCCGCGGCCTGCGCCAGCTGCGCACCAAGCGGGAGTCCCTCCCCCCGAAGAAGCACGGCAACATCCCCCTGTAAGGAGCCGCTGTGATCAAGGTCGTACGGGGCAACCCGACCCCGGAGGAGCTGGCCGCCGCCCTGGCGGTGGTCCGAGCCCGCGCCGCGGCGGCAGCGGCCGAGCCGTCCGGCGCGCCCGCTCCCCGGGACTCCTGGTCCGACCCGGCCCGGATCGCCGCCCACCGGCTCCCCCAGCCGGGACCCTCGACCTGGGCGCGCACCTACTGGCCCGGGGCCTGACGTGTCCTCCCCCGCCGGGCGGCTCCCCGGCGGGGGAAGTTGAGTACGCGTACTCAGGCGGCACCCGCGGCCGGCGCCGGACGATGGTCGGATGCTGTGGTCCGACCCCGAGAACGAACCGCCCGAGGAACTGCGCGACACGCAGGACATGTTGCGGCGGCTGAGCGTTCTCCTGGCCCTGGCCATGGTCCTGGCCATGATCGTGATCGGGCTGGGCTGACCCTCGGCACGGTGACCGTGCCCGGGACGAGGGCGGCGGACCGCGCGGATACCCTGACCGCATGACAGATCAGCCGCGCCGCCGACTCGTCCTCGCCTCCCAGTCCCCCGCCCGGCTCGGGCTGCTGCGCCAGGCCGGCCTCGACCCCGAGGTGATCGTGAGCGGCGTCGACGAGGACGCCGTCAGCGCCCCCACCCCCGCCGAGCTCGCCCTGGCGCTGGCCGAGGCCAAGGCCTCCGTGGTGGCCGCCCGGCCCGACGTCATGGGCGCGCTGGTGATCGGCTGCGACTCGGTGCTGGAGCTGGACGGCCAGGCACTCGGCAAGCCCGCCGACGCCGAGGAGGCCACCGCCCGCTGGAAGGCGATGCGCGGCCGGGCCGGCACGCTGCAGACCGGGCACTGCGTCTACGACACCGTCGCCGGCCGCTACGCCTCGGCCACCGCCTCCACCGTGGTCCGCTTCGGCGACCCGTCCGACGACGAGATCGCCGCCTACGTCGCCTCCGGCGAGCCCCTCCATGTCGCCGGGGCGTTCACGCTCGACGGCCGCTCGGCGCCGTTCATCGACGGCATCGACGGCGACCACGGCAACGTGATCGGCATCAGCCTGCCGCTGGTGCGCCGACTGCTCGGGCAACTCGGCGTGCAGATCACGGCGTTGTGGGCGCCGGAGGGCTGACCGGCGTACCGCCCTGCTCGGCGGGCCCGTCCCGTGGCTCCTCGAGTGGTGCGTCGTGCGTCATCAGCAGCAGCACGACGAGCGCCAGGACGAGCACCATGAACAGGAACGCGGGCCAGCCCACCAGGCCCCAGACGAAGGCGCCGAGCAGCGCGTGCACCACGGCCGCGCTGGTCAGCAGCACCCGCCCGAGGCCGGCGGGACGCCGCCCGCGCAGCGCCACCAGCAGCGCGACCAGCCCGCAGAGCGCGAAGTAGAGACCGAAGACCACGCCGCCGACCTTCGAGGACACGGACATCACATCCGGGTCCAGACCGGCCAGGGACATGCTCTGCCGGTCGACGACCACGCCGAGGAACCAGTTCAGCGCCGCCACGCCGAGCGCCTCGGCGAACAGCACGACCGCCACGATCCACGCCACCGGTCTGCGCACCACCGGCCCCCACCCTCTTTCGGGCACACCTACGGGCTACCCCGAGTACGTTCGAGACATCGCGAACGCTACTAACCGGTAAACCAGGGGACAAGGGTTCTGCCGCGGGCAAAGATGCGTTAGCCCGTTCGTAGGGATTCCACAAAGAAACGGAGTGGCTCGCAGCACGCCCTCACAGAGACCTTGACCACACCGGGCGGCTAGGGTTTTCCGGAGGAAGCCTGCGTACCGCCGCGCGACAAGGGCTTTCGCGGGTCGAGCGAGCCTCGAATCACGCTCCGTGTGGGCAAGCTCACCATTGGGGATGGGTCGAAGTGGCGTGTCGGCAGTCCCTAAACTCGGCTTGTTTCAAGGAGGGAGCCTCAATCGTGCGCAAGGTGCTCATCGCCAACCGTGGCGAAATCGCTGTCCGCGTGGCCCGGGCCTGCCGGGACGCCGGGATCGCGAGCGTGGCCGTCTACGCGGACCCGGACCGGGACGCTCTGCATGTCCGCGCCGCCGACGAGGCGTTCGCCCTGGGCGGTGACACCCCCGCCACCAGCTACCTCGACATCGGCAAGGTCCTGAACGCCGCCCGCGAGTCCGGCGCGGACGCGATCCACCCCGGCTACGGCTTTCTCTCCGAGAACGCCGAGTTCGCCCAGGCCGTCCTCGACGCCGGCCTGATCTGGATCGGCCCCCCGCCGCAGGCGATCCGGGACCTGGGCGACAAGGTCGCCGCCCGCCACATCGCCCAGCGGGCCGGCGCCCCCCTGGTGGCCGGCACCCCCGACCCCGTCTCCGGCTCCGGCGAGGTCGTCGCCTTCGCCGAGCAGCACGGGCTGCCCATCGCGATCAAGGCCGCCTTCGGCGGCGGCGGACGCGGCCTCAAGGTCGCCCGCACCCTCGAGGAAGTCCCCGAACTCTACGACTCCGCCGTCCGCGAGGCCGTCGCCGCCTTCGGCCGCGGCGAATGCTTCGTCGAGCGGTACCTCGACAAGCCCCGCCATGTCGAGACCCAGTGCCTGGCCGACACCCACGGCAACGTCGTGGTCGTCTCCACGCGAGACTGCTCCCTGCAGCGCCGCCACCAGAAGCTGGTCGAGGAGGCCCCGGCGCCGTTCCTGTCCGAGGCGCAGGTCGCCGAGCTGTACCGCGCCTCCAAGGCCATCCTCAAGGAGGCCGGCTACGTCGGCGCCGGCACCGTGGAGTTCCTGGTCGGCCTCGACGGCACCATCTCCTTCCTCGAGGTCAACACCCGTCTCCAGGTCGAACACCCGGTCACGGAAGAGGTCGCCGGCATCGACCTGGTCCGCGAGATGTTCCGCATCGCCGACGGCGAGGCGCTCGGCTACGACGACCCGCCCCTGCGCGGCCACTCCTTCGAGTTCCGCATCAACGGCGAGGACCCCGGCCGGGGCTTCCTGCCCGCCCCCGGCACCGTCACCGCCTTCACCCCGCCGTCCGGCCCCGGCGTCCGTCTGGACGCGGGCGTGGAGTCCGGATCGGTCATCGGCCCGGCCTGGGACTCCCTGCTCGCCAAGCTGATCGTCACCGGCCGCACCCGCGCCGAGGCCCTCCAGCGCGCCGCCCGCGCCCTGGACGAATTCACCGTCGAGGGCATGGCCACCGCCATCCCCTTCCACCGCACCGTCGTCCGCGACCCCGCCTTCGCCCCCGAGCTGACGGGCTCCACCGATCCCTTCACGGTCCACACCCGCTGGATCGAGACCGAGTTCGCCAACACCATCAAGCCCTTCACCGCCCCCGCCGACACCACCGAGGCGGACGAGGAACCCGGCCGTGAGACGGTCGTCGTCGAGGTCGGCGGCAAGCGTCTGGAGGTCTCCCTCCCCTCCTCGCTCGGCATGTCCCTGGCCCGCACCGGCCTGGCCGCCGGAGCCAAACCCAAGCGCCGTGCGGCGAAGAAGTCCGGCCCCGCCGCCTCCGGCGACACCCTCGCCTCCCCGATGCAGGGCACCATCGTCAAGATCGCCGTCGAGGAGGGCCAGGAAGTCAACGAAGGCGACCTGGTCGTGGTCCTCGAAGCGATGAAGATGGAGCAGCCCCTCAACGCCCACAAGTCCGGCACCATCAAGGGCCTGACCGCCGAGGTCGGCGCCTCTCTCACCTCCGGCGCCGCCATCTGCGAGATCAAGGACTGACCGCGGGACGACGATCGAACCGTCCGCACGACGCGACCGGGGTGCCCGGTGGACCGCAGCCGTCGGTCCGCCGGGCGCCCTGTCCGCTGCCAGGACGCGGTGAACCGCCGGTGCGGTTCGGCAGCGCCCCGAAGGGGCGCGGGGAACTGCGCGGCCAGCCACGACGGCACCGCAGACGAGCGACGGCACAGCGCGGCACTTCCAGCGGCACTTCCAGCGGAGCGCTCAGCGCCGACGCAGGTCCGCGACCCGGGCCCGCTGTTCCGCCCCGGTGCCCGGCTCGCCGAGCGCCGCGGCCGTCCGCAGCCCGGCGCCCGTACCGGGGACCTGGCGGCGGGGTCCGGGCAGTGGCACGTCCCGACGCTGCTGGCGCGCCGGGGCCGGCTCACCTCCCGGGCCGCCCGCCCCGCCCTGAGTGCCGGCCACGGCGATCTGCACACCCTGGTCGGCCAGGGCCTGGAGCTCGGTGGTGGCCCGGTCGTCGTGGGCCGGGGGCTCGTCCGTCACCAGCCGGGTGATGACGTCGGTCGGCACGGTCTGAAACATCGTGTCGGTGCCGAGCTTCATGTGGTCGGCCAGGACGACGACCTCGGCGGCGGCCTGCACCAGCGCCCGGTCGACGGACGCCGACAGCATGTTGGACGTGGACAGGCCCCGCTCGGCGGTCAGCCCGCTCCCGGAGAGGAAGGCCCGCGAGACGCGCAGCCCCTGCAGGGACTGCTCGGCGCCGCTTCCCACCAGGGCGTAGTTCGAGCCGCGGAGGGTGCCGCCGGTCATGACCACCTCCACGCGGTTGGCGTGGGCCAGGGCCTGGGCCACCAGCAGCGAGTTGGTGACGACGGTCAGCCCGGGCACCCGGGCCAGCCGGCGGGCCAGCTCCTGGGTGGTGGTGCCCGCCCCCACCACGATGGCCTCACCCTCTTCGACGAGGCCCGCGGCGAGATCGGCGATGGCGGTCTTCTCGGCGGTCGCGAGATGGGATTTCTGCGGAAAGCCGGACTCCCGCGTGAAGCCGCCCGGCAGTACCGCACCGCCGTGCCGGCGGTCGAGGAGTCCTTCTGCCTCCAGTGCGCGCACGTCCCGCCGTACGGTCACTTCGGAGGTCTGGACGACGCGGGCGAGCTCCCGGAGCGACACGGCCCCGTTCGCTCGCACCATTTCGAGGATCAATTGGCGACGTTCTGCAGCGAACACGAAACTGACAGTAACCCCAACGACCGTCTGGTTTCAGCAGTTTGCGCCGAATAACAGAAGTTGTTCGCACGTCAGGCCACTGCGTGGTATGGGGGTTACTCCAGCAGCGTATGCCGTACGCACGTCCGACAACTCCCCGTGACCGGCGAGGAGCCGTTTCCAGCCGCCGGCTAGGCCTCCGCGCTCGCCTTGCGGGTGTGGAGCTGGCGGGCCACTTCGGCGATGGAGCCGGACAGCGACGGGTAGACGGTGAAGGCGTTCGCGATCTGTTCGACGGTCAGGTTGTTGTCGACCGCCAGCGAGATGGGGTGGATGAGCTCCGAGGCGCGCGGGGCCACCACGACACCGCCCACCACGATCCCGGTGCCCGGCCGGCAGAAGATCTTGACGAAGCCGTCCCGGATGCCCTGCATCTTCGCGCGCGGGTTGCGCAGCAGCGGCAGCTTCACCACCCGGGCGTCGATCTTTCCGGCGTCGACGTCGGCCTGTGTGTACCCCACCGTGGCGATCTCGGGGTCGGTGAACACGTTGGACGACACGGTCTTCAGGTTCAGCGGGGCGACCGCGTCGCCCAGGAAGTGGTACATGGCGATCCGGCCCTGCATGGCGGCCACCGAGGCCAGCGCGAAGACACCGGTGACATCACCGGCGGCGTACACGCCGGGAGCCGTGGTCCGGGACACCCGGTCGGTCCAGATGTGCCCGGAGTCGCGCAGCCGGACCCCGGCCTCCTCCAGGCCCATGCCCTCCGAGTTGGGGACGGCACCGACGGCCATCAGGCAGTGCGACCCGGTGATGACCCGCCCGTCGGAGAGGGTCACCTCGACCCGGTCCCCGACCCGCTTGGCGGACTGGGCCCGCGAACGCGCCATGACGTTCATGCCCCGCCGCCGGAAGACGTCCTCCAGGACCGCTGCGGCATCGGGGTCCTCGCCCGGCAGCACGCGGTCCCGCGACGACACCAGCGTCACCCTCGACCCCAGCGCCTGGTAGGCCCCGGCGAACTCGGCTCCGGTGACACCGGACCCCACGACGATCAGCTCCTGCGGGAGCTCGTCCAGGTCGTACACCTGGGTCCAGTTCAGGATCCGCTCCCCGTCCGGCCGGGCGTCGGGCAGCTCGCGCGGATGCCCGCCCGTGGCGATGAGTACCGCGTCCGCCGTGAGCGTCTCCTCGCTCCCGTCGGCGGCCCGCACCACGACCTTCCGGGACCCGTCGAGGGCCTGCATGCCCTCCAGCCGGCCGCGCCCGCGCATGACCCGCGCCCCGGCGCGCGTCACGGACGCGGTGATGTCGTGCGACTGTGCCAGGGCCAGCCGCTTCACCCGCCGGTTGACCTTGCCCAGATCCACACCCACCACCCGGGCGGCCTGCTCCAGGGGCGGGGTGTCATCGGCGACGATGATGCCCAGTTCCTCATAGGACGAGTCGAAGGTGGTCATCACCTCGGCCGTCGCGATGAGAGTCTTCGACGGCACGCAGTCGGTGAGCACCGACGCACCGCCCAGGCCGTCGCAGTCGACGACGGTCACCTCCGCGCCGAGCTGGGCGCCGACCAGCGCCGCTTCGTATCCGCCGGGTCCGCCACCGATGATCACGATCCGAGTCACGTACTCCATTGTCCCGCACCCTTCAACCAAACACCGCGCCGGGGGCCCACCCGATACGCCCCCGTGACCAGTGACACGCTGCCGTACCCTCTCCCCATGTCGCTCTACGCCGCGTACGCCGGCAACCTCGACGCGCGGCTGATGTCCCGCCGTGCCCCGCACTCGCCGCTGCGCGCCACCGGCTGGCTGAACGGCTGGCGGCTGACCTTCGGCGGCGAGCACCTGGGCTGGGAGGGCGCCCTCGCGACGCTGGTCGAGGACCCGATCTCGCAGACCTTCGTGGCGCTGTACGACATCGCCCCGATGGACGAGGAGGCGCTGGACCGCTGGGAGGGTGCGGGCCTGGACATCTACCGCCGCACACGCGTCCGCGTACACACCCTGGACGGTGAGACCGGGGCCTGGACCTACGTCCTCAACGCCTACGAGGGCGGCCTGCCCTCCGCCCGCTACCTGGGCGAGCTGGCCGACGCGGCCGAATCCGCCGGCGCACCCCACGACTACGTCATGGAGCTGCGCAAACGCCCCTGCTGAGGGTGGCTTCGTGGGAAACGACAACACAACGATCCGGATCACGTGAGCTCTGTCATCTACGCGCGTAGGCGTAAAGCGGCTACCCTCATCCACGTGAACGCATCTCTTCTTCCGGACGACATCCAGGGCGACCCGTACGCCGCCGCCGACGCCGCCGCGGCCCGCCTGCGCGAACTCACGGGCGCCGACACCCACGACGTCGCCCTCGTGATGGGCTCCGGCTGGGCACCGGCCGTGGACGCCCTCGGCGCCCCCGAGGCCGAGTTCCAGGTCACCGAGCTGCCGGGCTTCCCCGAGCCCGCGGTGGAGGGGCACGGCGGCAAGATCCGCTCGTACTCCGTCGGCGACAAGCGCGCGCTGGTCTTCCTGGGCCGCACCCACTACTACGAGGGCCACGGGGTGGCCCCGGTCGCCCACGGCGTCCGTACGGCCGTCGCCGCCGGCGCCAAGACCGTCATCCTGACCAACGGCTGCGGCGGACTGCGCGAGGGCATGCGCCCCGGCCAGCCGGTCCTCATCAGCGACCACATCAACCTCACCGCTGCCTCCCCGATCGTCGGCGCCAACTTCGTCGACCTCACCGACCTCTACTCCCCCCGCCTGCGGGCCCTGTGCAAGGAGGTCGACGCCACCCTCGAGGAGGGCGTCTACGCCCAGTTCCCCGGCCCGCACTACGAGACGCCGGCGGAGATCCGCATGGCCCGGGTCATCGGGGCGGACCTGGTCGGGATGTCGACGGTCCTGGAGGCGATCGCGGCCCGTGAGGCCGGCGCGGAGGTGCTGGGGATCTCCCTGGTGACCAACCTCGCCGCCGGCATGACGGGCGAGCCCCTCAACCACGAGGAGGTCCTCCAGGCCGGTCGGGACTCCGCGACGCGGATGGGTGCGCTGCTGACACAGGTGCTGGGGCGGATCTAGCCACCGGGATGCCGGCCGGCGTCTGGGCGGGCGGCGGTGCCCGCCAGGCTGGCCAGCCGACCGGCGCGGCGGTGCCCTCCGGGGTGCAGAGGTCGCCCGGCACCGTGGTGCACGCCGGGGTGGGCAAGCCGCCCGGCGCGGCGGTGACCGTCGGGGGTGGGCTGCGCGGCCCGGCGCTGACGGAGTGCCGCCCACACCCACCCGTGCCGCCCAGGCCGTCCAGGCACAGGGTGCGGCACGACTGCCCGCGGCTTGGCGGACCCTGCCGCCCCACGGGTGGGCACTGCCCCGGCGACGCGAGCACCCGCCGCTGGGCGGAACCCTGGCGGCCCGGCACGGGCGAGCGACTGCGGTCGGGCGGATTCCGCCACCCGGACGGGTGGGCACCCACGCGCAGCGGCGGCGTCCGCTGCGGAACGGGTGGGCGTCGCCCCGGGGGCCGACGGGCTGCATCGCTCCAGGGGCCTGGTGGGGGGCGGGCCCGCGGACGCGTACGGCGAGC
>NZ_JBAGKH010000023.1:0-107404 GCF_036689765.1 Streptomyces poriticola
AGATCAGGAAGGCGTGTGATGAAGCCGAGCAGTGTTCCGCCGTTCAGTGAACTGATCCGCGACTGCCACCACTCCGCCGTGCACCTGGAGTTGCGCGACTCCTACGGCGTGGCCGCCGAGGCTGACGACTTCGCGGAGTGGAAGGCAGCCGGGCGGATCACGCCTGAGTCCGTGAAACGTCGCCGCCCCCGGCTCGACCTCGTACGGGAAGCCGTCGGCCGTGGCGTCGTCATGCGCCGCGCTCGTGTCGTCTCCGTGCCGGTCAGTGAGTACATCCGGTACGAGCACGCGGGTACGTATCTCAACGTGGAGGCTGGCGAGCTGGTGCGCTGGCTTCCCCGTCGAGAGGCCGCCACGCTGGCTCTGCCCGGCGCTGACTTCTGGCTCCTCGACGGTCGGCTGATCCGCTTCGGCCACTTCGCCGGGGACGGCGCGTCGGCAGGGCACGAACTCAACTCCGACCCGGACATGATCAAGCTCTGTGCCTCGGCGTTTGAGGCCGTATGGGAACGTGCCACACCTCACGAGGAGTTCACGGTCTGACCCGCGCCAACACGTAGCCAGCTCATGCCTCAGTACCAGTCATCCAGCGTCGAGAACGCCCGCAACGCCGTAGCCGCGCGGTTGCGCGAAACCCGCCTGGACGCCGTGCTGAAAGGGCATGAGCTGGCCGCGCGTTGTGGCTGGCACAAGTCCAAGGTCTCCCGCATCGAGAACGCGCGCACGCCGCCCACCGACGCGGACATCCGCGAGTGGTGCACCGCGTGCGACGCCAACGACCAGGCCGCCGACATCATCGCCGCGAGTCGTACGGCCGCCTCGACGTATATGGAGTGGAAGCGACTCCAGCGCACCGGCCTGCGTCGTCTCCAGGAGTCCCGTATACCGCTGTACGAGCGGACCAAACTGCACAGGGGCTACGCCTCGCACGTCGTGCCCGGCCTCTTCCAGACGCCCACCTACGCCGCCGCTCCGCTCTCCACGATCCGCCACTTTCACCGTGCGCCCGACGACATCACCGAGGCGGTAGACGCGCGCATGGCTCGTGCCCGCGTGCTGCACGAGACCGGCCACCGCTTCACGCTCCTGGTTGAGGAGTCGGTGTTGCGTTACCAGGTGGGCGACGCCGAAGCGATGGCAGGGCAGTCGGGACACTTGCTGTCGGTCATGTCGCTACCCGCCGTCTCGCTCGGCGTGATCCCCTTCTCCGCCCGCGAACGTGGCATGTGGACCCTGGAGGGCTTCAACATCTTCGATGACCAACGGGTCCATGTGGAACTCCTGACGGCCCGTCCCGTGTGCCGTAGGGCCCACCATCGAGACGTTCCACACCCGCCCTCTGCTGTGAGCGCTGACCGGCTCGTGGCGTGCACGCCGGCGTGCGCTTAGCCGCTGGTCAGCGCTGGGTCAGTAGCGGACGCCCAGGGCGTGCACCGCGTCTACTGCCCGGCGGCTGGCCATGTCCGCGCCGTAGGGTCGGAGCATCGCGGGAGACTTCCAGCCGCGCACGGCCATGATGTGCTCGCCCGAGACTCCCGCCGCTTTGAGGTCGTCGGCCCAGGTGTGACAGAAGGAGTGGGGCGAGACGTGCGCCGGGTCGTATCCCGCTGCCGTGGCGATCTTCTTCACGAGCCGGTGAAGACCCTGGTAGCCCAGCTCTCCACGGTTGCGTGTCCCGAGCCACAGCCGCTCGACATGATCCGGAGAGTTCGGGTTGGCCATGCGGTGCGTCGCTCGTACGCGGAGGTACCTGGAGAGAGCCTTGACCGTCTTGGGCTGGAGCGGGATCACGCGGCCGTCCAGAGAGTTCCTGTCCATCTTGATCGGGACGACGACCAGGGTGCCGTTCGGAAGATCCAGGTCGTTGGTTCGAAGGTTCAGAAGCTCGTCCGAGCGCAGGCCCTCCGTGAGCACGCGCAGGATCGCGTGGTTCCGTACGGTCTCGAAGTCTCGGACCTTGGGTGAGCCGTTGCCCGTGGCTGCCAGGCAGTCAGTGATGAAGTCCTCGGACAGGGTCTTTGGCTTGCCCATCGGAGGCGTGGCGTAGCGCTGGAGCTTGAGGTCTGTGAAGGGGTTCGGGTGGTCGTACTCCTCGGCCAGGTAGAGGAAGAGCGCGCGGAGGTTGCGTTGCGTCGTGGTCCCGCCTGTGTACCCGCCTTTCCCGTCCTGGGACTTCGGGATGTCATGGGTGGTGTAGTACCAGCGGAAGTAGCGGTTCAGCGTGGCGGTGTCCACGTCGGTGAACGAGGAGACTTCCACACCCACCGCGTTGATCTGCGGAGATCGGGTCAGCCAGCGGTGAAGCTGGGTTGCCGCGTACTTGTACGCGTTGATCGTGCGCCGCTGGAACGGTCGGCCGTGCTTGTTGGTCGTCGTGCTGAGGTGTAGCTCAAGCTCAGCGATCGTTGCGAGACGTACGTCCTCAGCGCTCCTGAGAGCACGTACGGGAGTGGAAGAGAGCGTGCGCGTGCTCTGTGTCGGCGTCGTGCTCTCACCGCTTCTGACGCGCTGCTGTGCGCGCAGTGGGTTACGTGCTGCCACGGTGTGGGACTCCCTCTCGTGAGGGAGCTAGACAAGCCCGAGTTACCGAAGCGTCTTGCCTAGCTCCGTCCGGATGCGGAGCCGCAGTGAGAAGCAAAGGACCCCTGAGCCGTGTTGTCACAGCTCAGGGGCACTATGGCGGAGGATACGAGATTCGAACTCGTGAGGGGTTGCCCCCAACACGCTTTCCAAATGTTCGTCTGGGGATTTGGAGAGGAACGGGGGCGTCCTGACCTGCGGCGGAGAGGGGCATCGGGAGGGCGGCGGACGGTGCTGGACGGGGATGAATGAGACCAGAACTGAGACCAGGGCCCGCCGGGTCATACCTTCTTGACGACGATGGTGTCCGGGAGGAGCTTCTCCAGGTCGTCTATGTCCGAGGTGAAGACTGTGACCTGCCCTTTCTGCTGGCGTGCGATGACAGCGAGCACGGCATCGATCGCGTACTTGTGACCGTGCAGCTTGGCGTCAGCCAGGAGACGCCGGGCCTGGCGGGCCTCGTCCTTTCCGATATCGGCGACCTTGAGCCGGGAGAGCACCCAGTCCCAGCGCTGCTCGGTGGTCCTGCCGTCGTATGCCTCGACCAGCGTCATGGGAGACGTCACCACTTCGGCCTCACCCCCGGCCGCGAGGTCGAGCCAGGCGATCATCCTGCGGTCGCCGCGCACGGCCAGGGACAGGGCCTCGCAGTCGAGTACGAAGACGCGCAGTGGCCGCTGCCTGTGCTCACCAGCGCGCTTCTTCACGCGGCCTCTCCGGCATCGTGTCCGCCGGCGGTGCGACGGCGCTCGTGCTCGGCGTCGAGATCGTCCAGTTCCGCGAGGGCTGCCGCGCGCTCGTCTTCGGTGACCGGCCCGTGTTCCTCCTGCAGCCAGTCGACCAGCTCCAGCAGCCGGTCCCGATCGCGCTTGAATCGCAGTGCTTCAGCTACATACGCCGAAAGTCCCCGCTCAGCCGCGTCGGCTCGGATCTCGTCGAGGAGATCTTCGGGGATCGTCACCGTGACTTTTTTCGTCGCCATACTAGAGACCATACTCCTGGTGTAAGCACCCATACCAGGGGTGCTGAACAGTCAGGCCCAGGATGCAGATGGATGACCCCGGAGTCTTCCCCGGTGTTGATCGCTGGGACACACCGGTTCACTCGGTCACTCCGTGTTGTTCACTCCCGCCAGCGCATGCATCGGCTGGTGCGGATAGTCGTCCTTCGACGCGGTGAGCCTCCTGCCGTTGGTGGAGCCACAAGAGGAGGGGCCGTGTCCCTGCTGCCTTCGGCAGACGTCTTCAGATCGATCGAGCTAAAGGTTTCGCAGTTGCTCGGTGGGCAGTTGGTGTGCCCACATGCGCCCGGGGAGAGGTGTTCGGTGGGTGAACACCTCACGCTCTCGGAGGCGAAGGATGCGGCGGCGCGAGATGCCATTGACGTTGCTCTTCGGGACGCGCTGTGGCGATGCGTAGGCCGCGACGCCCGTAGTGACCTGCCGAACTTGGCTCAGCGCAGCCAGTTGCTCGCGCTGTATTTCGTCATCCCCTACCTCCGGAAGTCGGCCGGGAGAGTGTCGCGGAGGCTCTGCGTCGACGTCGCCGAGGTGAGGTCGGCCATGGTGTTCGGTGCGTTGTACGGTCTGGCGCTGGCCACCGAAGGCGACGATGTCCGTGACGAGGTTGTCCGCTCCGCCAACGCGGCCGGCTGGGCGGTGGAACGGGCTGATCCGGCCGAGCGCACGACGGATCCGCACAGCCTTGTCGACCGCGCGAGCCGATGTGATGACGGCTACTCGCCCATCCGCAACGAGTCGGACATCCAGGTGGTCGACGAGATGGACCCTTTGTTGTGGGGGCGCATCAGCGGCGAACGCACGGGCGCTACCTTGCACCGCCTCGGGCTCTTGGGCGACTTCCTCGCCTTGGGCTCGGAGCAGGCGCCCGAGGGGGAGTCCGGCGAACTCGACGGACCGCAGAAGGAGGCTGAGTGAGCCCAAGCGCAAGGCGACTGTCGCAGTGGCTGACCGAGCCAATGCCCCTGCGCAAGGTGGCAGATCTCCTCGGGGTCGACCCATCGAAGGCAGCCGGGCTGGTGAGAGCGAACCGCTTTCCCTGCCATGTCACGAAGTTGAAGGGAAAATACGTGGCCCTTCCCGCCGATGTGATGGTGGCCCTGGGGATCGATGATCCGATCGTACGGACGGGCGACCTGCTGGCCGGTGCTGAGTTCGCGAGGCGATGGGACTGAGGGGCGGTCGCCGGAGGCTGAGTGCAAGGTCAGAGGGTCGGGCCGCGCAAACGGCTCGACCCTCTGAGGCGGCCTACGACATGGAAGGCGCTGGTAGGGCGGACGTGGATGGTCAGTGCACTACCTGGCTGCGGGTTGCTTCTGGAGGCCACGTCCTACGGTGTGGGGCGAGCCTCACCTGAGGCTGATCTTGGCCGTCGGCCTTCGGCGTGCAAGTCGGCGAACGAACGCTTGGACGGCGCCCCACCATCGTCGGCGGAGGCGCGTCGTCATGCCGTACAGAATGACGTATATGTCGGAAATAAATGAGACCGCAACTGAGACCAAGGCATGCCGAGAAACCCCGGTCGCCGAAGCGGTCCGGGGTTCTCGTTTCGCCTGGTCAGGCGACTGCGGAGGATACGAGATTCGAATTCGTGAGGGGTTGCCCCCAACACGCTTTCCAACTGTGGTGGTGGGGTGTTGGGCGTCGTTCGGGGGCGTTCACCTGGATTCATGGGCCGCTGACAGCTGCGCCAGGCTTGGCCTTGAGTCTCCCCTGAACGGCCGTGAACGCAGATGAATGAGACGGAAACTGAGACGGCCCGCCTACGGCCGTTGTCAGTAGCCGTGCTTAAGACCACAACAACGCTCCGAAACCGAGGACGTAGGCTGAGCCGAAGATCAGCGGAACCCACATTTCGATCAGGCTCAGGGGCACGTAAAGCCGCCAGTCCGCGCCCTCGCCGAGCGACCGCCACTCCGCCCGGGAGAGGGCCATGGCCGGCAGCCGCTCCTCCAGCGATGCGATGACCCGGTACTTAGCGCTGTTTAACTGGCGGTACGACCGCACAGTGATCCACCAGGCGGCGCACTGGGCCAGCACCACGAGCAACCCCGCCGTCACGGCCCACCGGGGCGCTGCGGACAGGCCGCTACCTCCAGACACGGCGAACGCGGCGATCAGGCCGCTGTTCACCGTCAGGAAGAAGGTGTTCGCCGCGTTACGCCGGGCACTGATCCGGTCCGACATTTCGGCACACAGCTTGTACTGCTCCAACACGGCAGCGCGGTAGTGCTGGCCCTCGGCGTCATACGAGGAGGGGGTGATGGCGGCGTTCCACAGGTTGTCTCCGGTACCCGTCACCGGTCCATTGTGGTCCCGCGGGCGCATCCGGCGAGGCGGAGGAGAAGGAATACGCCAAGCTACGGATCACATGTGGACGGCTGTGCACGGGTATGGACCATTGCCCCTTCCAGCGCTTCACCCCGCAAGCCGGTGCATGTCAGGATGCGCCATGATCCGAGTCATGTTGTGTGGCGCCGCGGACACACGTCGAGTGCAGGACGAGTTCGTCCGGACCGTCACAGCTTTCGGCGGCGTTTCCTGGCACTTCCTCGACGGAACCGTGAATTACATCAACTCCGCCTCGTCCGATTGGGAGGAGAACTCTCGAGCCACGGTTCAAGAGGCGGACGTCTGTGTGTTCGTCATCGTCGAGGAGATCGGACGCATCACCTGGGAGACCGAGGTGACCGCGGCACTGCTGGGCGGCAAGCCGTTCCTGGTGCTCTGTCTGAACTCGACCTACCAGCAGTACCTCGTCCTGGACGCCGAGTTCCGCCCTCCCGCCGATCTCGATTCTCTCTCGGAGAAAAACAGACAACTGGTCAGGACCCTGCGTGAGATCGAGCAGGAGAGGCGACTGACGGCCGTCCCCTTCGATTACGGGAGGTTCGGAGAGGTCCTGCGGCGAGAACTGTCCAAACTCTTCGACATCGCTTTGGGACAGATGGAAGAACGCAATCGGAGGAAATCGATCCGCCCCTTGCTGACCGATCCCGCGCGACTCACCACGGCCGATCTGAGGGCGGCCCAGACCATCGCCGTCGACGAGTGGGAGGACAAGCAGGCTAGGAAG
Source organism: Streptomyces poriticola (assembly GCF_036689765.1). Taxonomy (NCBI): domain Bacteria; kingdom Bacillati; phylum Actinomycetota; class Actinomycetes; order Kitasatosporales; family Streptomycetaceae; genus Streptomyces; species Streptomyces poriticola. Next base: position 6,675 of record NZ_JBAGKH010000023.1, read on the forward strand.
GAAGCACTGCGTGCCCTGGCCGCCCGTCGGGCGCTGGACGAGGAGGCATTGCACTCCCTTCTGGGTGCCGAGCAGGGTGTGCAGCGGATGACGGTGGAGTTGCTGGCCGACCTGTACCCCGTTCGGCCACCCAGCCAGGAGTTTCTGGAGCATGTCGTGGCCGTGGCCAATGCCTCTGACGACGTGGGCATCGCCCGACGCCTCATTCCCGTTCTGCCGGCCATGGATCTGCCGAGAGGGATCGAAGCCCTGGCTCTGCTTGACATGGATGACACGGGCACCAAGCGCAGGCTGGCCACGACTCTGGAGACGTACGAAGACGCCATTGCCCGCGAGAGACTCCAGAGTGCGGTCGCGGCACTGCTGGAGCGGTGTCTGTCGCAGGTGTCCGAGTCGGACTGGAAGACCCGCTGCCGCGCATACCTCGCCCGCTTGGGCTTCGAGCTCGCACCCGTCGATCACGACGAGCGAGCACCAAGGCGTTGACACCGCTTATAGCCGTCTAGGCCGTGTTTTAGCACAGCAGTGGCACGAACGTCAGCCGACGACAGCCAGCCAAGATGGCGGGTGCGCCAGGCCGACTGCGCGCGCGTGTGCCTCGCTGCACCCTCACCGGCCTCAGCCACGCTATTGGCTTGCGCCGTCGACCAGGGCAACCCGAGACGGCCGACCCCGTGACGACCGGAGCGCGAGCCATCAGCTTGGGAATCACCGCGCTTCTGGGCATAGGTGGCGGCCTGACCAGCAGCAACGGCTGGTGGGATGGGCGTTGGGCGCTTACTGGCACCCGCTGTTGACCGTGGCTTACCGACCTGTCGGGCACGCATCGGGCACGACCACCACCGCAGGGACTCCGCAGGCTGCCGGGCCCGCCCTGCGGCTCAGGGTGCGACGAAGGGGCACGCGACTTGCGTCCCGTCCTAGTCGACCGGCAGGACAAGAAGAGCAATTCAGTGTGCAGCCGGATGACGATCAAGTTGAGTACGTAAGGAAATCGTGGCGCCGGTACGCCGGGGCCGTCGATGCGATGGTGATCGCCGAAGAGGCAGAGGACTTTCAGGCGGTAGGTATCCGCTGCCGTGAGACACTGCTGGCTCTCGTCCCCGAGAACATGGATGAACCCTGGGTGCTCGTGAGTGGCGAACGGCCGCAGGCGGCGAACGCCAAGGCTTGGTTCGGGATCTTCGCGACCAGCCTTACGGCAAACAGTAAACCTCGCGCCTACCTCAAGGTCCTTGGAGAGAAGACGTGGGATCTCTCCGTCTGGCTCCAGCACTACGTGGATGCGTCGGAAGTAGACGCCGAGATCACCCTCGGTGCCACACGTGAATTCCTCAGGCTTTTCACCTTGCTGCGTGTCCGGCATGGCCACGTCGATGGGAAGCGTTGCCCTAGGTGCGATTCTTATCAGGTCGTAAAAGAGAGTGGTGAGCTCGTAGAGCAGGCAGGTCGATTCGGCACATTCCTGCATGATGAATGCGTGGCGTGCGGATGGAAATCTGCGGAGGAGTTCGACGAGTGGCCGCTTGAACGACTGCAGCGACTGATCGACTATAAAAGCGGCAAGTCGAGCCCGCCCAGAAAGTCGATGGAAGACCTTGAGGTGAGCGACTCGGGGGATTCGCCGCAAGAGTGAGGTTGGCGGGAGCGGCTTTGGGCGGGAGCTGCCATGGGGCGAGAGATCATGGCCCCGTAAGCTTCCGGCGAGTCGGGCAGTCTGTGGACCTGCCCGGTAAAGCACGACGTTGGGGCCATGATCTTCGAGGCTCGCCCCATGGTGGCTGCCTAAAGCCGTGGAGCCGACCGGCCCCAGCCACAGCGGGCTACCGTCCACTGCGTTAGGTGTGCTCGCTCCAGCCGCGCGGCCGGCGGAGCCGGGGCCCGGAGCGGGGCGGAGACAGGAGCGTTGGGGCCCGGCGCTGGAGCCGGGGCCGCACGCGGGGAGCGGAGCGGGCCTCCTCGATCTACTTTGGCAAGGACGGCAAGTGGCACGGACGAGTGACGGTCGGCGTCCGTGATGACGGCAAGCCGGACCGCCGCCATATCGAGCGCAAGACCAAGGCCGAGGTGACCAGGGCCGTCCGCGAGATGGAGCGCGCACGGGACGAGAAGAAGCTCAGGAAGCCGGGCCAGAGCTGGACCGTCCAGGCCTGGCTTGAGCACTGGGTCGAGAACATTGCCAAGCCGTACGTCTCCGAGAACACATACGACGGCTATGAGGTCGACGTACGCGTGCACCTCGTGCCCGGCCTGGGCGCTCACAAGCTCGACAAGCTGGAGCCCGAGCACTTGGAGCGCTTCTACCGGAAGATGCAGGACTCCGGGAGCTCCGCCGGCACCGCCCACCACGCTCACCGGACGATCCGGGTCGCCCTCGGTGAGGCCAAGCGGCGTGGTCACGTCGCCACCAACGTGGCCGAGATCGCCAAGGCTCCGCGCCTCGAAGAAGAGGACATTGAGCCGTTCACGATCGAGGAGGTTCAGAGCCTCCTCGTCGAGGCCGCCAAGCTCCGCAACAGCGCTCGCTGGGTCGTCGCCCTGGCGCTCGGCCTCCGCCAGGGGGAGGCGCTCGGACTCCACTGGGAAGACGTCGACCTGGACGCGGGGTACGTCCGGATCCGCAAGAACCGCCTCCGTCCCAAGTACGCACACGGCTGCGGAGACAACCCGTGCGGCCGGAAGGCCGGCTACTGCCCCCAGAAACAGCAGACCCGCCGAGAGCACAAGTCCACCAAGTCACGGGCCGGGCGGCGCACGATCGGCCTGCCCGACCCTTTGATCAAGCTCCTGCGTCAGCACCAGGAGGAGCAGGAGAAAGAGCGCGCTGAGGCCGGTACCGACTGGGAGGACAAGGGATACGTCTTCGCCTCGCCGACCGGCGGCCCTCTCAGCCCGAACACCGACTTTCCACATCTGGAAGCGTCTGCTTCGGGACGCGGGCGTACGAGACGGCCGTCTTCATGACGCTCGCCACACCGCCGCGACCGTCCTTCTTATCCTCGGCGTCCCGGACGTCGTGGTCGACGCGATCATGGGATGGGAGCCCGGGGGAGCGGCACGCATGCGGGCCCGGTACATGCACGTGACAGGGACGCTGCTGCGGAAGGTGGCGCAGCAAGTCGGAGACGCCCTCTGGGAGCCGCCCGGAGACGACGGAAAAGCCGACTGAGACGGAAACTGAGACGGACGAACGCCAGAGGCCCGGACCATGATCGTGGTCCGGGCCTCTGAGCTGGCGGAGGATACGAGATTCGAACTCGTGAGGGGTTGCCCCCAACACGCTTTCCAAGCGTGCGCCCTAGGCCTCTAGGCGAATCCTCCGCCGGAAACATTACATGACGGCGGGGAGTGCTCGCGAACTCGTTCCGACCCCCTCGGATCAGGTACTCTGTGCGGAGCCCCTCACGCGGCGCTATCTGACTGAACTCCCCCAGGGCCGGAAGGCAGCAAGGGTAGGTCGGCTCTGGCGGGTGCGTGGGGGGCGTCTGTGTTCGCGGGCTCCGAGGGGCGGGCCTGTTGTCAGTGGGCGCCTATAACCTCGTAGACGTGTCGTCTCTTGCGCTGTACCGCCGCTACCGCCCGGAGTCCTTCGCCGAGGTCATCGGGCAGGAGCATGTCACCGACCCGCTGCAGCAGGCGCTGCGGAACAACCGGGTCAATCACGCGTACCTGTTCAGCGGTCCGCGCGGATGCGGCAAGACGACCAGCGCGCGGATCCTGGCGCGCTGTCTGAACTGTGAGCAAGGTCCCACCCCGACGCCCTGCGGCGAGTGCCGGTCGTGCCAGGACCTGTCGCGGAACGGGCCCGGGTCCATCGACGTCATCGAGATCGATGCCGCTTCGCACGGTGGTGTGGACGACGCCCGTGAGCTGCGCGAGAAGGCCTTCTTCGGGCCAGCCTCCAGCCGGTACAAGATCTACATCATCGACGAGGCCCACATGGTCACGCCGGCCGGCTTCAACGCCCTGCTCAAGGTCGTCGAGGAGCCGCCCGAGCATCTGAAGTTCGTCTTCGCCACCACGGAGCCCGAAAAGGTCATCGGGACCATCCGGTCGCGGACCCACCACTATCCCTTCCGCCTCGTCCCGCCGGGCACCCTGCGCGACTACCTCGCCGAGGTGTGCCAGAAGGAGCAGATCCCCGTCGAGGACGGCGTACTGCCGCTGGTGGTGCGGGCCGGTGCGGGCTCCGTGCGTGACTCCATGTCCGTCATGGACCAGCTGCTGGCCGGCGCCGGGGACGACGGTGTGACCTATGCCATGGCCACCGCGCTGCTCGGCTACACGGACGGGTCGCTGCTCGACTCCGTGGTGGAGGCGTTCGCCTCCGGCGACGGTGCCGCGGCCTTCGAGGTCGTGGACCGGGTGATCGAGGGGGGTAACGACCCGCGCCGCTTCGTCGCCGACCTGCTGGAGCGACTGCGCGATCTGGTCATCCTCGCCGCCGTCCCGGACGCCGCCGAGAAGGGGCTCCTCGACGCCCCGGCGGATGTCGTGGAGCGGATGCAGGCCCAGGCGCGGACCTTCGGCGCCGCCGAGCTGAGCCGCGCCGCCGATCTCGTCAACGAGGGGCTGACGGAGATGCGGGGTGCCAACTCGCCCCGCCTCCAGCTGGAGCTGATCTGCGCCCGCGTCCTGCTCCCCGCCGCCTACGGCGACGAGCGGTCCGTCATGGCCCGGCTGGACCGGATCGAGCGCGGTGTGAGTTTCTCCTCGGGGGCGGGGCAGCCCTCAATGGGGTACGTCCCCGGGGCGGGGGCGGATGTCCATGCGGGGCAGGCGGGGCAGCCCGGGCATCATGCGGCTCCCGTCGGCCAGGGCGGTACCGCCGCTCCGGTGCCGCCCGGCGGCGGGCCCGCCGCGGCCCGTGCGGCGGTACGGGTCTCGGGGGGTGCGGCTCAGGAAGGGGGTTCCGGAAGGGCTTCTGAAGGGGCTGGTCAGGAGGAAGGTGCGTCCGGGGTGCCGCAGCCGTCCGGTGGCCTGGGTTCCACCGGTTCCGGCGGCCCGTCAGGCCAGTCCGGTCCGTCAGGCCAGTCCGGTCCTTCCGGTCCTTCCGGTCCTTCCGGTCCTTCCGGTCCCTCTGGTTCATCTGCTTCGCCCGGTTCTGCCGGTGGAGGGGCTGCCGCCGGGTCCGCGCCGGGTGCCTGGCCCACCGCCGCCTCCGCGGGCGGTGGGCGGCGGCCCGGCGGATGGCCCACGGCGGCAGCCGCCGGCGGTGGACCAGCGCCCTCGGCCCCGGCGTCCGCCTCGACACCCGCCCCGGTCTCCGGCGGACCGGTCTCCGGCGGACCGGCCACCGCCGCGCCCGCGTCCGGCGCCGCTCCCGCGCCGGCCCCCAGCGGCGGTCTCGACCCCCGTACGCTCTGGCCGAACATCCTGGAGGCCGTCAAGAACCGCCGCCGGTTCACCTGGATCCTGCTCAGCCAGAACGCCCAGGTGGCCGGCTTCGACGGCACATCCCTCCAGCTCGGATTCGTCAACGCCGGTGCCCGGGACAACTTCCTGAGCAGCGGCAGCGAGGACGTGCTGCGGCAGGCCCTGGCCGAGCAGTTCAACGTCCAGTGGAAGATCGAGGCGGTCGTCGACCCCTCCGGCGGCTCGGCACCCCCACCGCCGCCCGGTCCCTCCGGCGGGTTCGGCGGCGGTGGGCCCGCTCCGCGTCCGTCGGCGCCGCCCCCTGCCTCCCCCGCGCCCACGCCGTCCGCACCACCGCCGGTGGCGCAGGCACCCGCCCCGTCGTCCGCACCCGAGCCCGCCCCGGCACCGGCACGGGGCCCGCGGTCCTCGGCGCCCGAGCCACCGCCTCCGGTCTCCATCGAGGACGACATCCCCGAGGACGACGACCCCGACCTCGACGAGTCGGCCCTCTCGGGACAGGAGCTCCTCGTCCGTGAGCTGGGAGCCACAGTGGTGGAGGAGATCGCCAACGAGTAGGGCCGTACACCGGGGGACAGGGCGTGTGCGAGCGTGCGCCTTGGGTGAAAGCACAAGTGCGCCGCTCTCGCTCCTTCGGCGGCCCGCACAAAGGACACCCGTCCGTTCCCGTTAGGCTGACCCCGTGAAGGTCCTCGTCATCGGCAGCGGCGCCCGCGAACACGCCCTGTGCCGCTCCCTGTCCCTCGACCCCGACGTCACCGCGCTGCACTGCGCCCCCGGCAACGCCGGCATCGCCGAGGTCGCCGAGCTGCACCAGGTCGACGCGCTCGACGGCGCAGCCGTCACCGCGCTGGCCACGGAGCTCGGCGTCGGTCTGGTGGTCGTCGGCCCGGAGGCGCCCCTCGTCGCCGGGGTGGCCGACGCCGTGCGCGAGGCGGGCATCCCGGTCTTCGGCCCGTCCGGGGAGGCCGCCCGGCTCGAGGGGTCCAAGGCCTTCGCCAAGGACGTCATGGCCGCGGCCGGCGTACCCACCGCACGCTCGTACGTCTGTACGACGCCGGAGGAGGCCGACGCGGCCCTCGGCGCCTTCGGCCCCCCGTACGTCGTCAAGGACGACGGTCTCGCCGCCGGCAAGGGTGTCGTCGTGACTTCCGACCTCGATGCCGCCAAGGCACATGCTGCGGCGTGCGAGCAGGTCGTCATCGAGGAGTACCTCGACGGCCCCGAGGTCTCCCTCTTCGCCGTCACCGACGGCGACACCGTCCGCCCGCTCCAGCCCGCCCAGGACTTCAAGCGGGCGCTCGACGGCGACGAGGGCCCCAACACCGGTGGCATGGGCGCGTACTCCCCGCTGCCGTGGGCCGACCCGAAACTCGTCGACGAGGTCGTCGAGACCGTCCTGCAGCCGACCGTCGACGAGATGCGCCGCCGCGGCACCCCCTTCTCCGGGCTGCTCTACGCCGGTCTGGCGATCACCTCCCGCGGCGTCCGCGTGATCGAGTTCAACGCCCGGTTCGGCGACCCCGAGACCCAGGTGGTGCTGGCCCGGCTGCAGACCCCGTTGGCGGGTCTGCTGATGGCCGCCGCCACCGGCAACCTCGCCGACCTGGAGCCGCTGCGCTGGAGCGACGACGCGGCGGTCACCGTGGTCGTCGCCTCGCACAACTACCCCGGCACCCCGCGCACCGGCGACCCCGTCACCGGTCTCGACGAGGTGGCCGCCCAGGACGCGCCGCACGCCTACGTCCTGCATGCCGGCACCCGGCACGAGGGCGACGCGGTGGTCAGCGCGGGCGGTCGCGTCCTGTCGGTCACTGCCACCGGCGCGAACCTCACCGAGGCCCGCGACCGCGCCTACCGGGCCGTCGCCCGCATCGGCCTCGACGGCTCCCAGCACCGTACGGACATCGCGGCGAAGGCAGCGGCCGGCGCCTAGGGGCGCAGGCGCCTCCCCGCCGGCCCCGCCGCTCCTTCCGGCCGAATCCCGCCCAACGTTTCAGGCCCCGGCTCCGTCTCAGGACCGGGGCCTGATCATCGCTGTCCGTCATCCACCTTTCCCCAAAGCCATTCCATCGGGTGACCGATGCCCTATACGGCTGACGGGCACGTGGGCCCCAACTAGGGTGCGGCGCAAGCGTTCCGGCACTTGGCCCACCGGCATTGCGATGTCAGTGGCGGGTGCCACAGTGGGGGAGTGACCACCACCAAGCAGCGTCAGCCCAGGCAGGGAGGGGGTGTGGCCCGGTCATGACCGGTACGGGTGTCGAGGAGCGGGGTGCGCAGGCCGCGCGCTCCCGGGCGCTGGCCGTGCTGCGCATCCGCAGCCGGGCCCTGGCCGTCGCCCTGCTGCCCGCTGCGGGCGCGGTGATCCTGCTCGCGGGCGGCGCCACCGGCCGGCTGACGGGCGCGGGCTGGGACGCCGCCCGCTGGACCGTCTCGGTGCTTGCGCTTCTCGTACTGCTGGCCGCCGGCGCCTTCGCCCTCGTCGTGGCCCGTGCCCGTCCCGCCGTCAGCCCGACGGTCCCGATCGCCGAGGAGTCGGCCCCGGATCTCTACCGGATGGTGCGCGACCTCGCCGACCGCCTCGACGTCCCCGCGCCCTCCGCCATAGCGCTCACCCCGGACTGCGACAGCTGGCTGGAGGACCGCACCCATCCGGCCCACGGCCCTCCGCCGCCGGAGGACCACGACGACATCGCGGGCCTGGGCCGTCAGCCGCGGCGCGGTTCCCCCGCCGCACCCGTCCTCGTCATCGGCTCGCCCTTCCTGTGGTGGATGCGCGTCGGCGAGCTGCGCGCCGTCCTCGCCCCGGTCGTCGCCGGTACGGGACCGTCGGCGCACCCCGACATAGCCGCGGCCCGGCGCTTCGTGCGCGGTCTGGACGCGGCCGTGGCCGTGGCAGGCGACCACCCCAGGCGCCTGCCGGCCCGGCTCGTCTACGCGGGCGTCGGCCGGGTGGCCAGGCTGCTGCTGCACAGCTGCCGGGTGCACGCCGCCGAGCTGGAGCGCGGCGTCGCGGCAGCGGCCGCGGAGCGTGCACAGGCTGTGGACTACGGGCTGCGGATCGTCGCCCAGGAGCAGGTGGGTCTTGCGTACGCGGGCTGGGACCGCCTGCTGACCCGGGTGGCACTGCCCGCCTGGCGGATCGGCCGCTGGCCCTCCCGGTTGGACGCGGGCGTCGTCGCGGCGCTCACCGAACTGTCCCGGCGCGACCGGCTGGCCGAGGGCTTCGCCTCACGGCTCGGCGAGCGTCCCGCATGCGACCTGCTGGAGGAGCCCGGCGCGGTGGACGAGGCCGCCTCCCTCCTCGCCGCCCGCCTCTTCCACGGCGGACCCGCCGAACACGGGCCTGACTGGGCGCCGGTCGGGTGGCACGAGTACCCCGAGGAGGTCGTCGACCGCACCTGGCGCACCGACGCCGCCCGGCTGCACCGCGTCCTGGACACCCTGGGTGTCCGCCGCACCACCGCGACCGCGATGGCCCCGGGGCCGGACACCGCCCCCGTGGCCGACGGTCCCGGGACCGAGGGCCCCACCCTGGCTCGCGTCCTCGACCACCTCACCGACCCCGATCCGTCCCACGATCGCCACGACCTCGATCCACCCCACGACCTCGATCCACCCCACGATCGCCACGACCCCGGCTCCTCCCACGAGAGCCGCGACCGCCGGCACCCCCGGGCCCACGACTCCTGCACCGACCAGCGCGTCCAAGACTCCCGTCGCGACTGCGGAGACCGCGGCGACCGGGACTCCAGCGGCGATCGCGACGCCCGTGACGAGGGTGTCGCCGGTGGCGACCTTCATCCTCGTGACGACCGTCACCCCCGCAATGCCCGCGACCCCCACCACCTGCCCGACGAGGGCCACCCGGGCGTCGCGGGCCCGCCGAACGCCGCAGGCGACAAGGGCCCCCCGGACGACGAGGACGACCTCTCCGCAGCCACCACCCCCCGCGGTGCCGCCCTCGCCGCCGGCCTCAGCGCCGAGCTCGCGCGCGAGGAGGCCGGCGGCCAGGCCTCCTTCGTACCCGGTGCTGCGGTCCCCGGCCCCTCCGGACCGGGAGCCGGCCACGCCGGTTCGCCCGCGCCGCCCTCTCCCGACACCGTCCTCTGGGACGACCGCGCGCTCCCCCTCTTCCCGCCGCAGCCCCCGCGCAGCGGCCGCGAGCTGCTCGCCGACCACATCACCGCGATGGTGTGCTGCGCCGCGATGGACACCGCCGGCGCTGCCCCCGGCCTGGACTGGCTCGACGGCCCGTCGCTCCTGATCGGAGGCGAGCGTGCGGCCGACCTGACCCCCCGGGTGCTCAGCCTGGTCGAGACCGGCGACCCGGCGCCGCTCCGCGCCTGGCTGACCGACCAGGGCATACGCCCGGAGAAACCGGTACGCCTCGTCTGACCGGACAGTCCCGATCCCGGTCGATCCGACCCACTGATCCGGATTATTCAGTTCCACTTTCGGCCAGTTCGCGACGAACAGTGACCGCGCGCGTGCGAAATGTGATGTGCTGGGACCGATCGCGCACGGGGCATGCGCGCACGTCATACGCAGGACCCGGCGCAGGACCACGGGGCACGCGGGACGCGACCACGGGGGTACGAGGGAGGGGAATGACCCATGGGGTCGGAGCAGGTCCGCCGCTGGGAGTCGGGCGCACTGGCGCACGCCGTGACCGACCCCTTCGGTCAGGGCCCCGTGCCGTGGCTGCGCGGAGGAGAGACGTACTTCGAGGACGGCCAGGTCATCCCCTGGTACGTGGACCGGGATGCGGATAGGGGCACGGGCGCGGGCGCGGAGAGGGCCGAGGCCGCGGACAGGGCCGAGGCCGCCAGAGCCCCGGGCCGCCGCCGCTCCGGCGGCGGCCCCCGCGCCGCGGACGACGTCCACCGCCAGATCAAGGGCTTCACCTCCCAGGGGGCCGTCGCCCCGGGCGAGGCGATCGACTTCCACGTCACGGTGGACCCGCCGCAGGAGTTCGCCGTCGACGTCTATCGCATCGGCCACTACGGCGGCGACGGAGCCGCCAAGATCACCACCAGTCCCCGGCTCTCCGGCATCGTCCAGCCGCCGCCGCTCACCGCCGACCGCACGGTCTCGTGTCATCACTGGTGGCTGTCCTGGCGGTTACCGATCCCGTCGTACTGGCGGATCGGCGCCTACGTCGCCGTGCTCACCACCGCCGACGGCTACCGCTCCCACGTGCCCTTCACGGTCCGCTCCAGGGACCCGGCCGATCTGCTGCTGGTGCTGCCCGACATCACCTGGCAGGCGTACAACCTCTACCCGGAGGACGGCCGCACCGGTGCCAGCCTCTACCACGCCTGGGACGAGAACGGCCGGCTGCTGGGCGAGGCCGACGCCGCCACCACGGTCTGCTTCGACCGCCCGTTCGCCGGTGCCGGGCTGCCGCTGCACGTCGGCCACGCCTACGACGTCATCCGCTTCGCCGAGCGCTACGGCTACGACCTCGCCTACGCCGACGCCCGCGATCTGCACGCCGGGCGCATCGACCCCACCCGCTACCGGGGCATGCTCTTCCCCGGCCATGACGAGTACTGGTCCGCCGCCATGTGCCGCACCACCGAACTCGCCCGCGAGCAGGGCACGTCCCTGGTCTTCCTCTCCGCCAACACCATGTACTGGCAGGTGGAGCTGTCCTCCTCCCCGTCCGGGGCCTCCGACCGCCTGCTGACCTGCCGTAAGCGCCGGGGCCCGGGCCGGCCGGTGCTGTGGCGGGAGGTGGACCGCGCCGAGCAGCAACTGCTCGGCATCCAGTACGCGGGCCGCGTCCCCGAACCGCACCCGCTGATCGTCCGCAACGCCGGGCACTGGCTGTGGGAGGCCACGGGCGCTCACGAGGGCGACGAGATCGAGGGGCTGGTCGCCGGCGAGGCGGACCGCTACTTCCCGCGCACCCCGCTCCCCGAGCACGAGGAGCGGACACTGCTCGCCCACTCCCCGTACACCGACGCGGACGGGGCCCGGCGGCACCAGGAGACGTCGCTGTACCGTGCGCCGTCCGGCGCCTGGGTCTTCGCGTCCGGGACGTTCGCCTGGTCACCGGCCCTGGACCGCCCGGGCCACGTGGACCCGCGTATCCAGCGGGCCACGGCAAACCTCCTGGACCACATCTGCAAACGCGACTGACCGAGCCCGCCAGACCCCTTCGCCCCCACCCCGCCCCCCAGATCGGTCCCCGCATACGGGAGAATCGACCCACTCGTACAGAACCACGGGGAGGAACCGTGTCCGGATTCGTCGAAAAGCCCGAGCCGACCCAGGTTCCGGGCCTGGTACATCTGCACACCGGCAAGGTGCGCGAGCTGTACCGGAACGAGGCGGGCGACCTCGTGATGGTCGCCAGCGACCGCATCTCCGCCTACGACTGGGTGCTTCCGACCGAGATCCCGGACAAGGGCCGGGTGCTCACCCAGCTCTCCCTGTGGTGGTTCGAGCAGCTCGCCGACCTGGTTCCGAACCACGTCCTGAGCAGCGAACTGCCGGCCGGCGCCCCCGCCGACTGGGCCGGCCGCGCCCTGGTCTGCAAGGCCCTCGACATGGTCCCGGTCGAGTGCGTGGCCCGCGGCTACCTCACCGGCTCCGGCCTCGCCGAGTACACCGAGACCCGCACGGTCTGCGGTCTCGCCCTGCCCGAGGGCCTCGTCGACGGCAGCGGGCTCCCCGCCCCGATCTTCACCCCGGCCACCAAGGCCGAGGTCGGCGAGCACGACGAGAACGTCTCCTACGAGGAGGTCGCCCGCCAGGTCGGCGCCGAGACCGCCGCCCAGCTGCGCCAGACCACCCTCGCCGTCTACGGCCGCGCCCGCGACATCGCCCGCGACCGCGGCATCATCCTCGCGGACACCAAGTTCGAGTTCGGTTTCGAGGGCGACACCCTGATCCTCGCCGACGAGGTCCTCACCCCCGACTCCTCCCGCTTCTGGCCGGCCGACCAGTGGCAGCCGGGCCGCGCGCAGCCGTCGTACGACAAGCAGTACGTCCGCGACTGGCTCACCTCGCCGGAGTCCGGCTGGGACCGGACGGGCGAGCAGCCCCCGCCGCCGCTGCCGGAGCACGTCGTCGACGCCACCCGTGCCAAGTACCTGGAGGCCTACGAGCGCCTGACGGGCACCACCTGGGCATGAGGCGCCCACGCAAAAGGCCCCCGGAAGCCGGGGGCCTTGCTGGAGCGGACGACGAGGCTCGAACTCGCGACCTCAACCTTGGCAAGGTTGCGCTCTACCAACTGAGCTACGTCCGCGTTGCGCCGTGGCGCGACAGCCACTATACCCAACCGCGCTCGCGCGCGAGACGCACCGCGGTATGACGGTTCTCCGCCCCGAGCTTGGTCACGGCCGACGACAGATAGTTCCGTACCGTCCCCTCGGCGAGCGCGGCCCGCTCCGCGATCTCCGCGACGGGGGCGCCGTCGGCGGCCAGCTCCAGGACCTCGGCCTCCCGCGCGGTGAGCGGAGAGTCCCCGGCGGAGATCGCGTCGGCGGCCAACTCCGGATCGATGTAACGGTTTCCGGCGTGCACGGTCCGGATGAGCTCGGCGAGCCGCTGGGCGCTGACCGTCTTCGGGACGAATCCGCGAACCCCCGCCGCGAGTGCCCGCTTCAGATGTCCGGGCCGCCCGTGACCGGTCACGATCAGCACCCGGCAGCCGGGCAGTTCGGTCCGCAGGGATGTGGCGACCTTCACACCGTCGGCACCGGGCATCTGCAGATCCAGCACCGCCACGTCGGGGGCGTGCGCCCGCGCCATCGCCAGCGCCTCGGGGCCGCTCGCCGCCTCCGCGACGACCACGAGATCGTCCTCCAGGGACAGCAGCGCCGCCAGCGCCCCGCGGATCAGATGCTCGTCGTCGGCGAGCAGCACCCGTACCCTCTCGCTCACCAGAGCACCTCCTGCACCGTCACAGGCAGTCTGCTCACGACACAACCTCCACCACACTCGCCTGCGAAGAGGCCAACGGCACCTCCGCGACCAGCCGGAACGCGTCGGCACCGGCCCGGCCCGCCCGGAGGGTCCCGTCCACCGCCGACAGCCGTTCGCGCAGACCGGCCAGTCCCGTGCCGCCGTGTCCGGCGCCCTCCGCGGCCGAGCCCGCCCCGTCGTTCTCCACCGTCAGTACCACCCGTCCGTCCGCCGCCCCCACCGCCACGGCACACCTCCTCGCGTCCCCGTGCCGCAGCACGTTGGTGGTGGCCTCCCGCACCACCCAGCCGAGCGCCGACTGCACCTCGGCGGGCAGCCCGGCCGCCGCGCCGGTCACCTCGCAGTCGATGCCCGCCGCCGTCAGAACCCCGTGGGCTCCGGCCAGTTCGGCCTCCAGATCGGCCTCCCGGTAGCCCCGTACGACATCGCGCACCTCGCGCTGCGACTCGTGCGCGATGCGCTGCACCTCGATCATCTGCTCCACCGCCTCGGGCCGCCCGCGCCGGGCCAGCTGGACGGCCAGCTCGCTCTTGAGCGCGACCACCGCCAGATTCCGCCCCAGCACGTCGTGCAGATCCCGGCCGAACCGCAGCCGCTCCTCGGCGACGGCGAGCCGGGCCCGGGTCTCACGGGCCTCGTCGAGCTCGTAGACCGCGTTGAGCAGCCAGACGGAGAAGACCGAGGTGAAGGCGAGGAACCCGGCACCGGCCAGTACGGCGCACAGGGCGGCCAGGGCAGCGGGCCACGGCAGCCCCACCGCGAGGACCATGCCCCCGGCGCCCACCGCGAACCCGCCGACCAGCTCGATCACCCGCCGCCGGCTGCCGAGCCCGAGCGTCATGATGCCGGCGCCGAAGCAGAGCACGCCGCCGTAGACCCCGCCTACCGCGGCATGGACGCTCTCCTCGTCCGGTCCGAGCGCTCCGACGCCGAGGGCGCCGACGGCCAGCACCGCGGTGGCGGCACCGAGCACCCACAGCATCCGCACCGGTTGCGGCCGGCGTCCGCGGGTCCAGTCCAGGGCCCGCGAGGCGGTCGTCATGCACAGCGCGGCGTGCGCGACGACCAGCAGCGACAGCATGCCCGCCGGCCTCGTCCCCACCTGGTCGAAGCTGGACAGCCCGATGCTGAGGATCTCGATCACGCCGAAGAAGTGGAACGACCACCGCGTGTACGTCTCGACCTTCTCCGGCGTGTTCTTCCGCCGCCACCAGCCGCCCGGCCTGTGCATCTCCCTGCTCGCCCCGTTCGTTCCGCCGGATCAGTGCCGTGGTTCCCAGCGGAACCACCGCTGCACAGCAAACACGGCGAGCACCGTCCAGGCCAGCCCGGTGGCGAGGGCCCCCAGTGCCTCGTAGGCCGAGAGGCCGCCGGTCCAGCCGCCGCGTACCAGCGTGACGACGGGCGTCAGCGGCAGCAGCTCACAGACGGAGGCCACCCGGTCCGGCAGCAGTTCCAGCGGGACGAACATGCCCGAGCCCAGCATCGAGACGATCATCAGCGGCATCGGGGTGACCTGCGCGCTCTCCGCGGTCCGGGTGAAGCTCGCGGTGACCGCGGCCAGCCCGGCACACAGCAACAGGCCCAACAGCATGCCGAGGACGGCCAGATGGGGTGCGGACGGCGCCGCCATGTCCAGCAGTACGGCGCAGCCCACCGCCAGCAGCACACACTGCGCCAGCCCGACGACCGCGGCGGGCAGCGCCGATCCGGCGAGGATCTCGGCGTCCCTCAGCTCGCCGGTGCGCAGCCGTTTCAGGACGAGCTCCTCGCGCCGGGCGACATAGACGCCGACCAGTGCCGAGTACACGGCGAACAGCAGGGAGAAGCCGACCGCGGCGGGCAGCACCACCGCGCCGACCGACAGTCCGGCCTCGTCGAGGTCCATCTCGGTGGCCGCCGAACGCGCGCTCAGCGGCAGCACCAGCGGCACGAACAGGGCGCCGACCAGGGTGCCCTTGCTGCGCCCGAGCAGGGTCAGTTCGGCGCGGGCCAGTGCCGTCATCCGGCTCACCGGCGTGCCGGCGCCGGTCCTCGCCCCCGCCTGCGCGGTCCTCGCCCCCGCCTTCGTCGCGGTCGGGTCCGTCGCGCTCATGCCACGTACTCCTTCGTCCCCGTCGTGCCGGTGGCCGCCCCCGTGCCGGTGGCCGCCCCGGTATCCGCAGCCGCCCCGGCCGTCCCCGGAGCCGACCCCGCGGCAGCCTGCCGTGCGATCCCCAGGAACGCCTCCTCCAGGGACGCCGACCGCACGTCCAGCCCGCGCAGCTCCACTCCGGCGCTCTCGGCCCACACCAGCAGCCGGGTGGCCGCCCGCTGCAGCTCGCGCGTCTGCAGCCGTACGATCCGCCCTTCGGTCTCGTGGCCGCACACGCCCAGTTCGCCGAGTGGCGGCAGATCGCCGACGAACCAGCCGTCGGGCAGTTCGAAGGTGATCCGGGACGGCTGCGCGGCGGTCACCTCGGCCGGTGTTCCG
Source organism: Streptomyces poriticola (assembly GCF_036689765.1). Lineage (NCBI taxonomy): Bacteria > Bacillati > Actinomycetota > Actinomycetes > Kitasatosporales > Streptomycetaceae > Streptomyces > Streptomyces poriticola. The sequence continues at coordinate 22,468 of NZ_JBAGKH010000023.1, forward strand.
GCGGCGGCGATACGGCCCTCGTGCAGGATCGCGAGCCGGTCGGCGAGGCTCTCGGCCTCTTCCAGATAGTGGGTGGTCAGCAGCACGGTGGTGCCGCCGTCGCGCAGAGTGCGCACCAACTCCCAGGTGTCCCGGCGGCCTTCGGCGTCCAGCCCGGTGGTCGGCTCGTCCAGAAACAGCACCTCGGGCCGGCCGAGCAGCGCGAGCGCCAGGTCCAGCCGGCGCCGCTCGCCCCCGGACAGCTGCTTGACGCGTACGCCGGTCCTGGCGTCCAGCCCGACCAGGGCCAGCGCCTCACCGGTGGGCCGCGCCCCGCTGACGCAGCCCGCCCACATCCGGGCGGTCTCGGCGACGGTCAGCTCGGAGGGGAAGCCGCCCTCCTGCAGCATCACGCCGGTGCGGGGGCGTACGGCGGCCCGCTCGGTGTACGGGTCGTGGCCGAGGACCCGGATCCGCCCGCCGGCCGGTGCGGCGAGCCCTTCCAGCAGTTCGACGGTGGATGTCTTGCCGGCGCCGTTGGTGCCCAGCAGCGCGAAGATCTCCCCGCGGCGCACGGAGAAGGTGACCCCGCGCACCGCCTCGAACCCGCCCCCGTAGACACGCCGCAGGTCGGTGACCTCGATCACGTGCTCGTGTTCGTTCGCTTCCATGGCTCCAGCATCCCGGCAGCGCGGAGCCGTACGTCGTGCACCCCGTCATCAGCCGGCATGACAAATGTCAGACCGCCGCCCCGGCGGCAGCACGAAAAGACCCCGGCCCATCAGGACCGGGGTCTCATCCCGAGCGGACGACGAGGCTCGAACTCGCGACCTCAACCTTGGCAAGGTTGCGCTCTACCAACTGAGCTACGTCCGCACTGCTGCCGACCGACCGCCTGAGAGATACGGCCATCGATCGGTGCGAGCACCAGCCTACCTGATCCACAAGCGTGGTCGGACCGGTGGTGCAGAGCGGGTGACAGGAATTGCACACTGCGCCTTCCCCCTGGAAGGGGGATGTTCTACTACTGAACTACACCCGCATGCCCTTGCGGACCGGGCCTTCCCGGCCCCGCCCCGCGGCGTGCTCCAGACTCTAGCTGATCACCAGGGGTGCCGCGCAAGTCGGTTGCCGTGAGGGGCGGGTGAGCCGTCGCGGGCGGTCGCGGCCGTTCACTGCGCAGGGGCTGGTTCACCGCGCGGGGCTGTGCAGGGCGGAGGGCTGTTCACTGTGCGGCGGCGAACGCCTCGTACACCTTCTTGGGGATCCGGCCCCGCGCCGGCACGTCCATCCGGTTCGCCTGTGCCCAGGCGCGGACCGCGGCCGGGTCGGGGGCGACCTCGGTCTGCCGGTAGGCCTTGCCTGACCTGGAGCGCTTGCGGCCGGCCTCCACATAGGGCTTCAGGGCCTTGCGGAGGTGCTTGGCATGGGTTTCGTTCAGGTCGATCTCGTACATCCTGCCGTCGAGTCCGAAGGCGATCGTCTCCGCCGCTTCCGAGCCGTCGATGTCGTCGGAGAGAGTGACCACGACACGCTGCGCCACGAATATCGGTCCCTTCGTGCGGCAACTCCGTGATGACGTGCCAGGACGCCCCGGAGATGCCGACTGTTCGCCTGCTATTGGGCAAAGTATCGGCTAATGACATTTCATTTGTACAGCGCCCGGCATTGCAACGGGAAGACCGACTAAATCTCTGCGCGTGTCCACCGTGCAATAGGGTTCCGGGGTTCGATGCGCGATCTTTCCCGATGTTTTTCGTCCGCGTCCCCCGTCGATGCCGAATCGTGACAGGGGTCACGTACTTTCCTCCAACGCTACACGCGTAGATTTTTTGTACGGGTAGTCTGAAGGAACCTGCTCAGCACCACACACCGGGAGTGCCAGTGGCACGCGTCGTAGTCGACGTCATGCTCAAGCCGGAGATCCTCGACCCCCAGGGCCAGGCGGTGCAGCGCGCACTGCCGCGGCTCGGTTTCGAGGGGATCTCGGACGTCCGCCAGGGAAAGCGTTTCGAACTGGAAGTTGACGGGCCGGTCGACGAGGCCGCCCTCGCCCGCATCCACGATCTTGCGGAATCCTTCCTCGCCAACACCGTGATCGAGGACTTCACCGTCCGGGTCGAGGAAGCGGCGGAAGTCACGGAGGCCGTGAAGTGACCGCTCGTATTGGCGTCGTCACTTTCCCCGGCAGTCTCGACGACCGGGACACGCAGCGCGCCGTCCGCGTGGCCGGTGCCGAGCCGGTGGCGCTCTGGCACAAGGACAAGGACCTCAAGCAGGTCGACGCCGTGATCCTTCCCGGCGGCTTCTCCTACGGCGACTACCTGCGGGCCGGTGCCATCTCCCGCTTCTCGCCGGTGATGGACACCGTCATCGAGCAGGCGAGGGCCGGGCTGCCGGTCCTCGGCATCTGCAACGGCTTCCAGATCCTCACCGAGGCCCATCTGCTCCCCGGCGGCATGCTCGGCAACGACCACCTGCACTTCATCTGCCGCGACCAGAAGCTGCGGGTGGAGAACGCGGACACGGCCTGGACCAGCGACTACGAGAGCGGGCAGGAGATCCGTATCCCGCTCAAGAACATGGACGGCCGTTACGTCGCCGACCGGTACACGCTGGACAAGCTGGAGGCCGAGGGCCGGGTCGCCTTCCGCTACCTGGTCCGCGGCGACGCCGCTGACGGATACGGCAACCCGAACGGCTCGCTCAACGACATCGCCGGCATCACCAACGAGGCGGGCAACGTCGTCGGTCTGATGCCGCACCCGGAGCACGCCGTGGAGCCGCTGATCGGCACCGGCCGCACCGACGGCCTCCCCTTCTTCACCTCGATCCTCAAGAAGCTGGTCAACGCATGAGCCGGACCCCTCTGGACACGGTCGAGCACGCGACCGCGACCCCTGACGCCGAGCTGCCCTGGGCCGAGCTCGGCCTGAAGAAGGACGAGTACGAGCGGATCGTCGAGATCCTCGGCCGCCGCCCCACCGGCGCGGAGCTGGCCATGTACTCGGTCATGTGGTCCGAGCACTGCTCGTACAAGTCCTCCAAGGTCCACCTCCGCCAGTTCGGCGAGAAGGCCCCCGAGAACGACGCCCTGCTCGTCGGCATCGGCGAGAACGCCGGAGTCGTCGACGTCGGCCAGGGCTACGCGGTCACCTTCAAGGTCGAGTCGCACAACCACCCCTCCTACGTCGAGCCCTACCAGGGCGCGGCCACCGGCGTCGGCGGCATCGTCCGCGACATCATCGCGATGGGCGCTCGGCCGGTCGCCGTGGTCGACCCGCTGAGGTTCGGCGCCGCGGACCACCCCGACACCAAGCGCGTCCTCCCGGGCGTCGTCGCGGGCATCGGCGGCTACGGCAACTGCCTGGGCCTGCCCAACATCGGCGGCGAGGTCGTCTTCGACGCCTGCTACCAGGGCAACCCGCTGGTGAACGCCGGCTGCATCGGTGTGATGCGGCACGAGGACATCCACCTCGCCAAGGCCTCCGGCGCGGGCAACAAGGTCATCCTGTACGGCGCCCGGACCGGCGGCGACGGCATCGGCGGCGCCTCGATCCTGGCGTCCGAGACCTTCGACGACGCGAAGCCCTCCAAGCGCCCCGCCGTCCAGGTCGGCGACCCCTTCCAGGAGAAGCTGCTCATCGAGTGCACCCTGGAGGCGTTCCGGGAGAAGCTGGTCGTCGGCATCCAGGACCTGGGCGCGGCGGGCCTGTCCTGCGCGACCAGCGAGCTGGCGTCCAACGGCTCCGGCGGCATGCGCGTGACCCTGGACGACGTCCCGCTGCGCGACTCGACGCTCTCCCCCGAGGAGATCCTGATGAGCGAGTCGCAGGAGAGGATGTGCGCGGTCGTCGAGCCCGACAAGGTCGACCGCTTCCTGGAGATCTGCGAGAAGTGGGACGTCATCGCCACCGTCATCGGCGAGGTGACGGACGGCGACCGCCTGGAGATCTACTGGCACGGCGGCAAGATCGTCGACGTGGACCCGCGCACGGTCGCCCACGAGGGCCCCACGTACGAGCGCCCGTACGCCCGCCCGTCCTGGCAGGACGGGCTGCAGGCCGACGACGCGGGCAAGCTGCCCCGGCCGGCCTCCGGCGCGGAGCTGAAGGACCAGGTCCTGAAGCTGGTCGGCTCCCCGAACCAGGCGTCGAAGTCGTGGATCACCTCCCAGTACGACCACTTCGTGCAGGGCAACACCGTCCTCGCCCAGCCCGAGGACTCCGGCATGATCCGCATCGACGAGGAGTCCGGCCTCGGCGTCGCCATCGCGACGGACGGCAACGGCCGGTACGCCAAGCTCGACCCGTACAAGGGCGCGCAGCTCGCCCTCGCCGAGGCCTACCGCAATGTGGCCACCACCGGCGCCCGGCCGCTCGCGGTCTCCGACTGCCTGAACTTCGGTTCGCCGGAGGACCCGGCGGTGATGTGGCAGTTCGCGGAGGCGGTACGAGGCCTGGCCGACGCCTGTCAGCAGCTCGGCACCCCGGTGACGGGCGGCAACGTCTCGCTCTACAACCAGACCGGCGAGGCGGCCATCCACCCCACCCCGGTCGTGGCGGTCCTCGGTGTCATCGACGACGTGGCCCGGCGCACGCCGGTCGCCTTCCAGGAGGAGGGCCAGCTGCTGTACCTCCTCGGCGACACCCGTGAGGAGTTCGGCGGCTCGGCGTGGTCCCAGGTGGTCCACGACCACCTCGGCGGGCTGCCTCCGGAGGTCGACCTGGAGCGCGAGCGGCTGCTGGCCGAGATCCTGGTCTCCGCCTCCCGCGACGGCATGATCGACTCCGCGCACGACCTGTCCGACGGCGGTCTGGTCCAGGCGGTCGTGGAGTCGGCGCTGCTCGGCGGCAAGGGCGCGCGGCTGGTCGTCCCCGACGGGCTGGACGCGTTCACCTTCCTGTTCTCCGAGTCGGCGGGCCGCGCGGTCGTCGCGGTGCCGCGCTCGGAGGAGGTCCGCTTCAACGACATGTGCGGCGCGAGGGGTCTGCCGGTCACCCGCATCGGTGTGGTGGACGGGGACGCGGTGGAGCTCCAGGGCGAGTTCACGCTGCCCCTGGCCGAGCTGCGCGAGGCCCACGAGCGGACGATCCCGGCGCTGCTCGGGTGACAGCCGCAGGACGTCGAGGACCCCGCCCGGTTCCGGGCGGGGCCCCGGCGGCTCGGCGCACGTAGTTCCCGAGGACCTCCGTGTCGAGCCCGATGCCGACCGGACCGGGGACGGTCACTTGGTCGCCGAACTTCGCGACGTGCACCTCGCGGTAGCCACCGACCTGCCGGTCGGGGGAACTGTGCACCGTGATCGTGCAGGAGTCCCGGTCGACCAGCAGGTGGACGGGGATCCCCGACTGGCCGTAGGCGGCGGGCTTCTCGAAACGGTCCCGTCGGTCCGTGTCCGAGTCGTACGAGGTGACCTCGACGACCATGAGCGCCCCGTCCGGGTCGGCCCATTCCCCGTGTCCCGCGAAGTGCGCCTCCGGCGCGAGCACCGCGTCCGGCTTCGGGTCACCCTCTTGACCCCGATCCGTCCGTTGACGAACTCCAACGCGACGGTCTCGGGAGCGGCGGAGGCGATCGTTTCGAACTCCTCCACCGACATCTGAGACGTACTCTCGGCCATAACCGTCATGCTGCACCTCCTTCCAGGCGCGGACCAGTGTTGTCCGCACCGCCGGGTCGCGGACCGGTTTCCGCAGCCGGCCGCCCGGACAGGTGACCAGTTGCGAGGGTGTACACCACAAGGGGGAGGACCGTCATGGGACCGGGGACCGCCAAGAGGCGCGCGCGCAAGCTCGGCATGCTGGGATTCCGGTTTCTGCTGGTGGCCTTCTTCGCCCTGGTCGCCGCCGCCGTCATCTTCGACCTCTCCCACCCCTGGTGGTGGAACCTGGCGCCGCTGCTCCTCGCCTTCGTCCTGGTCACGGTGCTGAACCGCACCGGCGGCGCCCCCGACAGCACCCGGGCCGCCCGCGAACCCGTCGAGGTCGCCCCGCCGGTCACCGGCCGCTGGTCCGCCCTGAACAGCCCCGCCGACCGCACCCCGAGCCACGGCACCCACGCCTACGGGCAGACCTTCGCCATCGACATCGTCGCCGAGCCGGAGCCCGGCGCCCGTCCCGGCTTCCGCGTCCTGTGGCCCCTGGTCCGCCGCAGCAGCGACTTCCCGGCCTTCGGCGCCCCGCTGCTCGCGGTCGCCGACGGCACCGTCGTGCGCGTCGAGGACGGCCGGCGCGACCATCTCAGCCGCACCTCGCTGCCGGCCCTGCTGTACCTGATGCTGGTCGAGGGGGACCTGCGGCAGCTGGGCGGCGTCCGGCGGATCGTCGGCAACCACGTCGTCCTCGACCTCGGTGACGGCGTCCACGCGCTGTACGCCCATGTGCAGCGCGGCTCGTTCACCGTGCGCGAGGGTGACCGGGTGCGTGCCGGGCAGCCGATCGCCCGCTGCGGCAACTCCGGCAACTCCTCGGAGCCGCATGTGCACTTCCAGCTCATGGACGGCCCCGACCCGGACACCGCCCGCGGCCTGCCCTTCACCTGGCGCGGCCTCGGCGTCCCCCGCAACGGCGAGGTGTTCCGGGCCGACGATCCGGCCTCCGCCCCCGCCTGAGCGCTCCGCCGGAAGCCGCGATGTGCCGTCGCTCGTCTGCGGCGCCGTCAGGGCTGGTCGCGCAGTCCCCCGTGCCCCTTCAGGGCGCTGCCGAACCGCAGGGGACTTCGCCCGACCTGTTTAGGCTGCTCTCCATGCCCCCGGCCAGGAAGCGCACCCGCGCCTACGACCCCGCCCGTACCCGCGCCGCCGTGCTGGCCCAGTTCGGGCAGGTACGGGCCGCCGTACGCACCCTCACCCCCGAGCAGCTCGCGCTGCCCACCCGGCTCGGCGACTGGACCGTGCGCGAGCTGGTCGCCCACATCGGCATGGCGCTCACGGCGGTCGACCGGCTGCTGGAGGAGCCCGAGCCGGCCCGGCCGACCGCACGGCTGACGGACTGGCCGGCCGCCATCGCCGCGGATGCCCCGGACATCGCCGCCACCGCCCGCTCACTCGCCGCGCAGCACCCCGACCCCGACCCCGACGCCCGCCTCGCCGCCGCCGAGGAGCGCTTCACCACCCGGCTCGACGCGCACCCCGGCAGCCGGCTGCTGCCCACCAGCGCGGGCGCGCTGCCGCTGGCCGACTACGTGGTCACCCGCACCGTCGAGCTCGTCGTGCACACCGACGACCTGAACGCCGCCGTGCCCGGCCTGGACGTGCCGCAGGACCGGCAGGCGCTGGCCGCCGCCACCCGGCTGCTGGCCGACGCGCTCGCGTTGCAGGCGCCCGGCGGCTCGACCGAGGTGCGCATCCCGCCGTACGCGGTGGTGCAGTGCGTCGAGGGTCCCCGGCACACCCGCGGCACCCCGCCCAACGTCGTCGAGACCGACCCGCTGACCTGGATCAGGCTCGCCACCGGGCGGCTGGCCTGGAAGGACGCGGTCGACGGGGCGAAGGTGAGCGCGAGCGGGGAGCGCGCCGACCTCGGCGGCCTGCTGCCGATCCTGCGCTGAGGGGAACCGGCGGCTCCGCACGCCCGTCGAACGGGCATGAACCGGCAGAAGCAGCGCATCACCCTGACGGCGGCCGTCGCGGCGCTGGTCCCGCTCGTGGCGGCCTGCGGCGCCGAACAGGCCGGCGGCGGCAGTGGCGGCGGCAGCGGCACGATCGGTGCCGCCGGCCCCGCCGTGACCGGCGTCCACTGGAGCGTCGACAGCGTCACCGTCGACGGCAGGACCCATCAGGCACCCGAACGCGCCCATATGACCATCGGCGACGACGGCCGGGCGGAGGGCAGCTTCGGCTGCAACACCTTCAGCGCCCGGGCCGCCGTCGAAGGCGACCGGATCCGGCTCAGCGACGCCGCGTCCACCGAGATGGCCTGCGAGGACATGTCCATGGCGGTCGAGGAGGCGCTGGCCCGCGCCCTCACCACCGGACCGCTCAGCGCCGGGACCGACGGCGACCGGCTCACCCTCACCACCGCCGACGGCGACACCGTCCGGCTGAGCGAGCAGCGGGACACCGCCCTGCACGGCACCCGGTGGACCATCACCACCCCCGCGGTGTCCGGCGACGCGGCGCATCTGACCTTCGACGAACAGCAGGGCACCGTCTCCGGCAGCCTCGGCTGCAACCGCGTCAACGCCGAGGCCACGGTCGGCGACGGCAGTATCACTCTCGGCGCCGCGTCCACCACCCGAATGGTGTGCGAAGACTCACTCATGGCCGCCGAGAAGCAGCTGCTGGGCCTCTTCGACAACAAGATCGACTACCGGGTCGAGCCGGATACCCTGACGCTGACCAGCCCGAACGGCAGCACGGTCCGGGCCGTCGCGGACCAGTGATCCACTGAGTCCGGCGTATCCCCAATTCGGACCAGTGGTCGATCTCGCCTACACTCGGTGGCGTGCCACGTGGTGACGGTCGACTCAATCACGATCTGCTTCCCGGTGAGAAGGGCCCCCAGGACGCCTGCGGCGTCTTCGGTGTCTGGGCTCCGGGCGAAGAGGTCGCAAAGCTCACGTACTTCGGGCTCTACGCCCTCCAGCATCGGGGCCAGGAATCCGCGGGAATCGCGGTCAGCAACGGCTCCCAGATCCTCGTCTTCAAGGACATGGGCCTGGTCTCGCAGGTCTTCGACGAGACCTCTCTCGGTTCGCTCCAGGGTCATATCGCGGTCGGACACGCCCGCTACTCGACCACCGGCGCCTCCGTGTGGGAGAACGCCCAGCCGACGTTCCGCGCCACCGCGCACGGCTCGATCGCGCTCGGTCACAACGGCAATCTGGTCAACACCGCCGAGCTCGCCGAGCTGGTCGCCGACCTGCCCAAGCAGGACGGCCGCTCCACCCGGGTCGCGGCCACCAACGACACCGACCTGGTCACCGCGCTGCTGGCCGGCCAGGTCGACGCCGACGGCAAGCCGCTGACCATCGAGGAGGCCGCGCCCGCGGTGCTGCAGAAGGTGCGCGGCGCCTTCTCCCTCGTCTTCATGAACGAGCACACCCTGTACGCCGCCCGCGACCCGCAGGGCATCCGCCCGCTGGTGCTGGGCCGGCTGGAGCGCGGCTGGGTGGTCGCCTCCGAGTCCGCCGCGCTCGACATCTGCGGCGCCAGCTTCGTCCGGGAGATAGAGCCCGGCGAGTTCGTCGCCATCGACGAGAACGGCCTGCGAACGTCCCGATTCGCAGAAGCGAAGCCCAAGGGCTGTGTCTTCGAGTACGTCTACCTGGCCCGCCCCGACACCGACATCGCCGGGCGCAACGTCTACCTCTCCCGGGTCGAGATGGGCCGCCGCCTGGCCAAGGAGTCCCCGGTCGACGCCGACCTGGTGATAGCGACCCCGGAATCCGGCACCCCGGCCGCGATCGGCTACGCCGAGGCCTCCGGCATCCCCTTCGGCAGCGGGCTGGTGAAGAACGCCTACGTCGGCCGCACCTTCATCCAGCCCTCCCAGACCATCCGCCAGCTCGGCATCCGGCTGAAGCTGAACCCGCTGAAGGACGTCATCAAGGGCAAGCGGCTGGTCGTCGTCGACGACTCCATCGTCCGCGGCAACACCCAGCGGGCCCTCGTCCGCATGCTCCGCGAGGCGGGCGCCGCCGAGGTCCACATCCGGATCTCCTCGCCGCCGGTGAAGTGGCCCTGCTTCTTCGGCATCGACTTCGCCACCCGCGCCGAGCTCATCGCCAACGGCATGAGCATCGAGGAGATCGGCGCCTCGCTCGGCGCGGACTCCCTCGCCTACATCTCCATCGACGGCATGATCGAGGCGACCACCATCGCCAAGCCGAACCTGTGCCGCGCCTGCTTCGACGGCGAGTACCCGATGGAGCTCCCCGACCCCGAGCTGCTCGGAAAGCAGCTGCTGGAGACCGAGCTGGCCGCCGGGCCCGCCGCCACGGCCGCCGCCGACGCGATCCGCCGCCCGTAGCCGCCGCAGATCCCTGCCGTTACGACACGAAAGCTCTCACCGTCATGTCTGAGACCACTGGGACCCCTGGGACCGCCGGGATCACTGGGACCTCCGGTGCCTCCTACGCGGCTGCCGGCGTCGACATCGAAGCGGGCGACCGCGCCGTCGAGCTGATGAAGGAGTGGGTGAAGAAGGCCCGGCGCCCCGAGGTCCTCGGCGGCCTCGGCGGCTTCGCCGGCCTCTTCGACGCCTCCGCGCTGAAGCGCTACGAGCGCCCGCTGCTCGCCTCCGCCACGGACGGCGTCGGCACCAAGGTCGACATCGCCCGCCGGATGGGCGTCTACGACACCATCGGCCACGACCTGGTCGCCATGGTCATGGACGACATCGTGGTGTGCGGCGCCGAGCCGCTGTTCATGACCGACTACATCTGCGTCGGCAAGGTCCACCCCGAGCGGGTCGCCGCGATCGTCAAGGGCATCGCCGAGGGCTGTGTGCTGGCCGGCTGTGCCCTGGTCGGCGGCGAGACGGCCGAGCACCCGGGGCTGCTCGGCGCGGACGACTTCGATGTCGCCGGCGCCGGCACCGGCGTCGTGGAGGCCGACCGGCTGCTCGGCGCGGATCGCATCCGCAAGGGTGACGCGGTGATCGCCATGGCCGCGTCCGGGCTTCACTCGAACGGGTACTCGCTCGTCCGGCACGTGCTGCTGGACCAGGCAGGCCTGGCCCTCGACACCCATGTGGACGAGCTCGGCCGGACCCTCGGCGAGGAGCTGCTGGAGCCCACCAAGATCTACTCGCTGGACTGCCTGGCGCTCACCCGGACCACCGAGGTGCACGCCTTCAGCCATGTCACCGGCGGCGGCCTCGCCGCGAACCTCGCCCGGGTGATCCCGGACGGTCTGCACGCCACCCTGGACCGCTCCACCTGGACCCCGGCGCCGGTCTTCGACCTCGTCGGCCGCACCGGCCGGGTCGAGCGGCTGGAGCTGGAGAAGACCCTCAACATGGGCGTCGGCATGATCGCGATCGCGCCGCAGGAGTCCGTGGACGTGGCGCTGACGACGCTGGCGGACCGCGGGGTGGAGGCGTGGGTGGCCGGAGAGATCACCGACCGCGGCGAGCACACCACCGGCGCGGCCCTGACCGGCGACCACGCCGCCTGAGCCAGGGGCTTCGGGCGGTGGCCGCGCTGGACAGGGCGACGCGGACAGCACAGAAGCCGGCCGGTGACGTCAGTCACCGACCGGGCGGATGGTCAGCGCAAGGTCAAGCGCCGCGACGTTGCTGCGGGGACTGGCCGTCCTCGTCCTCGTCGTCGTCCTCGTCGTAGAGGTCGGCGTACCGTGCGTACAGGTCGTCGTCGTGCTCATCGTCCTCGAAGCGGTCGCCGTTCGGCGACTGGTTCGACGTCGATGCGCCCAGCTCCTCGGCCAGGCGTGAGAGGTCCGTCCCACCGCTGTTGTACTTCAGCTGGCGGGCGACCTTCGTCTGCTTGGCCTTGGCCCGGCCGCGCCCCATGGCTCGACCCCCTCAACGACGGGGCTCGACGGCCCCAGAGTCTTGACACGCGTTCATGATCTGGAACGGGCTCTCCGTGGAGAGACCGGTCCGTAGGGCTTCCACGGTACCTGAGCCCGCGCCCATACGGTACGTCGCCCGCAGGACGTGCCCGCTCCCAGGACCGCCAGGACGCCTCGTCCTCGCTGGTCAGCAGCGATTTTAACCACTTATGGACGGTCGACCCGCCGGAAGAAGTGAGAGTTCTCTCGAACACCCCTCCGGCGGGTACCGGCCGTTCCCGGCGAACCTGCCCGGACCCCTTCCCCGATCAGGCCCGCTCACACACCGGTCACCGGTGCTCAGGTCCGCCGACGCGCCTCCGCCATCCGGTGCTCGGCGATCCGGTCGGCCGCGGCGGCCGGCGGGATCCCATCCTCCTTCGCACGTGCGAATATGGCCAGCGTGGTGTCGTAGATCTTCGCGGCCTTCGCCTTGCACCGCTCGAAGTCGAAGCCGTGCAGCTCGTCCGCCACCTGGATCACCCCGCCCGCGTTCACCACGTAGTCCGGCGCGTAGAGGATGCCGCGGTCGGCGAGGTCCTTCTCCACGCCCGGGTGGGCGAGCTGGTTGTTGGCCGCGCCGCAGACCACCCTGGCGGTCAGCGCCGGCACGGTGTCGTCGTCCAGCGCCCCGCCGAGCGCGCACGGCGCGTAGATGTCCAGTCCGGCGGTGCGGATCAGGGTGCCGGTGTCGGCGACCGCCAGCACCCCCGGGTGCCGCTCGGTGATCCGCCGCACGGCGTCCTCGCGCACGTCCGTGACCACCACCCGGGCGCCCTCCTTCAGCAGGTGCTCCACCAGGTGGTGGCCGACCTTGCCGACGCCGGCGATGCCGACGGTGCGGTCGCGCAGGGAGGGGTCGCCCCACAGGTGCTGGGCGGAGGCGCGCATGCCCTGGTAGACGCCGAAGGCGGTGAGCACGGAGGAGTCGCCCGCGCCGCCGTTCTCCGGCGAGCGGCCGGTGGTCCAGCGGCACTCGCGGGCCACGACGTCCATGTCCGCGACATAGGTGCCGACGTCGCAGGCGGTGACGTAGCGGCCGCCGAGCGAGGCGACGAACCGGCCGTAGGCGAGCAGCAGCCCCTCGGACTTGACCGTCTCCGGGTCACCGATGATCACGGCCTTGCCGCCGCCGTGGTCGAGACCGGCCATGGCGTTCTTGTAGGACATCCCGCGCGCGAGGTTCAGCGCGTCGGCGACGGCCTCCTCCTCGGTCGCGTACGGGTAGAAGCGCGTACCGCCGAGCGCGGGGCCCAGGGCGGTGGAGTGGATGGCGATGACGGCCTTGAGGCCGCTGGCCCGGTCCTGACAGAGCACGACTTGCTCATGGCCGCCCTGGTCCGAGCGGAACAGGGTGTGCAGAACATCAGCAGGTGCGCCGGTTACGTCGGTCACTGTGGTGACTCCTGAGTAAGTAGCGGCGGGTGGACGCGCGGCCCCGTGCGGGTGGCGGGTGCCGTGGCAAGAGATTAGAGCCTGGGGGCGCCCGCTCGCCGCACAGTGCCCGGGATCACCTCCGCACGGAGTACGGGCGTGCGACGATTTGCAGAGATTCCCGCGCGTTTGTCGGTGGGTTCGACAGGTTTTCGGGGCGGTGCGCGGGGGAGGGAGCAGGCGTGCCCAAGGTGTCCTCGGTGATCGTGCCCTACGCCGCGTACTTGCGCGTGTACGAGCCGCTGGACGCCTTCCCGGAGCCCGAGCGCGGCCACTGGGAGCGCTACGCCCGCCGCACCGAGCTGCCCGGCTACCAGGACGAGCTGCGCCGCTCCCTGGCCGATCTGCTGCCCACCCCGCCCGTCGCCGTGCCGGTCCACGAGAGCGCCGACGCCTTCGTGGTGGAGGTGGACGGCGTGGTTCTCGTCTGCCCCTGGCGCACTCGGCTGCGCGGCTGGCGGGCGCTGTCCGAACTCGGCGAGGACTTCCCCGAGCCGGTGCTGGACGCCCTCCTGCCCCCGGTCGTGCGCCACCAGGCGGCCCAGGACTACGAGCGCTGGCTGCTGCGCAACCCCGACGCCCGGCCCTGGATCCGCACTGCCACCTGGCAGGTCCCGATCAACTGGTTCGTGCTGGTCTCCGACGAGGAGCGGCAGTACGGCAAGGGCGGCGGGGAGCCCGGCGGAGCCGCCCCGGTGCTCCGCTACCGCACCCCGATGGTGCAGGCCCGGCGGCGGGTGGCGCGGGGCCTGAGGGCGCTGAAGCAGGCCGTGGACGAGGGGCCGCTGATCGACGGCCTGGTGGACGTCGGGCGCTGGCTGGAGGAGTTCCACCCCCGCTCGCTGGTCGAGCTGGACTACGGGGGGCTGGTGCACGCCCTGCCCGCCGGCGAGCTGGAGGGCGATCACTCCGCGGCGGACGTCGCCGAGGGCATCCAGGCGCTGCGCCACGGCGACGGGGAGACCGCGGGGGCGGCCTACGGGCGGCTCGTGGAGCGGTGGCGGGCGGTCCGGGACCGGAGATCGGCCAACTGAGGCCTCCGCGGCGGCGAACTGATGTTTGACGCGACGCCCGTTCTGGGGTTTCGTCTCTTGCTCCGAGATGTGCGTCATGTGACCTGAGCCTCCGTCACCAGGGGACGTAGGTCCCGATCCGGGCGTATGGCTCAAGCGTGATGGACCGCACGTACAGCACCCTTGCGCCGCTTGACCCTCCTCATGCCAAAATAGGACAAGGAGTCCGGGGAGGGCTCCTTCCGTCCTGCTGTGGTGCACTGTGGGCGGAATCTCTGCATTGCACGCGCTTTGGGGGGTCTTGTGACTCCTGAACGCCACTGTGACTGATCGTCACAGTGGCGTGACTGTCCGCTATGGCATGGTCCATCGGCTTCCGTCGCTGATGAACACCTGGGAGGGCAATTCCATCGGTTTGGCCGACGCGGCTGGACAGATGGTGTAGTTGTAGTGCCGAGGACAAGCCGTTCGTCCTATAACCGACTCGACTCGCGTCCGCCATTTCGGGCAACGCGGGTCAAGGTGCAGAATTTAGAAGAAAGAACCGAGAACGTCGGTTCTCCCGAGGAGGCCGCTCATGACCGCTCGCACCCCTGATGCCGAGCCGCTGCTGACCCCGGCTGAGGTCGCCACCATGTTCCGCGTCGACCCCAAGACGGTCACGCGCTGGGCGAAGGCCGGCAAGCTCACGTCGATCCGCACGCTCGGCGGGCACCGCCGCTACCGCGAGGCCGAGGTCCGCGCTCTGCTCGCGGGCATCCCGCAGCAGCGCAGCGAGGCCTGACAACTGCATATCCGGGCAAAACGGCAAGCCCCCCAACTTGCCTGAAGGCCCGACCCACAGCTCCACACGGCGCGGGTTCTGCCCCAACAGACCCCGAAGCGTCGTCGATCGCGTCGGACTCCGCCGGGTCCGACGCGATTTTTTTGTGCCCGGTGGCGGCCGTCAGCCGCCCCCGGGAGGTGCCCCTGGAGGCGTTCCGCAGGGCCCCCGGGGGCCTTCCGCGGGCCTGCGGGGCTCTTCCGGCGGTTGCTGTGCGTGACCTTGTCGAAGTCTGGGGAGGGCTGTCGGATCAGCGACGGGACCGGCTGCGGGCGCACTCTGCGGTGGTGCAATTGCACATATTAAATTGATCGGTTGTAGGAGAGGTGTAAGCGCCGCAGTTTCAAAAACTCGTCCGGTGACACCCGTCACACGATCCACCGCTTGTTGCCGCCGTCCCGCGTGCGCTAATGGAGGTTCGGATTCCACCGTCCCACCGTGGCACGCCTGTTGGGGCGGTCGAAGGTCACGCTCGAGAGGGGCTTTCGTCCTCCAGGGCGTCTTGACGGCCCTTCGGTGACTGTGCCGCGGGAGCGTCCAGCGCCAGCCGCAGCAGGCGGTGGCAGATCGGGCAGTGACGCGTCACGTGGCGGTAGGACGACGCGGCCGACAGATGCGCGCGGAGCAGCGCCCGCGTCTCGTGCCTCGCCGATGCCGCCATACGCCACCTCCACCGGCCCGCAGGGGAAGCGGGATCCTGCTTCCGGAGTACCGAGCGAATGTGACGCCGTCAAGGCCGGGCGGAGGGGAGCGGTGGAGGACGCGCCAGGAGCGCGCACGTGCGGGAGCCCGGATTCCGCGACCCGGGCCAGGGGAAAGCGCCCGCTCCCTGGAGCGGGCCCTTCGATGCGGTCCCGACCACATGACTGAGGCCCGCTGCCTGGGCAACGGGCCTCGTGATCATCTGCGGTCCTGACGGGATTTGAACCCGCGGCCTCCACCTTGACAGGGTGGCGAGCACTCCAAACTGCTCCACAGGACCAGGTTTTGCGGCGCTTTGCTGCTCTGCGCTGCGAGAAGAGACTCTACAGGAGGGTGAGCCCCCTGGCGAACTCACCCTCCGGGCACGGGCCGTCACGGAATCGCCGCGTCGATCGCCTTCACGATCCGCTTGTCGGAGACGGGGTACGCGGTGCCCAGCGCATGGGCGAAGTAGCTGACCCGGAGCTCCTCGAGCATCCAGCGGATGTCCAGGACCTGCTGCGGCACCGGCCGGCCCTGCGGCATCTGCTCCAGCAGCCACGCGTACTCGTCCTGCATCTCGTGGACCTTCTCCATGCGCGTGGTGTCCCGCTGCACGTTGGCCGGCATCTGCTGCAGCCGCCGGTCCGCGGCGATCAGATAGCGCATCAGGTCCGGCAGCCGCCGCACCCCCGCCGACGTCACGAAACCGGGCTTCACCAGCCCGTCCAGCTGCTTGCGGACGTCCTGCAGGTTCGGCAGCAGCGCGGGGCTGCGAACGCCCTTCAGACGCCGCTCACAGGCCTGCCAGGCGGCCAGCACCTGCTGCACCTGGCCCACCGTGCGGACGGTGGTGTCCACGATCTCCGCGCGCACCTTGTCGTACAGCTTGCGGTACGACTCCTCGTCCCACGCCGGGCCGCCGAAGTCCGCGATCAGCCGGTCCGCCGCCGCCATCGCGCAGTCGTCGAACAGGGCCTGGACCGAACCGTGCGGGTTCGCCGACAGGCCGAGCTTCTGCTGGTTGCTCAGATGGTCGCTCGCGTACTTCGCCGGGCTGACCGGGACGGTGCGCAGGATCAGCCGGCGTGTGCCCCGCCACATCGCCTGCGCCTGCTCGGCCTCGGTGTCGAAGAGACGTACGGAGACGGTGTCGCCGTCGTCGACCAGGGCCGGGTACGCCTTGACCGGCTGACCGGCGCGGCGGGTCTCGAACACGCGGGTGAGCGTGCCGATCGTCCAGTCGGTCAGACCCGTACGCTCCAGCGACTCCCCGCCCTGCCGGGACGCGGTGGCCGCCGCGGCCTGGGACAGCGCCTTGCGCGCTTTCGGCCTCAGCCGGAGCTTCAGCGCCTCCAGGTCCTTGTCCTCGGCCAGCTTCCGGCGCCGCTCGTCAACGATCCGGAACGTGATCTTCAGATGGTCGGGGACCTTGGCCCAGTCGAAGTCCTCCGCCTCGAAGGGCACCCCGACCATCCGCTTCAGCTCGCGCGCCATCGTCACCGTCAGCGGCTCCTGGAGCGGGACCGCCCGGTCCAGGAACGCCTGCGCATAGTTCGGCGCCGGCACGTAGTTGCGGCGGATCGGCTTGGGCAGCGACCGGATCAGCTCGGTGACGACCTCTTCCCGAAGGCCCGGGATCTGCCAGTCGAAGCCCTCGTCCACGGCCTGGTTGAGCACCTGCAGCGGGATGTGCACGGTCACCCCGTCCGCATCCGCGCCCGGCTCGAACTGGTAGGTCACCCGGAACTTCAGATCACCCTGCCGCCAGGAGTCCGGATAGTCGTCCTTGGTGACCGCGCCCGCCTTCTCGTTGATGAGCATCTCGCGCTCGAAGTCGAGGAACCCGGGCTGCTCGTGCCGCTTGCGCTTCCACCAGGAGTCGAAGTGGGCCCCGGAGACGACATGTTCGGGTACCCGCTGGTCGTAGAAGTCGAACAGGGTCTCGTCGTCGACCAGGATGTCCCGGCGCCGCGCCCGGTGCTCCAGCTCCTCCACCTCGGTCAGCAGCCTGCGGTTGTCGGCGAAGAACTTGTGGTGCGTGCGCCAGTCGCCCTCGACCAGTGCGTTGCGGATGAACAGCTCGCGGCTGACCTCCGGGTCGATCCGCCCGTAGTTGACCTTGCGCTGGGCGACGACCGGCACCCCGTACAGCGTGACCTTCTCGTACGCCATCACGGCCGCCTGGTCCTTCTCCCAGTGCGGCTCGCTGTAGGTGCGCTTGATCAGATGCCCGGCCAGCGGCTCGACCCACTCGGGCTCGATCTTCGCGTTGACCCGCGCCCACAGCCGGGACGTCTCCACCAGCTCCGCCGACATCACGAACCGCGGCGGCTTCTTGAACAGCGCCGACCCGGGGAAGATCGCGAACTTGGCGTTCCGGGCCCCGAGGTAGTCGTTCTTGTTGCCGTCCTTGACGTCCTTCATCCCGACGTGGGAGAGCAGCCCGGCCAGGAGCGAGACGTGGATGCGGTCGGCGGGGGCGTCCTGGTCGTTGAGATGGATGCCCATCTGCTTGGCCACGGTGCGCAGCTGGGTGTAGATGTCCTGCCACTCGCGGATCCGCAGGAAGTTCAGGTACTCCTGCTTGCACATCCGCCGGAAGGACGAGGAGCCGCGCTCGCGCTGCTGGTCGCGGACATACCGCCACAGATTGAGGAAGGCCAGGAAGTCGCTGGTCTCGTCCTTGAAGCGGGCGTGCTGCTGGTCGGCCTGGGTCTGTTTGTCGGCGGGGCGCTCGCGCGGGTCCTGGATCGACAGCGCGGCGGCTATGACCATCACCTCGCGCACACAGCCGTTCCGGTCGGCCTCCAGCACCATCCGGGCCAGCCGGGGGTCGACGGGCAGCTGGGCCAGCTTGCGACCGGTCTGGGTGAGCCGCTTGCGGACGTCCTTCTGCGCCGGGTCGAGGGCGCCGAGCTCCTGCAGCAGCTGGACGCCGTCCCGGATGTTGCGGTGGTCCGGCGGGTCGATGAACGGGAACTTCTCGATGTCGCCCAGGCCGGCGGCGGTCATCTGCAGGATGACCGAGGCCAGGTTGGTCCGCAGGATCTCGGCGTCGGTGAACTCCGGACGGGCCTCGAAGTCGTCCTCGCTGTACAGCCGGATGCAGACACCGTCCGACGTACGGCCGCAGCGGCCCTTGCGCTGGTTGGCGCTGGCCTGCGAGATCGGCTCGATCGGCAGCCGCTGCACCTTCGTGCGATGGCTGTAGCGGGAGATCCGGGCGAAGCCGGGGTCGATGACGTACTTGATGCCGGGGACGGTCAGCGAGGTCTCGGCGACGTTGGTCGCCAGAACGATCCTGCGCCCGGTGTGCGGCTGGAACACCCGGTGCTGCTCGGCGTGCGAGAGCCGGGCATAGAGCGGCAGCACCTCCGTGCGCTGCCAGTCGGCGCCTCCGGCGCGGGTGTACTTCTTCTCCAGCGCGTCCGCGGTGTCCCGGATCTCCCGCTCCCCGGAGAGGAAGACGAGGATGTCGCCCCTGCCCTCGCCCATCAGCTCCTCGACCGCATCGGTGATCGCGGTGATCTGGTCCCGGTCGGCGTCGTCCCCGTCCTCCTCGAGGAGGGGCCGATAGCGCACCTCCACCGGATACGTCCGGCCGCTGACCTCGACGATCGGGGCGTCACCGAAGTGCCGGGAGAACCGCTCGGGGTCGATGGTCGCGGAGGTGATCACGACCTTGAGGTCGGGCCGCTTCGGCAGCAGCTGCGCCAGGTACCCGAGCAGGAAGTCGATGTTGAGGGAACGCTCGTGGGCCTCGTCGATGATGATCGTGTCGTAGGCGCGGAGCTCACGGTCGGTCTGGATCTCGGCGAGCAGGATGCCGTCCGTCATCAGCTTGACGAAGGTGCCCTCCGGGTCGACCTGGTCGGTGAACCGCACCTTCCAGCCCACGGCCTCCCCCAGCGGGGTGTCCAGCTCGTCGGCGACCCGCTCGGCGACGGTACGGGCGGCGATCCGCCGCGGCTGGGTGTGCCCGATCATGCCGCGCACACCGCGCCCGAGGTCGAGACAGATCTTGGGGATCTGCGTCGTCTTCCCGGAGCCGGTCTCACCGGCGACGATCACGACCTGGTGATCGCGGATGGCGTCCGCGATCTCGTCCCGCTTCTGGCTGACCGGCAGCATCTCGGGGTACGTGACGGCGGGCACACGGGCACGACGCTCGGTGACGCGCTGCTCGGCCCGGTCGACCTCCGCCTCGATCTCGGCGAGAACGGCGGCCCGGGCCTCGGGCTTGCGGATCTTCCGCGCACCCTCCAGCCTGCGCCCGAGCCGGTGCGCATCACGCAGCGACAGCTCGGTCAGCCGGGGGGCGAGGGCGCTCAGGGCGGGGGCGGGGTGCGTAGACATACGGAGTCCAGGATCTCATCCCGTTCAATTTCCTGGCGAACACTTTTGCACCCGCCGGTAGCGACGCCCGGCAGCCCGGACCTGCGCCGCGCCGCGCCGTACCGCACTCGGGCTTCCCGTGACCCCGGCCGAGCAGTCGCCAGGGCAGCCGCCGCGGGCGCAGCATGGAAGGAGAGACCCGAGTGATCGCGAGGAAAGGGGTGCGGTCATGACCCGCTACATGGATGTTCACCACGATGCGCAGGGCGTCACCGCAGATCAACTGCGCCAGATGCACGACGCCGCGGTCGCCATGGCACAGGAGGAAGGGGTGCAGTTCGAGCACACCTGGGCGGACCCGGAGTCCGGCACGGTCTACTGCCTCTCCGAGGCGCCGTCGTCCCAGGCGGTCACCCGTATCCACGAGCGGATCGGTGGCGGGGCGCCCGACGAGATCCACCCGGTGCCGATCGCGGTCTGACCGGGCTGCTCGGGCATGCCTGACGACAGAAACAGGACAGCCTCACCGAAGAGCTTCGGTGAGGCTGTCCACCCTGACGGGCTGTGGTGGCTGGGGCCGGGGTCGAACCGGCGACCTTCCGCTTTTCAGGCGGACGCTCGTACCAACTGAGCTACCCAGCCACGAGGTTTCATGTGAAACCTCAGCGGTCCTGACGGGATTTGAACCCGCGGCCTCCACCTTGACAGGGTGGCGAGCACTCCAAACTGCTCCACAGGACCATGTGGGAATGTGCGAACCAGCGAACTCAGTGTCGCACACCGTACTGCGTGCCCCCAACGGGATTCGAACCCGTGCTACCGCCTTGAAAGGGCGGCGTCCTAGGCCGCTAGACGATGAGGGCTATCGGCCCGCCTGGGCGCTTCTCAGCGCGTCGGGGACGTGAGAAGCATATGGGATGGCGGGAGGTATCGCCAAAACGGTTTACGGAGCGGTCGGCGAGGGGGTGTTCCGGGGCGGGACGGGCGACGCGGGAGGGGTGGTGGCCGCCGTGGGGGACGGGGTGGGGGAGAGTGCGGGCGTCGGGGGTGGTGACGGGGAGGCCCCGGGCTGGTTCTCCTTCGGGAGATGGCGGCTGACCTCGGCCGTGGTCAGGCCCAGGCCGCCGAGTTCGATCTCGTCCCAGGCCTGGAGCCGGCGGCTGTCCCGGTCGAAGTAGAGGATCGAGGCCTGGATCGGGTCGGGGTACTCGCCCTCGACCGCGCGCAGCCCGCTGCCCCCGGTCGAGCCCTCGATGCGCAGCCGGGTGCCGTACTCCATGACCTCCATGTCGCTGCGGTGGAGATGCCCGGCCAGCACCAGCGGCACCTCGCCGTCCACCTCGCGGGCGGCCGAGGGTTCGTGGGCCATGGCGACGTCCACCGGTGTGCCCGCGGCGCGCTGGTCGCGCAGGGCCGAGGCGAGGCGGGCGCCGGCCAGCTCCTGGGAGGCCTCGGCTCCCGCCAGGCGCGTGCGGTCCGGGGTGAACTGGGGGTCGCCGATGCCGGCGAAGCGCAGGCCCCCGACGGTGACCGCGCGGCCGTCGTCCAGGACGTGGGTGTTCCGCAGATCCTCGATGTACTGCTGGGTGATCATGGAGTCGTGGTTGCCGCGGACCCAGACGTAGGGGGCGCCGAGGTCCTCGATCGGGTCCAGGAAGCCGTTCTCGGCGGTGGAGCCGTGGTCCATGGTGTCGCCGGTGTCGACGATCACGTTCACCTCGTACTGCTCCACCAGCGAGGCGATGATCTTCCAGCTGGCCGGGTTGAGGTGGATGTCGGACACATGCAGTACCCGGATGGTGGTGGGGTCGGGCCGGTAGACGGGCAGCGTGGAGGTGGCGTCGTAGAGCTTGGTCACATTGGTCACCAGCCGGGCCAGCTCCTGCTGGTAGACGTCGAACTCGGTGACGATGCTGCGGGCGTCGCCCACCAGGGAGGGCGCGGAGGTCAGCAGGCCGGAGAACCTCGGTTCCAGCACCGAGTCCGGGTTCCAGGTCGCGTACGCGGTGCTGCCGGAGGCAGCCAGGAGGGTGAGGGCGAGGCCGCCGGCCGCGAGGGCGGGGCGGGCGCGGCGGTACACGATCAGGCCGAGGGCGGTGGCGCCGGTGATGACGGCGACGCCGGAGCGGACGGCGAGGTCCCGGGTGCCGCGGCTGACGTCCTGGGTGACCTCGTCCTGCAGGCCCGAGAGGCGCTCGGGGCGGTCGACGAGGGCCTGGGCGCGTTCGGGGTCGAGCTGGTCGACGTTCACGTCCAGACGTACCGGTGCCACGTGGCTGTCGAGGTGGAGGGCGCCGAGCGGCGACACATTGATCTTGGTGCCGCCGGCCAGGGAGGGCCGCAGGGTCATCGTCGTGTCCATCGGACCGACGGGGACGCGTACGTTGCCCACGATCAGCAGGCCCAGCCAGGCGCCCAGCACCACGACGAGCACGAGGCCCAGGGCGCCGGCGAGCGGGTGCGGTCGGGCGGCGAGTTCGGCGGCGGTGGTGGCGGGCGGCGCGGCGGACCGGGTGCGGCGGCGGGCGAGGGTGCTGGGTGCCCTCAGGGCGCGGCCGAGGGCCTGCAGGGCTGCGGCGAAGACGCGGGCCATTGGTCCCGTATGCCCATGTGTGCGGCTGGATATGCGCTCGGCGCGCGGCGCTCCCGCTGTCGGCGGTGTGCCGGACAATGGCGGTGTGCTGGAAATGACACGCGAGGAGTTCGAGGAACTGGTCGCCGAGGCGCTGGACCGGATCCCGCCGGAGCTGACGCGGCTGATGGACAACGTCGCGGTGTTCGTCGAGGACGAGCCCCCGGCGGACGATCCCGAGCTGCTCGGGATCTACGAGGGGACGCCGCTGACGGAGCGCGGGGAGTGGTACGCGGGTGTGCTGCCGGACCGGATCACCATCTACCGGGGGCCGACGCTGCGGATGTGCGGGTCCCGGGACGAGGTCGTCGCCGAGACCGAGGTGACCGTGGTGCACGAGATCGCCCACCATTTCGGGATCGACGACGCCCGGCTGCACGCGCTCGGGTACGGGTGAGGGACCTCGGTCCCGGCTGCCGGACCGGCGGAACGGGGCGCGTGTCCTCTTGTGGGGGACGGGAGTTGGTCACGGCGACCCCGTCAACCCCGGAGGTGGCTGCCCGTGCGCCCCTTGTACGTACCCGTCCGTCTGGCCGTCACGGCCCTGGCCCTCGCCGCAGCCGCCGGCTGTGTGAGCGTGGGCGACGACGCCTCCGGCGGGGGTGCGAAGCCGTCGCGGTCCGCCGGTGAACGGGGCGGCGAGGAGCCGGACGGCGGTTCCCAGATCCCGGGCATCGGGCGCGGGCACGGCGCGGCGGCGGCCGACGGCCGGTCCGGCGGGGACGGCAGGGACGGAAAGGGCGAGGAGAAGGATGGCGACGGGGAGAAGGAGAAGGGGGAGGGCGAGGACGCGGGTGAGGGGGCGGACGGGAACGACGGTCCCTCGGGGCCGGCCTCGCCGCCGGCCGACCCGGACGGGCCCGCCCCGCCGAAGGACGGTCCGCCCCGGCCGACACCCCCGCGCACGGGCCCGCCGGACCCCACGGACACGGAACCGCCCGAGCCGACCCCTAGCGGCGAACCGCCGGCCTCCCCGACGCCGGAGCCGACGGAGGCCGAGCCGTCGTCCTCGGCGCACCAGCCGCCGGGACCGCAGCTGGCCCAGCGCGAACCGGCGCCGGAGGCCGGGGCGCCGGTCTAGTGGCCCGGCAGGGCCCCGCCCG
The DNA here is from genome assembly GCF_036689765.1 of Streptomyces poriticola. Lineage (NCBI taxonomy): Bacteria > Bacillati > Actinomycetota > Actinomycetes > Kitasatosporales > Streptomycetaceae > Streptomyces > Streptomyces poriticola. The sequence goes on from NZ_JBAGKH010000023.1 coordinate 45,989, forward strand.
GGCCTCGGGCGGGCGGCGGACGGGGTCGGTGGGGCGGGTGGCCCCGGGGTGAGCAGGCTCGGTTTGCATTGGGGGGCAGGGAGTGCGTATGGTGGCAGATCGTTTGATCCCATTTGCCCGGCGCCAATGCAGAGCGCGCCGTGTGGCGCGTACTCTCCCTTGCCGTGGCGGACCGCATCGAGGCGGTCGTATTTGCGAACTGCGAATCACGGAGTTGACGGGCGCGTGCCGACGAGACTCCGGAAGGTTTCGCATTCGCATGTCCATTGCCAGTACTGATCACGTCGTCGTGCCCGAGAACGCCGAGCGCGACGAGAACGCCGAGCGCGACGAGAACGCCGGGCACGTCGAGAGCACCGAGCGCGCCGAGAGCGCGGAGCGCACGGAGAGCGCCGCGGCCTCCGAGGCCCCCGCGGCCGGTGCCGAGGACGGTGCCGAGGCTCCCGAGGTCACCTTCGCCGACCTGGGCCTGCCCGAGGGCGTCGTCCGCAAGCTCGCGCAGAACGGCGTGACCACCCCCTTCCCGATCCAGGCCGCGACCATCCCGGACGCCCTGGCCGGCAGGGACATCCTCGGCCGCGGCCGCACCGGCTCCGGCAAGACCCTCTCCTTCGGCCTGCCGACCCTGGCCACGCTGGCCGGCGGCCGTACCGAGAGGAAGCGGCCCCGCGCCGTCATCCTCACCCCCACCCGCGAGCTCGCCATGCAGGTCGCGGACGCCCTCCAGCCGTACGGCGACGTGCTCGGCCTGCGGATGAAGGTGGTCTGCGGCGGCACCTCGATGGGCAACCAGATCTACGCCCTGGAGAAGGGCGTCGACATCCTCGTCGCCACCCCGGGCCGACTGCGCGACATCATCAACCGCGGCGCCTGCTCGCTGGACGACGTGCAGATCGCGGTCCTCGACGAGGCCGACCAGATGTCCGACCTGGGCTTCCTGCCCGAGGTCACCGAGCTGCTGGACCAGGTGCCGGCGGGCGGCCAGCGGATGCTGTTCTCCGCGACCATGGAGAACGAGATCAAGACCCTCGTCGACCGGTACCTGAACGACCCGGTCAGCCACGAGGTCGACGCCGCCCAGGGCGCGGTGACCACCATGTCGCACCACATCCTGGTCGTGAAGCCCAAGGACAAGGCGCCGGTCACCGCGGCCATCGCCTCCCGCAAGGGCCGCACCATCGTCTTCGTCCGAACCCAGCTCGGCGCCGACCGCGTCGCCGACCAGCTGCGCGAGGCCGGGGCCAAGGCCGACGCCCTGCACGGCGGCATGACCCAGGGTGCCCGCACCCGGACCCTGGCCGACTTCAAGGACGGGTACGTCAATGTCCTGGTCGCCACCGACGTCGCCGCGCGCGGTATCCACGTCGACGGCATCGACCTGGTGCTGAACGTGGACCCGGCCGGTGACCACAAGGACTACCTGCACCGCGCCGGCCGCACCGCCCGCGCCGGCCGCACCGGCACGGTCGTCTCCCTGTCCCTGCCGCACCAGCGGCGCCAGATCTTCCGGCTGATGGAGGACGCGGGCGTCGATGCCTCGCGCCACATCATCCAGGGCGGCGCGGCCTTCGACCCGGAGGTCGCCGAGATCACCGGCGCCCGTTCGATGACCGAGGTCCAGGCCGAGTCCGCGGGCAACGCGGCCCAGCAGGCCGAGCGGGAGGTCGCCCAGCTCACCAAGGAGCTGGAGCGGGCCCAGCGCCGTGCGGCCGAGCTGCGCGAGGACGCGGACCGGCTGCTGGCCAAGGTGGCGCGGGAGCGCGGTGAGGACCCCGCGGCGGTGCTCGCCGAGGCGGTCGCGGCCGAGGCCGTGGTCGCCGAGGCGGAGATCTCGGTGCCGGAGCAGCCGGGCCCGCGGGACGTGGAGAAGACCGAGCGGGCCGGGCGTTCCTTCGACCGCGACCGCAACTTCGACCGTGACCGCGGCGGCCGTTCCTACGACCGCCGCGACGACCGCGGGAACTTCACCCGCGATCGGGACCGCGACCGCGATCGGGACCGCGATCGGGACCGCGACCGGAACCGTGGCTTCGAGCGCCGTGACGACCGTGGCGGTTTCCGCCGTGACGACCGGGGCGACCGTGGTGACCGTGGTGGCCGTTCCTTCGACCGCCGTGACGACCGGCGTGACGACCGTGGCGGTTTCCGCCGTGACGACCGAGGCGACCGCGGTGACCGCGGTGGCTTCCGCCGTGACGACCGGGGCGACCGTGGTGGCCGTTCCTTCGACCGCCGTGACGACCGGCGTGACGACCGTGGCGGTTTCCGCCGTGACGACCGGCGCGACCGCGGTGACCGCGGTGGCTTCCGCCGTGACGACCGCGGCGGGCACCGTGGCAGCGACCGCCCGTTCAACCGCGACCGCCAGGGCGACCGCCCCGGCTTCCGCTCCGGCGGCCACGACCGCCCGTACGGTCGCCGCGACGACCACCGCGGCTCCTCCTTCGGCCGGCGCGACGACAAGCCGCGCTGGAAGCGCAACGGCTGACCCCGCCCCGGCGGGCACCCGCTGACCCGTGCCGACGTGGCCGTGTCCCCGATACCCGATCGGAGACGCGGCCACGTCCGGCTATGCTCGGGGGAGCAACATCGCGCAACACCGCCTGGGCCCTTAGCTCAATTGGCAGAGCAGTGGACTTTTAATCCATTGGGTGCACCGGGCGACCGGACCGCCGAGCTACCGCCGAGTCGCGCTGAAACCCCATCTGACCTGCTGCTAAGCGGGAACGCCTAGGCTCTGTCTGATCACCGCGCCGAGCGCTCGAAGATCAGGGGAGCGCGAGGGGAGCGCATTCGGACAGAGGTTGCGCAGAGGGGGCGCGCGGCCGGATGGGACGAGCGCAGTCGACTCGGTCGCCGCTCAAGTTGGCTGGTTCCGTTCCCGTTGTGGAGCTCCGACAACAGCTGATCTGGGCGAGGAGCAGGGCGCGGCTCGCGGCATCGTAGATAAGGCAGTGAGGGCGGCCCGACCGTACGGCTATGCTGGGGCGCGCGGGCCGCTAGCTCAATTGGTCAGAGCAGCAGACTTTTAATCTGTTGGTTGTGGGTTCGAGTCCCACGCGGCCTACGGTTAAGCCCCCTTCCTTGGTGACGTCACCTTGAGGAAGGGGGCATTGTGTTGAGCGGGCGCGATGTTGGGTGGCCCTCCCCTATCGCTTCGTCACGCACCAGGCCCGGGGGCTCCGTGGGACAGGGACCGACGGGTTCGTACGCTGACCGCTCAGGCTTGGCGTTGCGCGCGGGCCTGGCGGGGTACGAGGGTCCCGCCCATGACGGCCGCGGTGATCACGGCGGCGAGCACAGTGACGGCCAGCCACCCGGCGGGGACGGCGATGTCGGTGTCCATGCCGGTCAGGAAGGCCACCGAGGCGGCGATGCCCCACAGGGTGCCGGCGACGCAGCTGATGACGATCAGAAGTCCGGACATGGAGGACGCCAGGCGCCGACGCCACCAGGTGGTGGCGCCTACGGCGCCGAGCATCTGGTATTCGCCCTTGAGGTCGGAGGTCCAGAGGCTGACCATGGCGGCGACGATCAGCATCGTGGTGAGTACGGAGATGGCGGCCACGGCCGGCTGGAGTCGTGCCACCGCGCCGACGACCGAAGGCCCGGATTCGATGGTGACGGTCGAGTCCGCCTGGGCGTCGACGGGCAGGGCGCGCAGGACGTCCTGCTGGGCGGGCTTGCTGTCGGCGTTGAGCAGGTACGTCGGGGAGCCGACGGGGATGATGCCCGACTTCCGGGCCCCAGCCTGGCTGACGAGGACGGCGGGCAGTTGCTGGTACTCGGTCTCACGGGCGGCGCTTGGGCGGATGAGGGGGAGGGTCGCGGTGTTCTCCAGGACGAAGCCGTCCGGCTTTCGTCCCATGGCCACGAGCGAGACCTCGCTCGTCAGTCCCACGGGCGTGACGGCCACGGCGGCCTGGCCGCTCTCGTAGCGCTGTCGCTGTTCGTCCGTCATCGCGCCGGCCAGGGCCTCGGCGCCCTGGGTGTCGGCGATGCCGACCGCGGGGAAGGGGATGTGGGACTTCGACGCCAGGTAGCAGGGCTGCCAGTCGTTGTTGCCGTACTTCAGCAGGCCCCGGTCGTCGATGCAGTCGAGAAAGTCAGTGCGAGGCGAGACGGGGAGTTGCTTGCCGTCGCGCGCGATCGCGGCCCGCTGGTAGCCCGTGGACACCTCGGAGGCTCCGGTGGAACTGCGCAGGGTGCCCCGCTCGGTGGTGGTCAGCGGCCGGGAGGAGACGATCAGCGCCGAGGTGTCGGGCAGCTCCGGCAGATAGTCCTCGCGCTGTTTGTGGGCCACCGAGGCGGAGGCGATGAGAACCGTGGTGGACACGGCGGCGACCACCCCGAGTGCGATCACCGTCGTGATGGCGCGGACCGGGAAGGCGAGCAGGGAGCGCAGGGCCGACCGGAGCACGGTCGGCAGCGGCAGGTAGGCGGTGTTCGTCTTCCGGGCGGCGAGGGAGGACAGCACCAGGGCGGTCGCCGTGATCCCGGCGGCGAACACGATGACTCCCAGGACTGCCGTGAGTGCCCCTGCGTTGATCACGACGGCGGCGAGGCCGGCGACGGTCGCGGCCACCAGAGTCCCGGCGGCGGCGGTCCGCAGGCGGAGTTGCCGGGTGCTGTGGACCGGAGGGACCGCCTTGAGCAGGGCGGTGGGGTCCTCGCGCAGGGCCGCGCGCGACGGCAGTACGGAGGCGAGGACGGTGACGGCCACGGCGACGGCGGCGAGCACCAGCGAGGTGGTCCAGGCGCCGTCCACCGGCCCCCAGTCCGCGCCCGCGCGTTCAGCCAGAACCGGCGCGGCCACCCGCGCCACGACCTGACCCGCGACGATGCCCGCCCCGGAGCCGATCACTGCCACGCACAGTGCGTGCGTACGGAGGAAGGAAGCCGTCACCTGCGTGGGGGCGCCGAGGGCGGCGAGCAGCCCCATGTGCCGGCGCTGGCTGCGTACGACCACGGCGAAGGCGGCGGTCACCAGCAGGACGGTCTCGGCCAGCAGACCGAGCCCGACCAGCAGGGCGGTGGAGTCCATGGCTTCGCCCTGCTCGGAGATCGCGGCGGCCTGGCTGCTCGGCACGTACGCGTATCCGGCGCTCTTCAGCTTCCCGGACGCGGCGGGCAGGTCCGCTCCCGGCGGCCACGTGACGAACCACCGGGGGCTGCCCAAGTCCTTCGCCGAGGCCAGTGCCGTGGTCGCCTTCGGCCCGCCCGGAGGGAGGGCGAACAGCCGGTGTCCGAGGTCGAACCGGTCGGAGACCAGGGCTGACACGGTGAACTGCCCGCTGCCGATGGAGACGCTCTGGCCGGTCTTGGTGATCCCGACCGCGTCCGCCAGAGCGGATGACAGCACGATCGTGCCGTCCTCAGAGGACGGGGCACCGTGATCGACGCGGTAGAGGCCGTCGGTCAGGGGATCAGCCAGGTTGACCGCCCTTCCGTCGACGGTGCTCTGCAGTCCCTCCGGGCCCCGGATGGTGAGCCCGAGGACGTCGATGTCATAGGAGAGACGCGTGTTGTCGGGGAGTGAAGGCTTGAGCTGTTCGGCGAGCCGTGCAGGAGCGGTCGTGTCCGGGTTCCGCTCGCCGGACAGGGTGGTGAGGCGTCCGTCCGCGGAGCCGAACGCGGCTGCCTCGGCCTCCGGCGTCGAGACGCGGGCGGTGGCGGTCACGGCGGCGACGCCTGTGCCGGCGGCGACGGGCAGTGCGATGGCGAGGCATACCAGCAGCGTGCGCAGTCGGCTGCGGCTCGCGAGACGCCAGCCGAGGGTCCAGGCGAGGCGGCGGTTGCGGTTCACGCGCCACCTTCCACGACGCGGCCGTCCTGGATACGGACGATGTGGTCGGCCGCCGCGGTGACCTCGGGATTGTGCGTCGCGATCACGCAGGCCACCCCGCCCGCCGCGACCTCGCGCAGCAGCTCGACGACGCGCTCGCCGTTGGCGGAGTCCAGTGCCCCGGTGGGCTCGTCGGCCAGGATGAGTGGGCGCTGGTCGGCGATCGCGCGGGCGATGGCGACGCGCTGCTGTTCGCCGCCGGAGAGCTGGTCGGGGAACTTGCGGGTGTGCCGGGGGACTCCGGTTCTCTCCAGCGCCGTCGCCGCGCGGCGACGGGCCTCCGCCCGCGCCCTTCCGGACAGCTCCAGGGGTAAGCACACGTTCTCCAGCACCGTCATGGTGCGGATCAGGTTGTACTCCTGGAAGACGTAGGACACCAGGCTCGCCCGCGTCCGGGTCAGCTCGGCGGGCCCCATCTTCGTCAGCACGTGCCCGGCCAGGGTGATCGTCCCGGAGGTGGCCTGCTCCAGACCGCCGGACACGTTCAGCAGCGTCGACTTGCCCGAGCCGCTGTGGCCGACCAGAGCGGTAAGTCTCGCCGGATGGAAGTCGACCGTGACCCCGTCCAGAGCCACATGCCGTGTCTCGCCGGTGCCGTAGATCTTGTGGACGCCTTCGAGCCGGAGGACCGGTTCATCCGGTCCTCCGGCTCCAGGTGTGGTGGAAACCGCGGTGCGCATCTTCCGGGAACAACCTCTCTCACGATCTCGTCGTCGCCCCGCGGATCACTCCGCGGTGTCCACCGATGTCACCGCCGGTCAGAACGCGCGGGTCTCCATGATGGCGCCGCGCATGCTGAACCAGCAGAAGCCGTTCTGCGCGTACTTCCAGCCGGTGACCCAGGCGGTGTAGATGTCCGGGGCGCCGGCGCAGTCGGCGCGGCCACGGGCCTCGCCGCCCACGACGTCGCCGCAGGAGATCCACACGCCGTCGCTGTTCTTGCCGTAACTGCCCACGGCGCAGTCCGCGTACACCGCGTTCGCACCGGTGGCCGCGGCCTGGGCCGGCGCGGCGGCCACGAGGCTGGTGAGTGCGGCGGCGCCGATACCGAGCGCCGCCACCTTGCGGCCGAAGTTGCCACGTAACACGAGATGTTCCCCCCTCTGGGATGTGGGTCAGAACTGATCGTCAGTGGTGCAGGAAGAACACAACCGCTCACGTGGCACAGGTAGAACCGCAATTCGCGCCAGCCGCAGGCGCGACGTACCGATTGGTGTGAAAGTGACGATAGTTGAGACAGGTCTCGACCAGTCCCCGGAACGGCCGGAAACCGGCGCCCCTTTCGCACGTCACCAGTCGTGAGGTTGCGAACGCGATGTGGGCCTTTGGGCAGGGTGGCTGATCTCTGTTGCGATGGGGCAGCGACATTCCCCCATCCGCAGGTTTGTGGGGTCGTAGGCGCACTGGTGCCATCGCGGTAGCCGCACGCCGGTGCTGACTGCCTAGTTTGTCGGAGGAAGCCTCCGTTCCAAGGCTGAAACGTGACCTCTGTGGGGTCGGTGGTGACCGGAAACAAGAGCAGGGTGCTCCTCGCGCCCAACGCCGCAGTAGCGCGGGACTACTCGTGTGCGTACGCGACGAGACGGGGAAGCTTCGACCCGGTCTACGTGCATGCCCCGCTCGTTGGCGAAGATCACTGAGGAGGCGGGGCATGACGGCGCCCACCGGTGCGACGTCAGGCAGTGCGCGCCTTCGCTTCGTGCGGCTGTTCGCCCTTCCGCGATGTGCGAGTGCGTCGTTGGCGGGGGACGAGTTTCACGACCGCCTCGGCGGCCTCGCGGGCGAGGTCGTCCAGGACGGACTGGTAGATGTCCCGGGTGATGTGGGTGTCAGAGTGGCCGAGCATCTCCGACACGATCTTGATGTCCACTCCAGCGGCGAGCGCGAGCGTCGCGGCACCATGCCGTAGGTCGTGAAGGCGGACCGGGGGCAGGCCGGCGGCTTCGAGCTCGCGCGTGAACATGAGCGAGACCTTGGCGGGGTGGAGGAGGGCGCCGTCGTCCTCGGTGAAGACACGGCCGGTCGTCTTCCAAGCCGAGCCCCAGCGGGCCTGCTCTTTGCGCTGGCGCTTCTGGTGCTCGCGGAGCGAGTCGACCGACTCGGCGTCCAGAGCGACCAGGCGTTCGCCACTGTCGGTCTTTGGGGCCGCCTCGTGCACCTGCCAGCCGGACTGGACGAGCTGGGTGGCGACGGTCATGGAGTGGTGGGTCAGATCGACGTCCATCCACCGAAGTCCGCAGGCCTCACCACGTCGCAGCCCTCGGAAGGCGATCAGGTGCCAGAGGGTGTAGAGGCGGTGGGTGGCGACCTGGTCGAGGAAGGCGCCGGTCTGCTCCGGCGTCCAGACCATGACGGGGCTGGGCTTCTCCCCGGTCCGCTCCCAGTGGCGCACCCGCTCGGCGGTCCAGACCATGGCCTTCGCACGCGAGGCCGGGTTCAGCTCCACATGCTCGGCGGGGTTGAAGGGCGGGATGACCTGCTGGGCGATCGCGGTGTTGAGGGCAGCCCGCAGGGTGCGCTTGATGGTGTGCTGGCTGTTGGTGCGGGTGGGTTTGCGGAAGGGCGGCATCTCGCCGATGGACGCCTTGAGCCACTTGCGGCGGGCTCGGTTCTCCGCGCCCTTCCAAGGAATGGTCTTCAACTCGTTCAGGGCCGCTCGCCGCAGGGCGTTCTGTTCGATGATCTCGACGTTCGCGTCGTTGATGGCCTCGAACATCTTGTCCAGGTCGGCGACACGGAGTCGGTCGAGCCGCAGGTGTCCCAGGTGGGGCTTGAGGTGTACGCGTACGTCGCTCTCGTACCGCTTGAGGGATGTGGAGCGCAGCCGTTTCTTGCCTGCCAGCCACTCGTCGAGCCAGTCCGTGACGGTGATCTTGGAGTGGAGGCTCTGTCCGGTGGCGTAGCGCCGACGCGTCTCGGCGTAGTCCGGCAGCGGCTCCTTGTTCTTGGCGCAGGCCTCCAGCAGGTCGCTGATCGAGAGGTGACCGGCGGGGTCGTCCTCGTCGGGGACGGGGAGCAGGGCCCGGACCTTGTTCAGTTCCTTGGTGGCCTCGGTGGACGACTCGAAGCCACTCCGGCGGAACTCCCGGCGGGTGCCGTCGGCCCGGTTCGCCAACTCGTGGCGCCGGTTGGTGAGCTTGGGGCACGACTTGCCGTAGTTCTTGCCGGTCTCGGGGTTGCGGCAGGAGCAGCGGCGCGTGACGTTGCCGCAAAGTGCGGTCCCGTTACGTGGTGCGAGAGGGGCGATGGGCTGGGGCCGGCGGGTTCTACTGGTGATCACGAGGGGCTCCTAACGGCTGCGGTGGGCGGAGGTGGAGGAAGCCGCGGGCGCGGCCGAGGCCGTGGCGTCCAGGCGCGCCGGTGGCGCGACCGGGCCGGCGGTCGGCGAGGACGACGAGGCCGCGCCGCTGATCCGGTGCCGCCGGACCTCGTCGCGTACGGTGGCGATGGCTTCCTCGGAGACCAGGTCCTCGGCGACGTTCGCGTCGAAGCCCCGTGCGCGCAGGAGGCACGCGGCGCGCGTGGCCCGCCGCGCTTGTTCTTCCTGGGACAGTCCGTCGGGGAGCTGGTGCCAGACGTAGTGCGGCGGGACGGTCTGCTTCACGAAGCCGCACGCGGCAAGCACCTTGTGAGCGTGCGGGTCGCCGCAGTCGGCGATCACCTCGTTGCTGAACGGCTTGCGGTAGATCTCGGCGTCGGTTCCGTACTCTTCGTGCAGGAAGGACACGCAACGGCCTCTCTGATGAAGGGGTTTGGTCAGCGCGTCCGGTTCGGCCTGGACGCGGGCGGTGGAGCGGGAGCAGGCGTCTCGGGCGGGACGGCGGCCGTCGCGGTGCGCTGGGCGGCTGGGGCGGTCGCGTAGTAGCTGGCGACCCGCGCCTGCCAGCTCGGCTTCGCCGGCCGATCGAGTGCCCGCAGCTGGTCGGCGGCGCCGTGCAGGTCTTCGCCGAGAGAGGTGAGCGTTGCCGCGGCTTCCGCGAAGTCGTAGGACAGGTCCCAGCTGGCGTCGGTCTCGGACGCCTTGGCCTGCTCAGCGGCGGCCTCGAAGAACTCGCTGAGCCGGACGAGGACCCCGTCGTTGGGGTCGAGGACGTGGTCGGTCAGGCTGGCCGCGGTCGCGCATGTCTCGGCGCTGTTGAGCTCGTCGGTCAGCCGCAGGATCTGGTGGCCGTGGACACGTGTGCCCCGGGGATCGGAGGGCGTGGTGAGGGGGCCCGCGTGCAGATCGGGGCCGAGTTCGACGCGGTAGCCGACGGCGGTGAGCATGCGGGCTGCGTGGCTGGCCATCTGGTTCTCACGGGCTTCGCCCATGTCCCAGGGCAGGCGGTACCAGAAGGACCGGGGCCTGGTCTCGATGACGAAGCCCGCGCGCTTGAGGAGAGTGGTGGCGAGTTCGTCTCCGCCTTCGACGATGACGTTGCCGGTCGGATGGCGTGTGATGACGACGTCGGGCGGGGTGGGCATCGTGGGGGTGGTCCGTTCAGAAGTGGGGGTTCTCGGTCGGCCGGTTGCTCGCGGAGGCGGCGTCCAGCAGCTCGGGCAGGTCCGCAGGGTCGGCGTCACGCTGGTCGAGCCACCAGCCGGCGCGGGTCAGCAGTCGTACGGCGTCCTCGATGGCCTCCCACTCCGCCTCGCTCGTGGTTCCTTCGACGACGAGCGCGGTGTACGCGGCGGCGACGAGCTGGTGGCGACAGCGGGCGGCCCATGCGACCGCGCGGTCGGTGCCGTCCAGCGGGGGCATGCTGTACTGCGCAGACCATGTCTCGGCCTCGGCCTGCTCGGTCGCCCTCCGCTTCGCGAGCCACTCGGTGGTGGCCTCGGTGGCATCCGTGCGGGAGGCCCGCCAGCAGCCGGCGCAGTCCCGGCCGGCGAGCCAGCGGGCGTATCCGGCACGCCGGTCGGCCGGACGGTCGGACAGATCAGCCTCCACCGTGTGACCGCAAGCGTGGTCGATGGTCCAGAACTTCTTCACGGACATGAGCCGGACTCCTTGAACGTCGGGAAAGGGGATCAGCGCGTACGACTCGGGGCGGACGGCGCGGCCTGGAGCCGCGGCCCTGGCTCGTCCTGCGGTTTCAGGGTGTTGCCGGGGCGGTTGGGGGACGACGCCATGGCGGCGCGCGCTCGCGCGGTGTGCGTGACCCGGAGCCATTCCTGCCGCTCGGGCAGCGGTACCTCGGCCAGGGGTGGAGCGTTCTCGGGGGTTACGTCGGGCATGACGGCCAGTTCGAGCTGGGCGCCGACGAACTGGTCACCGAGGAAGGCGACGTGATGGGCGATGCTGCGCAGATGAAGGCCCAGCTCGTGACCATTGGGGGTGTCGAGCCGCTCGCACCAGGCGGCGGCCGTGTCGATGAACTCCTCCAGGTCGAGCACGACGCCGTGGTGCTCGTCGAGGATCTCGCCCAGGACCTCGGAGACATCCGCCGCGCGCCGCAGCTCGTGCAGTTCGCCGGTCAGCGCGGTCAGGGACTGGCCGGGCCGTGTCGCCCGCGCAGGCACTCCGTCCGGAGTCGGGACCGGCGGTGGAATCATGATCCTCGGGTCGGCTGCGACGGAGAGACCGGCGTCCTGGAATTCGCGGGTCGCCCTGGCCACGGTCCGTACCGCCGTGTTGTGGGGCGTGTTGTCCGCCAGCAGGTAGACGTCGAGGTACTCGCTGTAGCGGAAGTGGTGCTTGCGCAGGACCTCGTCGAGGAACGGTCGGTCATCCGCGACGGCGGCGGCCACCCCGTAGTCGGGGTGCATCCCGAAGGCGACGTCCGGTTCGAGTTGCAGAGTCATCGCGTGGGCTCCTTGTTGGGTGCGGTCTAGCGGCTGCGGACCGGCTGCGGGGCGGAGGGGGCGGGGCGGTACTCGACTGCGGCGGCGGGCCGCGCCGGCGGCGCACCCGCACGGGCCGGAGAGCTGGCGGTGGCGGCCTGGGACCTGCGCTGCTGGGCCGCAGGCGTCACCGTTGAGGCGGAAGGTTTCTCCAGCCGCTCCAGGAGGCCCCGGCCCGTGCCGAGCCGGGTATAGGGCTGGAGGTCGTACGCGACATCGGCGTTGACCCTGTACTGCGCGGCCCGCAGGGACTGGACCGCCTGCGCCCCGCGCCGTACGGGGTCACGCTGCGGATCGGTCAGCCCGTACAGAGTGCTGCCGGGCAGCCGCTCGAAGCCGACGAGCCGCAGGATGTGCTCGGCGACGTGGTTGTCGTGCGATGTCGCCGCCACGACGCCGTACTGGTCGTGATGGCCGACGGTGATGTGCGGACGTGTTTCCGCCACGAAGATGCACCTCGCAGAGGTCGGGGCCGTGCGGAGACGAGGATGCGGCCGGAAGGTGGATTTGGTGTGGCCGGGAAATCGCGGTAGGTCGAGCCCGCTGGATGGTTCGATCAGTCCAATGCGCCCAAAGCGATGGCGACCATGAACGGCCATCGCTAGGCTCTGTATTGATCTGTCGAGAGCTACATGGAGTACCGGCGACGTGTCCGACTGGGGGACGGTGTTCCAGCCTCGATCAGGAGCAGATCGCGGATGAGTCTCTAATCGTCGCGGAGTCTCAGCAGGCCATCGAAAGCGGTGGTCGAGCTGAGGCTGCCTGCCGACTGGTCGACCACCCTCATGTGAAGGGATCGACTGGTGAGGCTGACATTCCCCGTTCAGGTGCTTCTCGTGATCGTGTCGCTCATGTCGTCACTGCTCATCGCTGTGCTGACGGGTGTTCTGTCCCATGCGACAGGAACGCAGGTTGCGGGCGCAGTGCTGTACGGCGGCGGCGCGTTCATCGCTTGGATGACGTTGTGCGTCACTGTGCTGACCGCGCTCGGACTGCTGGGCAGTCCCCGAGGGAACGCGCGTGCAGACAACCCCAGCGACGCGCCGTCAGCGTGAGCGCGGCGGCCTGCTGGAGTTGAAGAAGCGGGGAGCCGACGGACCGGCGTTCTTCTCGATCGCCGCGGTGATCTGGCGAGCGGCCTGTGGTGACCAGGAAAGGGCAGCCTCGGCGCGTGTCGACCGGACCGGCTGCGCACGGAGCGGTCGGGTCAGTGGCGCGGGCGGCGCCTTGTCGGCGCGCGCGATGTCGATGAGGACGCCGGCGTTGTCCATCCAGGTCAGGGAGTAGTGCCAGCCCTCGGCGTTGCGCATGGCCACGGCGTCCGCGAACACCGCCTTCGAGCGAGGATGGTCGGGCAGGAGCGCCTCGGCGACCACCTGGAACTCGGCCTGCACCCGGGCGCCGCCGTCCAGTGCCTCGCGCAAGGCACGGAGCCGGTACGCCCAGCGCCCGGCCGCACGCTCCGCGGGATCAAGGAGAGGAAGCTTTTCCTCGGCGTGCGCGACCAGGGTGGGACCGTGCTCCAGGAAGGGAGCGAACTGCGCCCACATCTCCGCGTCCCGTACCTGTTGGCGCAGGCCGTACCGCTCGTCGAGCGGCCAGTGATCGGCATCGCACAGGCTGTCCGAGACCGCGTCCCATTCGGCCAGAACGTGCTGGCCGGCCGCCACCGACTTGGCGACTTGGCTGAGCCGGGTCTCGTGGACGGCCTCCTGGTACCGGGGCAGCAGGCGGATTGTCACTCGGGAGGCCGCTCGCACCGGGTCCGTGCTCACGACGATGCCGTTGGGTGTCCTGGTGGTCGTGTCGAACCCGCTGCCTCGTGGCTCGAACGCGGCGACGAGGAACTCGTGCTTGCGCAGGGGGCGGTCGGTGACCAGGGGCTCGATGCCAGAGTCACTGGCGAGTACGGCCCTTCGATGTGTGGTGAATTCGGAGAGGGCCCAGCTGACGTGGCCGTAATCCCATACCCGTTCGCTGAGCGGGAGCTGGCCTTCCTCTGCAACGTGTTCGTGGACGGCGGAGGTCCAGGAGCCGGGGAGTCGGCCCGACAGTTCCTCGGCGAACTCCGCGAGATCGGCCCGCGAGTCCGGCCGGCGCGGTGACGGGGTCGGAGGGCGCGCGGGCTCTGAACCACGGGGCGGCGCCGGGTTGGTGGGCATGGGGCCGTCGAGCGAGGCGTCGTCGATGGCGACGTAGTGGCTGGCCACAGCGCTGTAGAGCTGCTGAAGTGTCGCCCGGACCTCGTCCGGACGGCTGTCGCCGAGGACATAGGCGAAGTCGGGATGCCCGGTGGAGAAGCCGGCATCGAGCAACAGCCGGTGCGCGGAGCCGAAGTCGTCGTGGATGGTGGAGGCGGTGAGGCCGAGTTGGGGGTGCTTGCCCAGCGTGATCCATGCCAGCTCAGCCATGGCGGGTCTCGCTCTCGTCGTGCGCGTCGGGGCGCCGGTCGGTCCCTCGCCGTGTCGCGTCCACGGGATCGCGCGGGCTGGGGGTTACGGAGGCATGGCCGTGTGCGGTGTGGGCGCGAGCGGCGTCGGCGTAGAGCTGGACGAGGCGGCGCAGGCCGCGACGGATGGTGCGCTTCAGGTGCATGGCGGGGCGGCTTTCTGTGCGGAGGGCGTGATGTGACGACGGGCGAGGGGGAGCCGGGGCGGCGCGTGCCGGCTCCCGGGGCGTGAGCGGGAGCGGACGGCTCAGGTATGCATCCGGGCGTCCGTGTCGAACAGCTCGCGCTCGTGCGGGTGGAGCAGATGTTGAGTGATGAACGACCGGCCCGCGACCTTCCACAGGCCGCGCCCCTTGGTGAGGGCGGAGACGGCCTGGGTCTCCACGCCGGTGAGTCCCAGCAGGGCTGCGGCGGAGCCGAGTTGGTCGGCTTCCTGGCGGTAGATGATCCGGGTGGAGCAGTCGGTGAGCAGTCCCTCGGCGAGGGCACGCCCCCGGGAGCCGGCGTCGCCCGCGGTGAGCAGATCGCTGAGGCGGTGGATGACCATCATGTTGGCGATGCCGAGGCCCCGGCTGAGCTTCCACTGGCTCTGCATGCGTTCCAGCAGGGCAACGTGCCGCATCACGCGCCATGCCTCGTCGTAGATCACCCAGCGCCGTCCACCGGTGGGGTCGGCGAGCGCGGACTCCATCCACGCGGAGGAACAGGTCATCGCGAGGACGAGTGCGGTGTCGTCGCCGGTGCCTCCGAGGCGGGAAAGGTCGATGGAGAGCATCGGCGCGGCCGGGTCGAAGGCCACGGTGCTCGGCGCGTCGAACATGCCGGCCAGGTCGCCATGGACGAGGCGCCGCAGTGCGTGGGCCAGGTCCTCGGCGGCCCGTCCCAGGCGCCCGGAGAGGTCTCCCAGTGCGGCGTCGAGCCGCTCGGGTGAGCCGAGCACGTACGCGACGTCGCCGAGCAGCGGGGTGGTGCCGGCGGCTTCGGCGTGCGTGACGGCCTGGTCGAGTGCCACGTCCAGCGCGGTGTGCTCCATCGGGTGCAGGTCGCGCCGCAGGACCGTCTTCGCGAGCGAGCCGAGGAGAAGCAGGCGCCGCTTGCGGACCTCGCCCGCCCAGTCGTCCTCGCTTACGCCGTACGGCCTGGCAGGGGCGTCCAGCGGATTCAGCCGGCCGGGAAGGCCGGGACCCAGGGCGATGGTCTGCCCGCCCAGCGCCTGGGCGACGACGGTCCACTCGCCCTTGGGGTCGCACGGCACGTAGATGCGGTAGCCGAAGGCGACGGCGCGTACGGCGAGGGACTTGGCCAGGGCGGACTTGCCCATGCCGATGACCCCGGCGAGCAGGATGTTCGGGTTCGTGAATCCGTCGAGCCGCCCGTACAGCGCGAACGGGTCGTAGGTGAAGGCGGCCTCCGCGTGCACGTCGCGGCCCACGTAGATGCCCTGGGCGCCCAGGCCGCCCTCGGCGAGGAAGGGGTAGGCGCCGGACGCGGTGGCGGTGGTCATCCGGTGGGCGGGGAGCTTGAGCCGGCCGCCGCGGGCGGAGGCGGGCCCGGGGCGGCCGGAGGCCGGGTAGGTGGCACGCAGCTCGGGATCGATGCCGGTCGTGGTGCGGCGGGTTTCGGGCCGGGCGGCCTGGCGGGCCTTGTCGCGGGCGGCGGCGAACTGGTCGCGTGCGGCGCGGGCCGTGCGGCGGTCGGTCTTGCGGGGGACGAACAGCGGACTGGCGCTTGCGCGGGTGGTTCGGTTGGGCATGGCGGTGGTGCTCCGGTGGTCAGTGGCGGATCAGGCCGGTGAACGGGTCGCGCAGGTCGGCCGGGGTGTGGTCACGGCGGACGCGGGCG
Source organism: Streptomyces poriticola (assembly GCF_036689765.1). Taxonomy (NCBI): domain Bacteria; kingdom Bacillati; phylum Actinomycetota; class Actinomycetes; order Kitasatosporales; family Streptomycetaceae; genus Streptomyces; species Streptomyces poriticola. The sequence continues at coordinate 61,948 of NZ_JBAGKH010000023.1, forward strand.
GCGGTGGCCAGGTGGCGCTGGCACACGGTGAGGTCGGGTGCGCCCTCGGGAAGCCGGGCCCGGCACGCCTCCCGCGTGGGGAGGCGGCCGGTGACTCGTTGCGGGGCCGCGTGATAGGCGGCGTGGAGGTGCTCGGCTGCCTGCCACAGCCGGACACGGCAGGTCCTCAGGTGGTCGCCCTCGACGCCGGCGACCGGGGCGGTCCGCGCCGTGTGCGCATCCAGCAGCCCGTACAGGGCGACCAGGTGGGCGTGCAGGGAGTCCAGTTCGGTGCGGCTGGCGGCGACCGGGGCGACGGGCATGTTGATGGCCCGGTGGAAGTCGAGCGCGGCGGTGGCGAACGGGACAAAGTCCGAAGTCAGTTCGGGCAGGGGCTCGGTCGGCATGGGGTGCCCTTCGGTAGAGCGCGGTCGGTGGTGCTGGGCCGCGCTACGGGCGAGCGAGCGGCAGAGCGGCGTTGGTGAAGGCTTCGGCCTGCTGCCAGGTCAGCAGGCGCAGGTCGACGAGGGCGGCGACGGCCGCGGTCTCGACGGCGGCGCAGGCCGCGTTGAGCTCCTCGCGGGTGTCCGCGCTCACGGTGAGCAGGCCGGTGAGGGCGACGTCGGCGTGTCCGGCGATGAGCTGGCGCTCGCGCTGCTTGATGTCGGCGTACTCGACCGAGTCCTCCTCGGAGTCGACCTGGCCCTTGCGGGCCCGCTCGGCGGCGTCCGCGATCACGGTGGCCTTCTTGCGCTGTACGTCCTTCAGGGCGGCGTCCAGCCCCTTGGGCTCGTAGGTCAGCGAGAGGGTGCGGCGCACGCCGGTGGTGAACAGGAGCTGGTGGAGGAAGCCGGGGCTGGTCTCGATGCGCGGCCAGTTCTCGATCCAGAACGTGGCGTGGTGGGCCGAGTCGGTCTGGATACGGTCGGCCTTCTCGACCAGGACGACCGGTCCGGCGGCAGCGGGGTGGGCCTGCGGACGGCCCGAGTCGGACCACCGGTCGAGGCCAGCCGACGCTTTGGGGTCGTACGCGGTACGGATCACGGCGGCGATCTCGCGCGCGGGCAGCCAGCCATTCGGTGTGAGCCCGGAGGTACGGGCGGACTGGTCGAAGGTGGAGGCGAGCTGGGCCAGTACGGCGAAGGCTCCGGTGAGTCCGCCGCCGGCCTGGTTGATCAGGCGGCGGGCGGCCTTGAGGTCGAGGGCGAGGGCGACGTACGCCTCGTGCGGGGCGGCGGCGGGGCCTGCGGCGGCCAGCAAGTCGCCGTAGATCGGACCGGCGAGCGGGGTCTGGGCGTTGCCGTGCTCCTGCCAGTAGCGGTTGAGCGCGTCGCCGGAGTCGGGGACCGTGCGCTCCAGCACCTGGACGCGGGCGATGTGCCCGCTGCGCGAGAGCGCGGCCAGCGTGCGGCCCCAGCCGGAGACGTTGCCCGCCTGCGCGGCCGGGTCGAGCAGGGCGAAGGCGCGGGAGGAGACCTTCACCACGGCCGTGAGGGTGCCGTGGTGCGGATCGTGCACCGCGCCGAGGCGGCCGTCCGATGAGGACACCACCCGCAGGGACGCGGCCGTGCCGGGCAGGTGGAGCAGCCCCTCTCGCCGTGGCCGGGTGGACGGCCGGGCGAGCCAGACCAACTGCCCCCGGAAGCGGCGCAGCGCGTATCGGATCGCGATCGGCGCCCAGTCGGCGAGCGCCCGTCCGCGGTGGCGGATGAAGACCGCCGCGAGGACGACGGCCCACAGCGGTACGAGCTTGAGCGCCCCGGTCACACCGGAGGTGAGCAGCACCCCGAGCAGGAGCAGACCGCACACCGCGACGACGATCAGCTGAGGGGCCGACAGGCCGAGCAGCACGCCCCGCCGCGAGCGGTGAGGGAACTTGACGGTGGCCGGACCGTCGGGGTGAGAAGCGTCAGAGAGCATGGCGAAGCCGTCCTTGGAACATGAGGAGAAGGAAGAAGAGGAAGACGGGGTGGGCCGGGCGGGCCTCGGCCCACCCCGTCAGCTCCGGGCTACGAGCCCGAGCGGTCCGCTGGCCCGGGATAGATCCACCGCTGCGGGGTGACGCCACCCTGCGGAGGAGGACCGCTGCGCCGCGGTGCCGGCGGGTCCAGGTGCGTGACCTGCGGCGCTGCGACCGAGGCGCCCTGTGGCGTAGGTCCGGAGACCGCTGGCGCCGAGTCAGCTGCCTGGCCCCCACCGGGGCGCTGGATGAGCGGGACTCCGCGGTCGCCGTCCGTGGGAGGACGGCGGATCAGCGCCCGGCCCTTGTCGCCGGCCGCACTCGGATCCTCACCGAAGCGGAAGTGGGTCTGCTTCGGTTTGGCCTCACCACCGGATCCGCCCGTCGGATCGATCCCGGAGGCGACGCCACCGGAGCCCTGGCCCGGCACCTTCGCCGGCCCCTGCGGAGCCCGCATTCCCGTGCCGGCCTGGACCGCGAGCTGCCCCGCGGTCTTCGCCGCACCCGCGGCGACCGCCATGCCGGCGACACCGGTGCGGTGCAGATCGTCGTGGCCGCCGCCGTCGGCCGCCCAATGCACGAACTTGTACGTGGCGTAGGGGCAGAGCAGCACCAGGACCATCACGACGATGCCCGCGATCGCGTCCGACAGGGCGCTCAGCCCGTCGCCCGCGTCCGTCTTGCCCATGGCGGAGACACCCAGCAGGAACACGATCGTCATCAGGAGCTTGGAGACGATCAGGGTGCTGGTCGCCTCGATCCAGCCGCGCCGCCAGCGCCGCGCGACCTCCCAGCCGCCGCCGGCCCCGGCGAACACGGCCAGGGTGACCAGGACCAGGATGCCGACCTTGCGGGCGACCATCACCGCCCAGTAGAGGAAGGCGCCCACCGCACAGCCGAGCGCGACGATCGCGGGGACGCCCCAGCCCAGGCCGTACATCGCCCCCAGCTCGTTGACCTTGATGATGCGGCGTACCGCGTCGTCCACGGAGCTGTTGGCCGCCTTGAAGAGGCCGGCGCTGAGCGCGTCGACGACCGTGATCGCGACGGTGGTGCAGGCGATGGCGGCGAAGGCGAACAGGACCCCCGCCACGGTTCCGTACACGGCCTGAGCGAGGGCTCGTTCGTCCCGGCGCCAGGCGGCGCGGGTGAGCTGCAGGCAGAACGTGCCGACGGTGAGGATGAGGCCGATGGGCAGGATCAGCTCGTAGTTGCTCCTGAACCATTCGGCGTTGAGATCGATGGCGGTGGTCTTGTCGACGGCCTTCGAGGCCAGGTCAGCCGCGGCCTGGGCCATCTCGCCCATCGACTTGGCGATCCAGGCGCCGATGCCGTCGGTGACGGCTTCGCCGGTCGCGCCGACGACACCGCCGACGGTGTCGCAGACCGTACTCATCAGAGGAAGGTCGCAAGCCCCCATGAGGGAACCTCCTTACGCAGGTTGAGGGCGATCACGGCGCGACGTTCGGCAGGACGCCGACGAGGGCGCATTCGCGGTCCGGTCGGCACAGGACAGCGAGGGTCGTCGAGCGGGACTCGGCTCCGGCACCGGAGCCCTTCCAGGCGATGGACTGCTTGCCGGTGACCGTGACGGCGTAGACGTACGCCTCGGTGATCGCGCCGGGGTCCTGGGCCAGGGCGGTCTTGAACGCCTGCGGGAAGTGGCCCTCGCCGACCGTGGCACCGGCGTGCTGCCCGTTGTCGTGCATCCGCGACCACAGCACCGGACTGGGCACCTGGTCCGAGACGGACTTCCAGTCCGCGTACTTCTTCTCGTCGGTCATCCACCGCTTGAGGCCGGCCATGTGCTCGGCCTGCGAGAAGGACCGGGTGTCGTACGTCCACAGGACCTCGGTGGCGGCCTTGGCGAACTTGATCGGATCGTTTGTCTTGGGTGGGGCAGCCACTGCCGCTCCGGCGTGCGCGGTGGCGGTAGGGGAAGGAGGCACCGAGGACGACGCCGGCGCGGGGGCGGCGGCCTTCGCCGGGGCCGGGCTCTCCGCACGGGTGACGTAGGCGACCAGACCGGCGACGGCCAGCAGAACAGCAAGGACGATGCCGCCGATGGAGGCACGGCGCAGAACCGAGGACGGGGCTCCGTGCCTCGGCGCCCTGGCGGAAGGGAAACGATTCTTCGACATCAGTGAACCTGCGTCCCCATGGCCGAGAAGAACGCCACGATGCCGTTGGCCGCGCCGAGCAGTAGCGCGCAGCCGGCGGCGACGACAGTGCCCTTCTTGCCGTTGGCCTCGGCCTGGTGGCCGCCGCTGTGGTGGCCCCAGGCCCAGACGAGGGCAGAGATGGCGAGGGCGCCGACCACGGCGATGATGCCGAACAGGTTGATGCTGCCCATGACCTTCTTCAGAACGTCGAGACCGGGCAGACCACCCTCGCTCGGCGTGACGCCGGGGTTGTACGCCAGGAACTGGGCATGCTGAATGAGCTTCACTAAAACTCCAGTGCGAATGTGGGCGCGCGAAGGCCCAGAAAGGGGAGGAGTGAGAGGGGGGGAGGGATCGGTCAGGCGACCCGGCGGGCGGCGAGGACGTCTGGCCGCCAATCGGCGAGGGTCGAGATCTTGACCACGTCACCAGTGCGCGGCGCATGCAGGATCAGGCCGTCGCCAATGAACATCCCTACGTGTTCCGGGACTTGGGCCGTACCGCGGGTGAAGAGGAGGTCGCCCGGCTTAAGGGTGTTGACGCTGACCGCCTTGCCCTCCTTGACCTGCGTGTACGTCGTCCGGGAGATCGAGATACCGTCGGCCTTGTAGGACATCTGCATCAGGGATGAGCAGTCACAGCGGCCCATCGGGTCCTGACCACGCGGATCGGTGCACGTGCCACCCCACTGATACGAAGTGCCGAGCTGGCCCAGACCCCAGCGGATGGCGGTGCGGACCGACGTGGGCGCGTCAGCCGGGATCTTGTAGTCCTTGGGGACGGAGCCGGCAGGGATCGGACCGAACTTGGCGCCGTCCTCACCAGTGCCGCACGCGCCGGGCGTCGCATCCGTCTGGTCGGTCTTGTCGCCCGTGTCGGAACTCGAACCTGCGGACAGAGACGTGGCGATGGCCTTCTGCAGAGCCGTGGCCAGCGGCTCCCACTTTGCGTACGCGTCGGGGAAGCCGCTCTTCTGGACCGCCTGCGCCGCCTGCGTGACGGTCATGGACTGCCAGCCCGGGACCTTCAGCAGCGCCTCGTAGAACCTCGTCGCGGCGTGCACCGGATCGCGGACCTGCTGGGCCGTCCCCCAGCCCTGGCTGGGACGCTGCTGGAAGAGGCCGAGCGAATCCCGGTCGCCGTAGTCGAGATTCCGCAGCCCCGACTCCTGCAAGGCTGTGGCCAGAGCCGCGACCTGGCCCCGGGCCGGCACCTTCATGGCGACGCCGGTGGCCTGGATCGTCTTGGCGTTCGGGATCTGCTCCGCGGGATCGTCCAGCCCCGGGACGGACATTGTGGCCTTGCCGCCGCCCTTGAGGATCGAATCCACCTGCTTGGCGACTGCCGCAGAATCCACAGCCTGTGTATTGCCGTTCGCGCAGGCGGCCTGGGCGCTGGACGCGCCGGCCAGAGCCATTGCGAGCGGGGCGACCAGCAGCAGCGGGCCGAGAGCGACGGCCCCGACTATCGCCGCGCCCGCCTTCACGGCCGCAGGCCGTCCGCCGAACCGAGGGCGTAGGAGTCGGGCTCTGGGGAAGGGCGTGCCTGGGCATGCTGCATCAGCAGCTCCTTACTTGTAGGCAGCGCGGCACCAGCGTTCTCGTCGAAAAGGTCACCGGCACCGCACCGGTCAGAAATTCACAACCCTGAGATCAGGGAATGAGGAAACCAGGGTCGGGAGCGGCTAACTCCCGACCCCTGGAAACCCCTTTACTGGAGAACGGCAGCCAGCCGCGCTCGTAATCTCATACGCCACACGGAGAAACCCCCTCGCCGAAAGTCAGGCCGATTCGCGACTGCCGCCCGTGGTGCCCTCTGGACGAGGCAACACGCATCAGCACAGCTCAACAGGCCGGGGGGTGAGCCCCATCCGTCGAACACGGCGAGACTGTAGGGATGAATTCCGGCCGCACCAAACGGCGCCTTGTCTGGCACTCGGGACCCGTCATATGGCGGCAGAGCGTCATTAGACGCGGCCGGGAATGGTGGCTACTCTCCAGCCCATCGCTCTCCTCAGGCGGCTTCTGCGGCCTCCGGGAGCGACTCACGCCGACGTGCGCAGAATTCCGGGAGCGCGGAATCAGGCGCACGACCGTTCCTGCGGAAAGAGAGAACCGCGCAATGCCGTACACCCTGCACCGAGGCGACGCGCTGACCGCCCTCGCCGGCATCCCTGACAACAGCGTCGACGCAGTCATCACCGACCCGCCCTACAACAGCGGCGGCCGAACCAGCAGCGAACGAACCGGTCGCAGCGCCCGCGCGAAGTACACCTCGGGCGACGCCGAACACGACCTTGCCAACTTCCCTGGCGAGAACCGCGACCAGCGCTCGTACGACTTCTGGCTCACCCTCCTGCTCACCGAGTCCTACCGTGCGACCACCGAGTCCGGCGCCGCGCTCGTCTTCACCGACTGGAGGCAACTGCCCACCACCACCGACGCGCTCCAGGCCGCCGGCTGGACCTGGCGCGGCATCGCCTCGTGGCACAAGCCGGTCTCCCGACCGCAGAAGGGCCGACTCAAGCAGTCCTGCGAATACATCGTCTGGGGCACCAAGGGCCCGGTCGACCCCGACCGGAACCCCGTCTACCTGCCCGGCCTCTACACCGCGAGCCAGCCCCGGAAGGACCGCGTGCACATCACACAGAAGCCCGTGGAGGTGATGCAGGAACTGGTGCAGATCTGCCCGCCGGGCGGGACCGTCCTCGACCCCTTCACCGGCTCCGGCACGACCGGCGTCGCCGCCCTCCGCGAAGGCCGCAAGTTCATCGGTGTTGAGCTCTCCGAGCACTACGCCGACATCGCGGAGCAGCGACTTCAGCGCGCCCTGACTCAGGAAGACTTCGAATTGGCGGGCCCCGAAGAATGAGACCAGACCGCGTCAGACGGCCACCCCTGAAGGCACGCGAACGGGGGCCGGTGCGCACCCCAGCTTTGATGCACACCGGCCCCGCACATCTGGGTCAGCGGCCTTCGACGCTTCGCCGGACGAGGTCGCTGGCTCTCGACAAGTCCTCGTGTGACCGGATCCGCAGTTCCAGAGGGCCGGTCCCTAGACAGCCGATCTTGCGTACGTCACGGGCGAAGCCCTCGACCAACTCGACGGTGTCTGGATCGACCGCAAGCCGGACCACGAGGGTGTGGCTGCGCGGCTGGAAGCGGATGGTCGCAACGTTCTTGATCCGTCGGTACGCGACGTAATGCAGTTGGAACTCCTTCTGCACATCTGCCTGTGAGATCAGCATGGCGTCGAGGTCGGCGTACAGGTCCCGCAGAGACTGAGGCGACTCGTCGTAGAACTGCCGGACCGACTTGACCGTCGAGCCGCCACCTCCTGAACCCACCGAAGACGCACTCGTGGTCGCGGGCGTGCTGGAAGTCCGGGACGGTGCCGCGGAGCCGGTCACCGAGGCGACCAGTTGCAGAGCCAGCAGGCCCCCGCCGAAGTCCCGGTAGCTGACAAGATCGATTCGGCGGCCGATCTCCTCCAGCGCGTTCGTGTCGTGCGACGTGAAATCCCCGGCGATGCACACCAGCCGCGGATTGCTCCAGTCGACCGCGCCAGCCGCGTCGTCGCCCAGCCGCTCCTTCACCAGACTCTCGAACTCATGTCGGTGATCGCGCAGCCACGACAGGTATGACAGTGCCTGAGTGATCACCGCCTTGCCATTCGAACGCTTGTATTCGATGATCACCGGGTTGCTGCTCTCGTCCAGGCCGAGGGAGTCGATCCGCCCACGGTGCCGCGAACCGGTGCCGTACTCGGACGCCAGGAACCGGATCCCGAGCATCGCTTCCATGTTCTGCTCGATCAACGTCTGCAGGTGGCGCTCCAGCGCCACCGCCGCTCCCGGGATCTCGGCCGCATGGCCGGCAGCGACCCGGAAGAGCTTCAGGTCGTTCACCGGCTCCACCCCTTCCCTTCGCGGTCGGCATCCTGAACAGGCCAATCGATCGGCTCCGGCATGTATTCCAGGAGGGCCCCAACCGCGCTGGTGCGCCGGTCGGTCCCGGGTGGTCATCTCCGCGGCGTCCCGGGCGGCCTTCCAATCGATGATGGGGAGTGCAGTCGCTCATGGCGTGGGAATCGCGCCCTTCAACCCAGCCAGGGCGGCGTCGTATGCACAGCTTGTGCTCCGGGGAGAAGCAGCGGCGGGTCGGTCTCGGCGCCGAGTCCTCAGACTCGGCGATCGGGCCGTTCGTGCTGATCATCTCAGGCAGGGAACCTGGCCCTCCCGGAAAGGGCAGCCCGGATACCGGGTGTCTCACCACAGATTCACAGGGGGGAGCGGAGGCGTGAGCTAGCGACTGCCGGGCCTGGCGCACACGTCTTGTTTCTTCAGCGATGATGCTCACATGGCCACCATCCAGTCCGCAGCCGAGATCGCACCGCTCCTGGAGCGACTCAAGGGGAAGAAGATCGCCACGCTCCAGGTGCTTGGCATCAACTCGCTGAAGACCGTTTCACCGCTTCCAGAAGCCCTCGTCGGGGAGGCGGTGACAGAGGTGGACGTCGTTGAGCGCATCATCAACATGCACACGGCCGGCCACCGCATCTCGTTCGATCTGCAGCGTACGGGGCGGGTCGTAACCCTCGAGTCTGCTGAGCCCTACGTGCATGCTGCCGGGGGCAGCCGCCCTACCGTCCGCCTCCTCATGGCTGACGGCTCAGGCGTGGACCTGACCGAACCGGCCAAGACGAAGCGGATCACGGTCACGATTGTGAGCAGGTCTGACTGACCTTGCCGCACCGAATGACCTGCTTTCCAGGCGGCCTCGATGCAGCTACTCTCGACGCAGGTATCTGAGCAAGTCATCGGGAGAAGCGATGGGCCGGCAGACGCAACGTAAGGACGACCTCCTGGTCTCCTCCAACTTCATCCGCGCAGTCCGGGAGTCGGGCTACGTCAGCCTCTCGACCGCCCTCGCAGAACTCATCGACAACTCGCTCCAGGCGGCAGCGACGAAGGTCGCGGTCACGGTCACGAGGCCCAAACCAGCTGGCCTTCCGGAGATCCGTGTGGAGGACGACGGCGAAGGCATGTCGCGCTCCCGGCTCGAGGCATGCCTCCGCTTCGGCGGCTCGTCACGCTTCGACGAAAGGCAGTCGTTCGGCCGGTTCGGCATGGGGCTGCCTGCCGCGTCCCTCAGCCAGGCGCGGCGAGTAGAGGTGACCTCATGGCAGAACGGTCAGGTGGCCAACCGGGTCTGCTTGGACGTTGACGCCATCGCGGCCGGGACCCCGGTTGATCTTCGGGCTCGCCGTCAGCCCGGCGTCACGACGGGGTCGGGCTGCCTGGTGACCTGGCAGCACTGTGACCGTATCGAGTACCAGCGCCTCGCCTGGCTCGAGCGTGCGCTGCGGCGGGACCTTGGACGCATCTACCGCCGCTTCCTCAGCAACGGGGACCTCACGTTGACCCTCAATGGGAAGCGGGTCGACCCGGTCGATCCCATGCTTCTCACGGCGAAGGTCGAGGGGTACAGCGCAGGCTTGGCGTTCGAGCCGCTTCGCTACGAACTGGCAGCGTCGTCGGGCAGGACGGCCTTCGTTACTGTCCGGTTCGCGATGCTGCCGGTGCAGCACTGGCATCACCTGGATAATGCGACCAAGCGGCGCAGCGGCATCGTAGGCGGAGCTGGCGTCTCCATCCTCCGCGCCGGTCGCGAGATCGCGACCGGCTGGCACCTTATGGGGGCGAAGCGCAAAGAGAACTACGACGACTGGTGGCGCTGCGAGATCGAGTTTGATCCCGTCCTCGACGAGCACTTTGGTATCACCATCAACAAGCAGGGAATCCGGCCTTCCCAGGTACTCCAGGAGGCCCTCGGGTCAGAGTTGGAGGCGATCGCCCGGCTTTTGAACTCACGTGTCCGCCAGGCTTTCGAGGAGGTCAAGTTTCAAGCGGCCACGGAGGCGTCATGCCGGGTAGCGGCGGCCGCGGATGTCGATCTACCTGTCATCCCTACGGCGGGTAGGGGATCAGGCGCCCTGAGTTACCGGATTGGATCCGAGCAACTCTCGATCGATAAGATGTTCGCCTCTTCTCTGAAGCGGCGCACGCTCGATGTCACGTTGAACGTTGACCACCCTGCCTTCGCAGCGTTGTACCGCCCGCTCCAGAAGTTGGGTGATGAGGCGGCAGGAGAACTCCGGACTGCCCTCGAACTGTTCCTCCTGTCCTTCGCCCGCACCACAACACTCCTCAGCCGCGACGGCCACAACTGCGACGATCTCCTGCGCATGTGGAGCAGGACCTACGGACGGATGCTCCAAAAGTCATGAAAGAAGAGGCCAAGCTCGTCCCTCTCAGCCTTCCGGCCGATGCCTCCCGCGGGGAACGGCAAGGGTTCGCCCGGCTCTGCACCCAGCTTGCGAGCACGCCGGTGGGGGCTGAAGCCGTAGGCGACCACGAGCGGTGGATGAAGGCAGCCAAGATCAACAACCTGTACGACCAGCCTCTGCTCGCGGCAGCTGCTCACGTCGCCATCGATCTTGTGGATCAAGGCTGGACGGTCCGAGTGGACAGGTCTAAGGCCGTCTTTACTCCCCCTTCGGTCCACGGCGACCGCAAGGTGGAGAAGGCCCGGATCCGGCGTCAGGAGCACCTCCGCCGTGACGAACAGCTCAGAAAGAGCAGCGTTCGACGGTTCGTCGAGGGAATGGAGCGCACGCACCAGCACGGCGACCGATTGGTCTCCGTCTTCAACCTGATGCGTGACGGCCGCGAGCTGGCTGACGCGTTTCAGCGCGCCGGCGCGTCTGCGGATGTCATTAAGCCCTACGTTCAGATCGTCGACTCATCGACTTGTGAGCTGACCGGATTCAAACTTCACGACATCTGGCGTTACTTCCGCCACACATGGTCCAACGCCTACGCGACCGTGCCTGGCCGTTCGATGCCGATCCTGGTCCGGGACGCAGCCACCGAGTTTCACGCGGTGATCGGGTTGGCGGCCATCTCCAGCCCCGTCGTCCAGATTGCCGAGCGTGACCGCTGGATGGGCTGGGAGACGGATCAGTTCCTCGAGCAGGTGCAAGCTGAGCCCACTGCTGATATTGCTGGCTGGCTGGCTCAGCGGATCGAGGGCCAGCAGCGCGAGATCTACGTTGACGATCTCCTTCGTGACGGGATTCTCCAACCGACCGACCTGGCAGCGCCCACGCCTGAGGTCATCGCTCGGTTGCGGGCCGATGCCGATCGGCATCGGCAGAGGCACCACCAGGCAAGCACGATCCGTGCGGTCCGCAACATCGACCGCGAAGCGTGGGTGGAGCGCGCCGAAACTGACCTATTTCGGAGCAAGCGTTCGTCAGCGCTCGCAGAAGCCCTAGAGATCGCCAGCCTGCTTGGAGGCTATCTCTCCCCGCCCACGATGGAAGGACTCACCAAGGCCTTCTCGGATCCTAAGGCCCGTTCGCAGATGCGCCGAGTGGTGCGTCGCGCACGTGGAGAGAGGGTCGGTACTGTCATCGCCGACCTCACCGTCTGCGGCGCCGTGGCGCCCTACAGCGCGCTAGCGGCGGGGAAGCTAGTGGGGGCTCTTGCCGTCTCGCCCCAGGTTCTGTCCGCTTACCGCGAGAAGTATGCACGCCCGAGCGACATCGCGTCGGCGATGGCCGGCCGCCCGATCCTGCGTGAGCCCCGGCTCTCCTTCGTCGGAACCACGTCGCTCTACGGCACCGGTTCAAGTCAGTACAACCGACTGTTTTGGCCTGCTGACGTCATGGGCGGTGAGAGCGACATCCGTATGGGCTTTCACGAGCTTGGACGGTCACGGTCCTTCGGGACCTCTCACTTCTCCGATGAGACAGTCGACGCCCTGGTTCGAGCCTCGACGTTGAGCGGCTCGCTCGTTCGGGTCAACAGTCTCTTCGGCGAGGGTGTCAGCCCCCGACTACGTAAGGTCCGAGTGGGGCTGGCAGCTCTTGGCTGGCCCGCCAACGAGCTTCTCAAGCACGGACGGGAGCGCATCCTCTACGGGGTTCCTTTGGTCGAGAACCTGCGGGACTACTCGCTCGGCGTCGACCAGGAGCCGAGGTACCTGTTGAATCCCGAACTGACCGAGGCGGACGCCAAGGTCTCCGAGTGGTGGCTTGAGCGCTGGTGCCGACGGCGGGCCACACAGGAGCATGTTCTTGAGTCCATGCGCTCGCATCGGTTGGTCCGTCCAGTGGAGCACGGTGCCCGCGTACCGCTGCCTGTAGGAGAGGGAATGCCGGCGCCCGGCGAGGAAATGTTCCCTATCTCCGATTAAGAGACCGTTACCACCTACTCCAGACGTCGGCGCCGGCCAGCGCGCTGCTTGGGAGGCCTTCCGGCACGATGACTACCGACGGGGCGTGACCGGTCTCGTACTCAAGCGCGGATGCTTGAGCACAGAAGTCGTCATGCGATCGCTTGTGCCCGCGGGCTGTGTGTCAGGCTGTGCTACCCCGGGTTCCGGGATCACAGCCCGCGGGGGACGGACGCTGGTGCTTGGAATACTCTTGCTTCATGCCTCGCCCAAGTCGGGTTTTGACGATCCTGAGACGTGCTGCAGGAAGCTCGAGTCGACTTCGATATCGCCCGTCAGACGCCATGCGCGACGTTCGTATGAGAGGTCTCCGGTCACCGTAAAGGGCAGTTGGCGCTTGTATGCCATTATTGCCCAGCCGTGATTCTCGCCAGCTAGCGGAACCTGGACTCGCAGAGTTTTGCCACTTACCTCCGCCGCTACGGTGATGATTGCTGATTCGTCGTTGCTGGATGCCGCATCATCCCGCGTGAGTGATTTGACGAGTCCGACCAACGTCTCCCGTCGTGTGGGCTCTTCCCTTCGTACGAGCCGCTCCCGGACTCGCGGGAGCCCATCAATCACATCGCGGTCCAGCACAATGGTTGCTAGTCCCACATCTGGCCTACGTTCAGCTGCTGCCCATTGGAAAGACAAGTCCAGCGAACGAAGGTGTTCGGGCTGCGACATATCTTCGAGTGACTCGACCAGCCCTGCACTTAGCCCTAGCCCGCTTGGAAATTCGAGGGCATCCTGGTCCCAGGATTGCGTCAGGCGCTTTGTGGTCTCAAGTCCTCTGGCTAGGGTTTCCATGACCCGCCGAGGGAAGGCAATAGTTGGCCGCTCGGGGCTGCCGATAGCCTGAGCGTTAGGGTCTCCCAGGCGTGTTACGACAGTGAACACAAAACTGCCACGCTTCGTGTGCCCGAGGCGTACGTCTTCATCCAGGAATTCGCCTACTGCCGCTGGCCGGCGTCCCTTATGCGAGTGATGGGGGTCAGCGGTTGTGGTTGCTGCTGCCCTCATCATCTTGTAGATGGCTTGCAGCGTCCTTTCGGCTTGTTGGAAGGGGATTGTGCCGTCAATCATGCCTTGATCGATACGAACGAAAAAGAGGTCCGCACGTGTGGCGATGACGTGTTCCAGTAGCTGACCTGCCTCCCAGTCATGAATGTGCCCGAGTGACTCGAGCGCGTCCACGAAGCGTGGCATGAAATCTGCGAAGTCCGTAGCAAGCGGGATCATGACACGTGGCGCGGTGGACAAGTGACCCGAGCCATAGCGCCAGACCTGACGAACATCGGGCTGTTGATGTTCCAGTTCCCAGTCATGAGAAGCCAGGAACTGGGAGACAGCAAGAGGAGTCAACGCAGATGCAATATCGCGGTAACTGTCGAGTATGGATCGGTTCACCGCGAACCCTCCTCTGCATCGCCGATCGTCTTCATTATGCCCAAAAGCTGCTCGCCCGTGAACAGGTTGCGACGTGGCAAATGTACCGTGTGGTACTCCTTGATCGGGCCGTCGTATCTCAGGTTATCGGCAGATTCCCAGAACATGCGGCTTCGCGTGAACAAGCCCCATTCATCGGTTCGTAGCCATGGCTCTGGTTCGCGTGGGATAAGGAGTACACCGAGATAGGCTGAGATGTACCGTTTCCTGCGTGTCAATTTCCGAAACGGCTTTGCCTTCATGCGCCAGGTCATGCTGTCATCTTTGAGCAGACTTTCTTGGTAGGTGCACTTCAGTTGGAGCTCGAACTGCGGACCGTAGTAACCGCGGTACTCCGTCGATGAAACGATCGTAATGTCAACGCCCTCATAGTCGGTCTCATGAGGTTTTATCGAGCATCCGGCGGCGTAGGCGATCATTCGCGTAAACGACACGCTGAAATGTTCCTGTAGTGCCGTGATCGGCACTTGCCCCTCTGCGAGGTCATCCTCACCCATGGCCTCTTCGAGGTCATCTGCCGGCATACATCCCCCTCCTGGTATCGCAGCCAGCGGTCAAAGTCACCCTAAAGTCTATTCTTTTCCGTTCATGGGCTACGTCACACGAACGACGGTTGCGGATGGCGACGACAGGACCGCCACCAACGCCTCGGCGCCGATGGCGGTCCAGATCAGCTCAGCGCCTGCAGTACCTGCTGGCTGGCGAACGGGAGATTGCGAGAGATTACCATGTCGTCGATCAGACGGACCAGTACGTTGCCGGACTGCATTGCCGTACGTAGACCGTCAGTTGGCGCCAGATCAGGGCTTAGCGGGCCGTGCACGCCCAGGATCCACTGCTGGTCGCCATGCCTTGCCAGGATCGGCGCGGTGATCGTTCCAACTCCCTCAACGTCGATCTTGGCCCCTCGGGCGAAGGAAATGTCGTCGAGCGCTCGGCTGTTGAGGTCCTCGTAGAGCTTGTCAGCCGATCGTTCGAGTCGCTCCTCGTCCAGACTCGGCGGGGTTCCGTGGATCAGGTAGCGCAGCAGACTGGCACCGACGTGCCGGTCAAGGAGGTTGTGCTCGAATCGGTTACGGAAGCTGCGTAGACAGCGGTAACAGGACTCGTCGCAGTTCGCCGGGCATTCTTCGAGTCGCTCCAGCGTCAGTTCAAGGATTTCCATTCCGTAGTCGTTGACCCGTCGAGCGAAGCCAGCACCACCTGCGAGCGTGTCATACACATAGATCTCGGCCTCAAGGCCTTCTTTACCGAGGGGAGTCAGCGCAGGACGGTACTCTGCCTGTAGTTCCGTCGCCTCGATATCGAGCTTTTGGGTCGCGGCGATCGTCAGCGCCTCAGCGACCGTACGGAGCGCAACGTGTGTCGACAGCAGAGCTGGCCTCAACGTGATCGGCGAGGCCACCTTCAAGCGAACCAGAAGCACATCCGAAATAAAGTCAGTTCCCAGCACCAGACCCCGTGTTGAGCCTGTGCCGGGACAGTCAGGGGCCTTTTCGTCGGGGTAAGGCTTCTTGTGCGTACCGACGACTACCCCAGTCGCAGTCGCAGTCGGCTCGATAAGCCCGCAGCGCGTGCAGTAGGTGTATCCCTCGTTGCGTGGGCCGGTGTTGGTGACGAGCAGGGTTTCGCGGCGGTACGTCTGTGCCAAGCGATCGGTGACACGCTGCCAGGCAGTCTCCTCGGTCGGACCGGGCGCCATGAGTTTGGCGCGCGTGGCGTAACTGCGGGCCGGCGCGTCGTCTGGGCTTGTGCCCGGCGCCTTATCGGCCGGGTGCGCAAAGCCTGGCGGCCGCATCCAGTTCTTCGCCTTGCCGAACTTGCCCTCGGCACCGCAGGCTGGACAGTCACGCTCTTTCCCACGCTCTGCCGGGTCGTGAGGGAAGTGCTTGGCGTAGTGGCATACCTGGCACTCGAAGTACAGCAGCTTGTCCCGCCAGGCCTGGAAGCGTTCCTCTTGGACCGGTGCGTAGATGGCACCGGAGGTCCACTCCTTGTTATCAACCCACACCACTTTGCCAGGTGCGTACTGGCTGAGGGCCGCCGGGAGCCCTTGACTGGGCGCATAGTGGAACTCGGCCTTGAACGGTGTTGACCGATCAAGATCGAAGACGTGGAAGGCCACGACATCCGTCGGGAACGCGTAGCGCGGTAGCACCCCCTTGTACAGCAGCCGATCAAGCAGGTTCGTCTGGCTCCGCCGGGCGCTCGGCTCCTCGGCGCCGTCTTCAGCGGGGCCCTCTGCCTCCACCTCATCGGGCTCCGGTGAGGCATCTCCCTCGGAAGCAGCTGGCAGACTCCCGTCGAGATCCAGGTCAAGGGCCTTATCGATCTCACGGAGTGTGTTCGTGACGACACCGCTCAGAACGGCCTCGCGGTCCGCCTCACTCAGTTCATAAGGAAGCCACGACGCAATCTCCTCACGCAGCGCATGCTCCTCGGACCTCAGCCACTCTTCCAAGTCGGTCCGATTCAGGGGGGATGCTGTCCCTACGAATGCTTCCACAGTGCCGAGGACTTCGAAGAGCTGCGGCTGCTCGTCGGGCTCGATTGCTGGCAGCCGATCCTGGTGATAGCGCTGTAGCAGGTAGGCGATGACATGGCGACGCGCGATTTCGTCATTATTCATCGTCAGTACTGGGTCGTCGACTTCGCCGCGGATCATGAGCGCTGGCTGACGGAAGTAGTGGTCGTCATGTGTGTCGGCGCTTCCGAAGGCCAGTACGGTGGCGACAGCGTTGCCCCTACGCCCCGCCCGCCCTGCACGCTGCTGGTAGTTGGCACGTGATGGGGGCATGTTGCGCAGCGCGACGCCGGTCAGGCTGCCGATGTCGATGCCGACTTCCATCGTGGTCGTGCAGGACAGAACGTCGATGGCGGCGCGTGACTGCTCGCCTTGGCGGGTCAAGCCGAGGTCGACGTCCTGGAACAGCAACTCGTGTTCTTCCGCCTTGGAGAATACGGCGTCGGACTGGGCGGCATTGAGCTGTGCCGTGTGCTCGGCGGCGATGATGCTCAAGGGTGGCTCGGGCGGGTCACTCAAAGCCCTGGCCGCACTGGCCCGGTAGTAGCCCTTCCGTGCTTGGAAGATCGGATCCTTGTCGGGATCTAGCGTGCGAACGCGATCGTGCCCGCAGTTGACGCACCGGGTTGTTCCGGGAAAGTGCCGCTGCGTGAAGCGGCAGCGCTCACAATATCCCCACATGCCGCCGAGTTCCAGGGCAACGTGCTGGGCCAGCAACCGAAACTTGCCGGCCACGGGTTCGCAGAAATTTGTGAGGAGTTTCTGCAGCCAGTCGTCCGCGAACTTCTTCTTTGCTGTCTTTGAACCGAGCCAACGCTCGATCGCTTGGAACTTACCCGTGTGCGGCTTGACGCCGCCCTTTGTCCTCCACCAGTCACCTTCGGTCATCGACGGGAACCAGATGCCTCGGGTTGGAGTGTTCCATTGCGCCAGCCACAACCGAACGAGCGCGAGTTTGGTGTCGGCGTTGCTTGCGACCCCGTCGATGTCTGGCAGTTCCGTCAACAACGTATCGGTGAGGTTCACCCGTTCACGGAGGGATGCAAGGCCCAGGGACGACAACCCGTAGTACTTGTCCGTTAGCGTCGCGTACATCGCCCTCAGCAGCGACTGTGGCGGATTGGCGGTGGTGAGCAGTGGGAACAACTCCGGTACATTGCCCGAGAGCGCACCCTTGTCGATTGCCTTCGCGACCGTGTCCAAGACGTTGAGGGTCTCCATGGGGCGAAGTTCCGGCCGCAGCCGCACCGACAGCACTCGCGCTCCGACCATGACGGCCACGTACAGGCGCTCCAAGCTGAGCGACGGCGCCAGGAACGGTTGATTCGCCAGTTCCTGCCATCCGCGCAAGATCAGCGGCCGAATGGCATCGCGCATCGAGTAGCTCTGAAGGTTGGGCGCAAGCCGCGCAGCAACCTGCCGGGAGTCGGAGAAGGCGAGCACCTTGCGACCGCGTAGCGGCGCAAATTCGGTGTACGGCTGGGCACCCGGCGGTTGGACCTCGAGCTGACGTGTCACCAAGGCTTGGAACGGCTGGTCACCCTTCGTCTGGTGATCCTGCACCGAGGAACGACCGAATCCGGCGAGTTGCCCGCAGACACCGCATGGTTTGAACTCTCCGTTCGCCTCCGCCTCGCCATCACTGCCCTCGTCGTCACCCTTGACGACCTCTCCCCTTCGAAGCCGAGGAATGAAGACACTGCGGATGCGGGCACCGAGTTCTTCTGGATTGAGCCGGCCGGTAACGAGATCGATGTCGGCGGGCTCGACATCGCCATCGGAGGGGTCCTCAAGTAGAAGATCGAGTGCCTCGAGTTCGGGGATGGAACCCGATGCAGACTCGAACGATCCCCCCGGCTCATGCCATAGGTACGATGGCTCGATTACGTCGTCGGTATAGGTCCGTGCATAGGCGGAGCCGCAGTGCCTGCAGGTGAACAGTTCGAAGACTCGGGCACCACAGCCACAGGTTGCCCGCGGCTGGGCGTAAAGCTTGCCAACCGGCCCCGGCTCCGGGTGCACTTCCCGGTCAACCTCTGGACAATCGGGGTCGAGGCACGCCCACAGGCCGGGCAGCCCACGAAAGAATGCATGTACACGACATGGCAGCAGACCCGCGTCATCGGCCGATCGTCGTGCCGCACTACCGAGTGCTACCAGGGAAGATACGGCCCTATCGGCAAGCTCCGTCTCAACAGTCGGGAAAATGAGCGCGCCCAACTCACTCACCGGTTGTGCCCGCTGCATCGTCTCGTTGACGAGCAGATTCATCGGGCCGAATCCGCTGAGAGCATTGTGCAGCAGTTCACCGACCGCGACGCCCTCTTTCACGGCGACTTTTCGATAGTCCAGGAGCCCCTGAACAGCGGCGATGCGGGCCTCGTCTTCTTCACCCTCGTAGAAGTCGCGCATCGGTACGGCAGCGAGAGTTTGAGCGTCCTGGAGGCTCCCCGGCCCAGCGAGTTCTCGGAGAGCGAGACGACCTTCTACCGTCTTGAAGTCGGACTCGGACTTGCCGCTCAACTGCGCAGCGAACCGACGCGCGTACTCAGGGCTCGCGAAGCTCGCGCTCGTACAGATCACCTGCAGCCGTTCGGGCGTGATCCCAAGCCTTGCGCGAAGCCGGCGCAGCAGGAGAGCAACCTCGGCGCCGGCCGCGCCGCGGTAGAGATGGGCCTCATCGATGACCAGGAGGAACTTCTCGTCAGGGTTGTTCGCCAACCAGGCCCGCGTCGCATCGAACACCGGCCGTTCAAGCGGGCGCATCAACATGTACTCAAGCATTGAGTAGTTCGTGATCAAGACATCCGGAGGTGCGTCGAGCACCTCGTGGCGCGTCAGGAGTTCGGGGTCGTTGGGCTGAAGCACGGCACGGACGAACTCGCCATCCTTGTTCTTCCAACGGGAGCCACTTTCGCCGTACCAGGCCTTCAGGTTTGGCTTGGCCGGCCACTTGCCACGTGATCGCAGCTTGTCGATAAGAGCTGCCGCCTCGCCGTGCCCCTGCGACGAAGGGTCGTCTGCCCGGTTGATGAGGTGAACGTAGAAGTCCTCGATCGAGCGAAGCCGTGCCTGGTCCTTCTCGACCTTCCGTACGCCCGGGTACAGGGTTCGGCTGGTGTAACGGGCGAAGCGTGCTGGGCGATCGGCCCACGCGCTGAACTGGGCCGTGACGCGCGGATCGCCGAGCAGGAGCCGAAGACGACCCAACTGGTCATTCACCAGCGCGTTCATCGGATAGAGGATCAAGGACCGCACAGCCGGAGCGGCGAAGGAGTCGGGCCTGTTCGCCGCCTCTGCTGCGAGCTTCGCCAGCATCGGCAGGAGGAACGACTCGGTCTTTCCTGAGCCGGTACCTGTGGTGACCGCAAGGCTAAGGCCGTCACGAGTCGTCCACTCAAGTGCCTCGGCCTGGTGGGTATAGGGCGGGTCGTACAGCAGTGGTTTCAGGTCACCAACGTGTGTTGTCAAGCTGCCGAAGAGCGCATGGACAGGTGCAGCGAGTTCGAGATCACCAAAACTTCGGTTCGTCTGATAGCGGGGGGTGCTCTCGATGAAGGGCGCTCGGAACAGCACGCCCTCTTGTTCGAGCAGCACACGACGCTGATCGATCACGGTGGGATGCCCCACGTGATAGGTCGCCTCGATGTAGTCCCGAAGGGCCGCCTGAATCTTGGTGACCGTCTCCGCGATCGTTGGCGCTTCCACTGTCACGCCACCCCTCCCTCTTCTCTGACGTGCATCCACAGCATGTCAGTGACGAACGCCGACATCTCGCCGATCACCGAGATCGGTACGCGATACGACATCAATGCGCCTCTCGTCCGTGAGACAGGGGTTCCCACGAGCTCGAAGTAGCGCTGAGCCCAGCCGGGCACAGGCCCGAACAGGTCCAACACTCGGCTCCCGGGCGCCCCTGCAGTGGGCCGGACGTGCATCACCTGCGGGTTTCCGATCACGGCATCGATGGCTGCCTGGAAGCGCCACGCTTCGTCGTACGCCGGCGCGTCAGAGGCCTCAACCGGCAGATCCACAAGTGCTCGAGGCGCGCCACGCTCGATCCGTACTAGGCACCACAGGTCTGCACCGTAGGCCTGGGGCCGGCGAGCAACGAAGTCGCCGGAGTCGACGTCCGAGGGTGGTCGCCAGCGGCCGCGGTAGTAGTGAACTGACGCCCCAGGATCGATGATTGTTAGACCGCTGACATGGCCAGATTCTGCAGCCTGGTCCAGGCGCTGACGCATCGCAACGACGACAGCGGCTGCGCGATCCGCGCTCGGGTGTTTGAGCCAGTGCTCACGCCGGATCTCACGCAGGCCGGCGGCACGCAATCGGATAGGACCCACCTCGGGGTCCAGCTCTACGGACCGTGTATGGCCCTCGTACAGCACCTCCGTGTCCACAGACTCATCCACGAGCGGGGAGGCGTTGGGGCGTACGCCGAGCAAGAGGTACTGCCCGGGAGCCTTCGCCACGTACGAGGGAGGAGCCAGGTAGAGCTGGCGACTGCCACGATCCTCCTGGCGAGGGAGTTCGACCAGGTCACCAATCGACACCAAGAGATCCAACTGTTCCGCCACCTGGCCGCGAGTAACCAAGCAGGACTCGTCGAGCGGGCTAATGGCTTCAAGGACGGCTTCCACGAGTCGACGTGGCGTCGCCGGACACAGGAACGAGGCCGCTCGGCGAAGCGAGGCGCATATCGCTTCCGTTGAGAACAGGTCAGTAGCCGTCTCATCCAGCCCCAGCGCACGGACCGCCCGCTCCGCAGCATGCGTACCACTGACCGGAGTTATGTTCATCGGCTACCTCCGATAACCGGCAGGTTCGACGCCTCTCGCAGGTCTTCAGTCCCGAGCACAGCGAATCGAGCTGCCCGAACGAGCGCAGGAGAGCTCAGCACACACTTCAGGAGCTGGTCTCGTTCGGTCTCGTCCCAACTCGCGAGAGAGCCCGGTCTGGTCACAAGAGGAAGCAAGAAGTCTGCTGCGGTGTGCGGATCATCGATGCCACTAGCTGCAGCGATGATGCGGATCGCACTGGCGAATCCCCCGCTCAGCGCTGCCGGTGAGTCCGCCCATTGCCAGAGGTGGCTGGCAATCTTCTGAGCCGCAGCACGCTGCTTCGGATTCTGACCCACGAGTTCTCGCATTTCGTCCAACACATCCGGCGGCTTGCGATCGCCGACAGGAATGCGTTTGCGCTCCAAATGAGCCCACCTGTTTCCTGCGGCAAGGGATACAAGGGCCGTAGTGATTGTATTGAGAACCTGTTCCCGCTGATGACGGGTGAACGGATCTGCTGGCGCATCGGCGTGAAGCCATCGGTGGTGACCAAAGATGAGTTGCTTCATCTCGGAGAGCGACTTGTCTGAGTACCGGATGATCGGACGGTCGTTTAGTCTCTGGCGCATCCGGTTTGGCTCGGGTGGCAAGACGATGGCCGCGGTCACATTGCCAGACGTCGCCTGCAGCAGCCCTCCATTCGCGGGGACGGCAATTGGTCGACGGGAATCGCAGCGCTCGCCGGTCAGAGGTGTCTCCACCGGAAACAGGAGCACCTTAGTGTCATCCCTGCCCGTCCGATCGATCAGACGTGCCTCATGCTCGCCATTGTGCCGCTTGGTAAGCACCCAGCGGAGCGGATGGAAGCCACGTTCGCAGACCAGGGACGCGAAACCTACTCCGCTCCGGGACACCGATACTTCGCACGACTCGGCCTCGTCATAGACGGCGAGCAGCTTTCTCTTATGCAGTTCCTGATCTGCCAACCGTTCCCACGCGCTGTCGCTGAAGGGAAGCGAGATACTGTGATGCGCCTGTGCCAGCGTATTGCCAGCATCGTCACGCAGCGCAATCATGAGTTCCGCCTTCGTGTCTAGCGGACCGTCGATCGAGAGGCTCGCCCCACCGTCCCAGAGCTCGGTCAGTTTCGGACGAGCTGGCGTGGCGAACAGCCGGATGCCTGCTCCCTCCGTAGAGTCATCCAGGTTCGTGTGTGGGTCGCAGATCGTGATTGCGAGCGAACCGCTTGCAACAGTCGCACCCGCGCCTGCGTTCAGGAGCGTAACGTCCACCTCATGAGGGCCCACAGCGAGGTCCTCAAGGGCAAAGATCAACTCGGGCTTGGTGGCAGGCCACTTGAGCACGATGGGGAGGCCGCCGTCGATCGTCACGGCGCACATTTCCGTCGCCTGACTAGATCGCACCGCGAGCAGCGCCGGCTCCCCAGCGAGCCACTCGACAGCGCCCTCGCCGTCCCAAGCCCCAGGGACGAGCCCCACGGGCCGAATCGATACATCCGTCACCACTGACAACCCGGCCGCCGCAAGCTTGGCGATTTCCACTTCGCCAATAACTTCTGGAATCTTCACCTCGAAGGCGTGCACTCCTTCAGCCAGAACCGTTGCTTCAACGGCGCACGGCAGCGCGGGCGGTTCACTATCGAGTCGTCCAACTAAACAATATTCGTGGCCGGGTTGCACGAATTTTCCCTTGACCTCAACGGCTAGCCCACCCGGTTGCTTCCGGAACACCCACCACGGGCCCTGGGTGATGGAGCAATGATCCGCGATCAGACTGTTAACCGCCGATGACCCTCGCTCCAGTTGGATAATGGGACTCTCGGGCCGAGGCCATGTGGACAGAGCGACTTCACCTGGGTACAGCAGTTTTCCGCGGGGAAGCGGTTGGCGGCGACCCTCAATTTTCGGGCGACAATTCCGAAGTTCCTGACCAACTTGATCGTTCCGTGCCTGCAGCGGCGTGAGATCCGGCAGCTCCAATGAGGGACGCCAACCGCCGTCTATCAGCCGCAGGACTAGCTTCGGGTTAGTGACGGCCGCGAGTGGCCGCCCCCGGTTCGCGGGCCCCATGCTCGACTTCATAGGGAGAAATCCGCTTGAACGGACCAAGTTGGCGGAGTGCTTGGCACGGGTCAGCCAGGTTCGTGACTGCCCTTCGTTGGTCAGGTCGTCGACCAGGCGAGTGAGTGTCGATCGCACCAGGTACGGGGAGTCCTCATCGTCGCCTGAGAGCATTGCGGCGGCCACCTGGCCGAGGAGACTCTGGTTGCTGCAGAAAATCTGGAAACGCTCGCTGTATCCAGCCGTGCGCGAAGCCAAGCATGCGCCAAGAGCGTTGGGATCGCTGAGGAGCTCCGCGGTCAATACCGCGCTTGACTCAAACAGAAGTTGTGCGAACTGCCGTTGGAGATCGGCCGGCATGATTGCGTGCGTGATTGGCCAAGCAATGATGTTGAAGTTGGCTGCAAAGCCTCCCTTCGGCTCGGCCCCGCCGTAGTCGCTTGCGAACCGCTTGAACCATTGTTTAATACGCTGGCGATTGGTGGGCACACTCCAACCCGGACTGCTTTCCCAGCCCGGTGTCTGCTGGGCGAAGAGTGGCCAGTACTCATCTCCAACGTACTTATAGCCGATCTCTGCTGCGTGCACTACAAAGGGCAACCACCAAGTGCGAAAGCGAGTATCGAGGCCCTGCCTGACAGCCTCACGTACCGCAAGTTGGAGCAATTCGAAGTCGTTACTGGCGAGGTCATGTTCCAGCGCAAAGACAGGAGCCGCCGGCTGGAGAGCCTGGCGATGTTCGTGAAGCGTCCGGAAGTGGTCATGCAGTCGCTTGTGCAGGTACTTGAGGACCTCTACCGAACCGTCACGCGCCATCCCTCCCATGCCTGGTGTCACCTCTCTTGGTTCTCGCATTGCCGTAGAGACAGTGTCCAACAGAGCACCGACGCCTGGGGGAGCGTGGCGCAAGATCGACTCCTGAGGGTGGGACCTGACGATCTCGTGTGCAGCATCGCCAGCAGGCGTCTAATGTGACAAGGCGTTGCTTCTGACAGGGGTCCAGCGTTGCCAGGCCGTCTCGGGCCAGCCGTCGTGGACGATGACGTCGGGTCGGTGGCGAGGGCCGAGGGCGCGCTTGCGGTGCCATGCGACCCAGCCGAGAAAGGCGTCGACCTCCTGGGGCGCCCCCGCCCGGATCCATGCTCGGCGAGGCGAGCGCGCCGGACCTCGTCGACGACATCGACCAGGCACACTGCGATGCCGTCCGACAGCGGGGTGGAGGGCGGAGCAGCAGGTCGATGCCTCGGTCCTGATACTCCAGTGCGCGGCGTACCCACATCTCGGTCTTGCGATGGCGCCAGTGTCGGTCAGCGCCCTCCGGGACACCAAGTTCATCGAAGTCGTGCACGGCGATCCCTCGCAACCTGTCGGCCGCGGCGTATGCGAGCGTCGTCTTCCCCGAGCAACTGGAACCGGTGAGCTTGAACAGCATTGCGCCAGGGCACCAGTGTCCCTGCACTCTCCTCGACCGAGTCTTGCAACTACCCCGCGATGCCTGATGAGTTCCCCCGGAGACAATGCAGCGGAGGTGCCGGGCCGCTCGGCACGACTTGTCCGATATTGACAACACGGCTGCAGCGAGGAAGCCGGGGTCGCTGTCCGGAACTGGGCTGTGACCGGTGGCGATCGGGGGAGCGCAAGGGGAGCGCGGACGCCTTTGGACGGTGCATCACCGGGCATGAGTAGTGGGACGGCCGCATGTGCTCTGATCTGCGAAAACAGGATTTCGCACGATGGCACAACACAGAGCGTCATGATCCCGAGTGAGCTTTTAATCCATTGGTTGTGGGTTCGAGTCCCACAGGGCCTACAGCTCGACCCCTGGTCAGACCAGTTCTGGCCAGGGGTTGTTGTCGTTTGGTGATCATTGGTGCCATCGGCATCCCGCCGGCGCTCGGTCGGCGCTCCGTCGGCGCCCCACCGGCTCCTCGCCGAAGTGCCGGAGGGTCTGCAAGGGGCCGGGGAACCCTCGCCGGCCGGATGGAGGCACCGGCATGCCTACGGGCGGTGCGATCGCGCTCCTCCGTCCGGTCGCCGCCGCAGCGGAGCGGTCCGGAGAGCACGGACTGACGGGGCTCGCATGGGTGGTCGGCCGGTGCGGCAACCGTGACCCCGGTCCGGTCATTCGATCGTGGCATCCGATCCCATGGATACCATTTGTCTCATTTGTGGACTGTAGCGTCAGCTGTATCCGGCACCCCTCAACCCGCCAGCCCACACGGCTGTTTCGGCGGGGTCGCGAGGCTGCGCCGAATCGGATCCACCGGGAGAAATGATGAAGCTTTCCGTACGCAAGGCTGCCGCAGTGACCGCCGTCGCATTGACCTCGCTCGGTGCCGCGAGCGGGGCCGGTGCGTCCGCCACCACCTCGTCCTCGCCCGGGTGCGAGGGTGCGACGGAGTGTCCCGATACGCGGCCGACGATCCTCACGGCCAGCCAGGCGTCGATCAACATTCTGCAGATGCAGCTGGAGAACCTGAGCGCGACCGCACTCGACGCCTACACGGGCGAGCCGCTCGCCGGGAAGCGGGTGCAGTTCTACACCACGGCGGGCCGCCTCCTCGGCAGCGCGTACACCAACGCCGACGGCATCGCCGCGATCACCAGCCCGGAGAACCTCGGCCCCGGAACTGTCCAGGAGCTGCTGAGTGGTTACCACGCGGTCATGCTCGGGGACGGCTTCCACACGCCGGCTACCGCCCACGGTGCGATCACGCTCGGAACCGACTGCGGGGGCGGGGGTGCCGCCTACATGGGCGGAGGCGCAGGCGGAGACGGTGGCGCAGGCGAGCCACGGCGGGCAGGTGGCCGGGGCGGCCAGCGCCGGTAGCGGTGCCGCTCGGTGGGCCGGGCGGGGGTCGGCACGGAGCGCCGAAGACGTACGAGGGACACTCCATGGCCCCGTTCCCCCTCCCCACCGGCGCGTCGACGGTCGCGGTCGACGCACGGCCGCTCGCTCGGGTGCCCGGGGACGCCCTCGGCCTAGCGCCGTCCCCGACGCGGAGGTGTCGGTGGGGACGGTCTGCCGCCGAGGGGTGCGTCCCGGTCGCGTCCTGCGACCGCGGCGGCTGCCGTCGCTCCTGGGTGCGGCAGCGCCCGGACGGGCTGGGCCGGTCCGGGCGCTGCTCTGTGGGGGGTTGGGGGGTGGCGGCTCGGGTGGGTCAGAAGGTCAGGCCCCAGGAGTCGATGTAGCCGGTGTCGCCGCTGTAGGCGTCGGTCACGCGGAGCTGCCAGGTGCCGTTCGCGGCCACGCCGGAGGCGTCGACCGAGTACGTCGTGATGACGTTGTCCGCGCTGTCGCCGGAGCTGGTGTTCTTCAGTACGGCGGAGGAGCCGTTCGGGGCGACGATCTCGATCCGGAGGTCGCCGCGGTAGGTGTGCTTGATGTCGACGGCGATCTTCAGGTCGGCCGGAGCGTTGCCACTGATGCCGGTGACCTGGACGGAGGACGTCACCGTCGCGTTGTCCCGGATGGTCACGTCGGTCGTGTTGGTGAAGACGTTGCCGGTGGGCGGCTCGGTGCCGCCGCCGGAACCGAGGGCGGCCGCGGCGTCGGCGAGGCCGGCACCGCATCCGCCGGAACACGAGCCGGGCAGGGAGCGGGCCTTGTTCTTGATCGCGGTCTCGATCTGGGCCGGCGTCATGGCCGGGTCGGCCTCGTTCATCAGCGCGGCGAGGCCGGCGATGTGCGGGGCGGCCATGCTGGTGCCCTGGTAGGCGGCGTAGGTCTCGCTGCCGACGCTGCGGGCGCCGGTGTTCAGCGTGGACCAGATGCCGTTGGCCGAGCTCAGCGCGGTCTCGCCGCCGGGGGCGGTGATGTCGACGGCCCTGCCGTAGTTGGAATAGGAGGCGCGGTTGCCCTCGCGGTCGGAGGCGGCGACGGTGATGACGTTGCTGCAGCTGGCCGGGTTGTAGAAGCCGGCGTCGTCGTTGTCGTTGCCGGCCGCCACGACGACGGTAGTGCCACGGCTCACGGCGCCGTTGATGGCGCTCTGGGTGCCGGAGTCGCAGGCTCCGTCGCCGCCGAGGCTCATGTTGATGACGTCGGCGGGGTTGGGGTTGGCGGGCACGCCCGCCACGGAGCCGCCCGACGCCCAGGTGATGGCATCGATGATGTCGGCCGTCGTGCCGCCGCACTTGCCGAGCACGCGGACCGGCTGGACGGTCGCGTCGTAGGCAATGCCGGCGACGCCCTTGCCATTGCCGGTGGTGGCGGCGATGGTGCCGGCGACGTGGGTGCCGTGCCAGGAGTTGTCGGTGTCGCGGAAGGGAACCGGCTGGCCGTTCGCGTCGGTGCCGCACTCGCCGCGGTTCATCCAGTCGCCCGGGTCGGCCGGGTTGCTGTCCCGGCCGCCGCCGTCCTGCGCCATCCACGGGTCGGAGATGAAGTCGTATCCGGCGACCACGTTGGCCGCGAGGTCGGAGTGAGCGACGTATCCGGTGTCGATGACCGCGACGTTGACGCCCGAGCCGGTCGCCTTGTCCCAGGCGCCGGGGACGTTCATGCCGGCCGTCGCCTCGAAGAGGTCCCACTGGCGGTCGTACTCGGTGTCGTTCGGGTCCGCTGCGGTGGCGTACATCCGCTTGTCCGGGACGACGTAGGCGACGTCCGGGTCGGCCTGGAAGGCGGCCACGACATCGGCGGTGTCCTTCTCGTCGAGCTTCTTGCCGAGGTCGACGAGCGCGGCGCCGGTGCCCAGGCGGCGGTCGAAGTCGAGGGACTCGCCGGCCTTCTTGCCCTTGGCCTTGACGTCCTTGTCGGCTGCGGAGTCCGACTCGGCCTCCGCGGCCTTGGTCCGGTAGCCGACGATGAGGCGCTCGACGGGCTGGTCGCCGGGGGCGGCGGCCGGTATGGACGCCGAGGCGGCGGTGCCGTCCTGCGGTGCGGGAGCGGCGAGCGACGTGACGGCGCCCGCTCCGAGAAGTGCGGTGGTGGTCACGGCGAGGACCGATATACGAAGGGGTCTGAACCCGTTCAAGGGTGCTTCCTCTCGTGGTCGCAGCGGCGTGCCGTGCCCCGGTCGTCATTGTTCAGGGCATGACATGCCGCCATCCCCGGGGCCGCAGCGGGGAGATGTGGGGAGTGGCGGCCCGGCCGCTCGGGTGCGAGGAGATGCTCGCCGCCGTGCGGTCACCGGTCGGGGGAGTGCAGGGAGGAATCCGCGGAGGAACCGGGTGAGGTACCGGTTTCCGCGGGCCCCGCGGCGCCACCGGCCGGTGGCTGGAAACCTACGACCTGGTAAGGGGGCCCGCCCATGGGGGACCCCGGCGTCACGGATACCCAATTAACCCCTGAGGGAGGGGTGTTATGTCGTTTTGCTGTCCGACTCCGCTGATTGGTCGGCGGTCAGGGCCGCCCACTGAGCGGCGAGATCCTGGCGCGAGGGCACCCCGAACTTGCGCATCGCCCCGGATACGTGGTGCTCGACCGTGCGCGGGGAGAGATGCAGTGTGGTGGCGATCTCCCGGTTCGTCAGCCCCGCGGCGGCCAGTTCGGCGACCTCGCGTTCCCTGGGGGACAGGCCGGATCCGTACGAGGGCCGACCGCCGGGGCGGCCTCCGGGCCGGCCGCCGGGGCGGTGGCCGGCCGGACCGCCCGGCTCGTGGGAGCGCAGCAGGGTCCGCACCCGGGCCGCGTCCCACACCGCGCCGAGTTCGGTGAACCGCTCCACGCAACTCCGCAGGACGGACAGCGCCCAAGTGGCGGAGTCCGGGTCCGGGTCGGTTCCCGGGTCCGGGTCGGATTCCGGGTCCGGGTCGGATTCCGGGTCCGGGTCCCGGACGGGGTCCGGTTCCGAGGCCGAGGCCGAGGCCGGGGCCTGGACCCGGACCGGGGCGGAGACCGGGTCCTTGGGTGACTCGGACGGAGCCGGTGCGACGGCGATGGTGGCCGGATCCGGGGCCGCGCCATCACCGGTGGGCGCCGCCCAGTCACCGATGGGCATGGTGCCTTCGCTGGTGGGCGTCGTCCCGTTGTCGGTGGGTGTGGTGCCTTCGCGGGCGGGCGCCGCTCCGTTACCGGTCGGCTCCGCCGCGTTGCCGGGAGGCCTGGTGCCTTCGCGGGCGGGCGCCGCGCAGTCGCCGGTGGGCACCGCGTCGCTGCCGGTGGGCACCGCCCCGCTGCCGGTGGGCGCTGCATCGTCACCGGTGGGCGTGGTGCCGACGTAGCGGGGCGCCGCATAGCCGGCGTCGGGTGTGCTGTCGCCGTCGTCGGGGGTGCAGCTGTCGGCGTCGGGGGTGCTGTCGCCGTCGTCGGGCGTGCCACCGTCGCCGTCCGGTGCGCCACCGCCGACGGTGCGCGCGGCTGCGTCGTCCGGCGGTGCCCAGGTGCCGTCCCGCGCGGACAGGACCGACCGCGCCGCGGCCTCGGTCGTCAGCGCCCAGTAGTACGGGTGGGGCAGGGCCGCGTACCCCGCGGCGGCCCGCCGGTAGTGCCCCGCGGCCTCACCCGCGGCCCCGGACAACTCGGCCAGCACCCCACGCGTCCAGGCGAGCGCAGCGACCGCGGCGGGTGCGTCCGCCCCGTGTACGCCCGCCTCGAACTCGTCGGTCATACCGGCGGCCCCCGGCAGATCACCGCCGCGCGCCACCGCCTGCACCGCCCAGGGGGCCAGTTCGGCGGCCCACACCCAGATCCCCTTCGCCCGCAGTGCCTCCCAGGCCGCGCGTGCCTCGCTCACCGCGGTCGGCAGATCCTCACGGGCCAGCGCGAGCCGGACCAGTGACGCGGACGCCATCGCGGACAGCGCGGGCGCGGCGTCGAAGGGCAGCGGCATGGCCGGATCGACCGGCCAGGACCGCGCGCTGCTCCAGTCGCCCTGGGCGAGCGCCAGCATCCCGCGCACCACCCGGGCGTCCGAACAGATCACCGGCATACCGGCGTTCGCCGCCAGGAACTCCTCGCACCGCCGGGCCAGCCCCGCCCACTGACCGGTCGCCCACTGCAGCCGCAGCCGGGTGCCGAGCGCCGTGTGCTCCGTGAACGGGGCACCGCTGCTGGACGCCAGAGCGATCCCCTCGGCCAGCAGCTCCTCGGCCCGCCGGTAGTGACCTAGCCAGACCGCGTACTCCACGCCGTTGCAGAGCGCCCGTGCCACGTGCACCCGGCAGCCCTGGTCGGCGCTGTCCCTCGGCAGCTCCGCCAGCAGCCGCCAGGCGGCCGGGTCACCCCAACTGAGGGCGAGGCCGGTCCGGTTGGCGGCCACCGCCATCCGGACGACGTCGTTGCCGCTGTCCTCCGCGGCCCGGGTCGCCCGCTCCAGCCACTCCTGATGGGCCCGCAGGGGCGTGTGCGCGCCGTAGGGCAGGACCAGTACGGACATGGCCCGGGCGGCGAGATCGGGCCGGTCCTCGCGGAGTTCGGCCGCGGCGCGCTCCAGCTCCCGGCAGCCGCGCACCGGCAGACCGGCCTGGTTGCACAACAGCAGCCCGAGGTCCAGCCGCAGCGCACCCCGGACCGACACCGGCAGCGTCTCGTCCTCGACGATCTGGGTGAGGACCTCGACGGTCTGGTCGGAACGCAGACCGACCACCGCACTGCGCGCGAGCACCGGTGCCAGCCGGGCCCGCGCCTGCGCCGGCACCGCCGGGGAGGCCAGCGTCCGCTCCAGCAGCCCGATGGCCTCGTGGTGCCTGCCCGCAGCGGCGGCAGCCACGGCGGCCCGCTCCACCGCGCGCAGCCAGGCCCGGACCCGTCCGGCGGCCCGGTGGTGCCGGGCCAGCGACGTCCAGGGAACCGGTTGCCTGCGGATCAGCACATCGGCCGCCCGGCGGTGCAGATCCTGCCGCACGGGCCCCGGGACCACCGGGTACACCGCGGCTCCCGCGAGCGGCACCGGAAACGCGTAGTGCCCTTCGGCGGTCTCCACCAGCGCCGCGGCGGACAGCGCACTCAGCAGCGCGGCCCGGCCCGCGAGCCTCCCGAGGCCCGACACCTCGACGAGCTCGTCCGCGGTCACCGGCTCCCCCAGTACGGCGGCGGCCCAGACCAGCGGCCGGCGGGCCGGCGACACCGCCGTCACCCGGGCCAGGACCAGCTGCGCCAGCCGCACCGGCACCCCGGCGGCATCGACGTCGGCCGCCGTGATCCGCTGTCCCCCCGACCTGCGCACCCCGGACAGCAGGTCGGTCACGACCCGCGCCACCCCGCCGGAGAGCTCGTGCAGCCGGGCCGCCGCCTCCGGTGTGCACCGTTCCCCGAGCATCCCCGCGGCGATCTGCCGCACCATGGGCTCGTCCCACGGCCGGACCTCGTGCCGCAGCACGTCCAGCTCCGCCGGACGGTCCGGATAGTGCGGAGCGGGCACACCCAGCGGCATCCCGGGATCTTCCAGCTCCTCGCCCCGGTAGGCCAGCACGATCGCCAGACCCGGCCGGGCGCGCTCCACCACGTCGCGCAGACGGTCCCGCTCGGCCCTGGTCGCCCGCTGCACATCGTCGGCCACCAGCAGCAGCCGGCCCGACGGATCGGGCGGCTCCAGGTCCTCGGCACCGCCGCAACGCCACCGCAGGCACTCCGCGCCCAGCTCCTGGGCCGACCGCCCCAGCTGCTCGGCGAGCCGGGTCTTCCCCGTCCCCGCGGCCCCCTCGAGCAGGACCAGCGCGGGTGGTCCGCCCTCCCCGGCGAACGCTCGTCCCAGCGGGCCACGCCACCACTGGTCACGGCCTGCATTCACACCGGCCACCCCCACCGCAACCGCAACCGTCAGGCATCCAGGTGTTCGAGGCGGGCATATTACATTGACGTCTTCCGGCCGACGCACGGCAGGAAGCCCCCGCCCTACGGTGAAAGTTCAGTCAGCTCACTCCGTTCAGCCCAGCCAGCCCGTCCAGTGCGCGCACTCGCCCCACCGGAGCCCGCCGATGCCCCTCCCGTACGTTCTGCTGTCCGCCGCCGTCTCCCTCGACGGCTTTCTGGACGACACCGGCCCCGAGCGGCTGCTGCTCTCCGGCCCGGCCGACTTCGACCGCGTCGACGAGGTACGGGCCGCAGCCGACGCCATCCTGATCGGCGCCGGGACCATCCGCGCCGACAACCCGCGGCTGCTGGTCAACTCCGCCGAGCGCCGAGCCGCCCGGATCGCCGAGGGCCGCCCGGAGTACCCGCTCAAGGTCGCCGTCAGCGGTACGGGCGAGCTGGATCCGGCGGCGCACTTCTGGCACACCGGCGGCGACCGGCTCCTCCTCACCACCGACCGGGGCGCCGCCCGCGCCCGCGAACTGGGCGTGGCGGCCGACATCGTCACCCTGGGCGAGGAACTGGAGTGGCGGGCGGTACTGGAGTACCTGCACGACGCGCGCGGGGTGCGGCGGCTCATGGTCGAGGGCGGCGGCACCGTCCACACCCAGCTGCTGCTCCAGGAACTCGCCGACGAGATCCAGCTGGTCCTCGCGCCCCTCTTCGTCGGCGACCCGGCGGCGCCCCGTCTCTTCGGACCGGGCGCGTACCAGCGGGGCCGGCTGCGGCTGCTGGAGACCCGGCGGATCGAGGACGTCGTGCTCATGCGCTACGTGCCCACCGCCCCAGGCACCGGCCGCGGCGCCGCGAACGCCGCCGACCGGCACTGGCTGGCGCTCGCCTGCGAGCTGGCGGCGCGGTGCCCGCCCTCGCGGACGGCGTTCAGCGTGGGGGCGGTGGTGGTCGCGGCCGACGGCACGGAACTCGCCCGCGGCTACTCGCGGGAGGGCGGTGACCCGGTCGTGCACGCGGAGGAAGCCGCCCTCGCGAAGACCGACCCGGCCGATCCGAGGCTGGCGACCGCCACGGTCTACAGCAGCCTGGAACCCTGCGCCCACCGCTCCTCCCGCCCCGTGCCCTGCGCCCGCCTGGTCCTCGACGCGGGCGTGCGCCGGGTGGTCACGGCATGGCGCGAGCCGGACACCTTCGTGACCGCCGCCGACGGCAGCGGAGTGCTGGCCGCGGGCGGCGCGGACGTGGTCGTCCTGGCGGAGTACGCCGGGCGGGCCAAGGCACCCAACGGACACCTGCTGGGGTGACGCCGGAACCTGTGTGCCGGGTGTCCTGCGCATGGCGTACACTGGTGACACACCGACGCGGGGTGGAGCAGCTCGGTAGCTCGCTGGGCTCATAACCCAGAGGTCGCAGGTTCAAATCCTGTCCCCGCTACTGAAGGCCGACGGCCGGGATCCATGAGGATCCCGGCCGTCGGTGCGTTCGGGGTTGCCTGTCGTCTCGGAGCTCCCTGTCATCCGGTCGGCCCTCACCGGTCGCTTCCCGCCCCGGGTCCGGCAACCCTGGACGAGCGGGATCGGGAGCGGCGCAGCCGTACGGGCGTGGCGGGAGACGAGCGAGTGGTGCGGCCTGGTGAGCTGGAGCTTCCCCGAGACACGCCCACCACCGACCCTGCGGACGGTGCGGCACGTACGGCGGGTTCGGCGGGTACGGCGGGTTCGGCGCGTGAGGGACGCAGAGGGCGGGCGGGACGCACAGGGTGGGTCCGACGTGCAGAGCGGGCCGGCGGCCGCACAAGGCGTAGCGGGTGTACGGGGCGTGGGGTGCGCGCAGACCGCACGGGCCGCACGGACCGCACGGGCCGCACGGACCGCACGGGCCGAACGGACCGAACGGACCGAACGGACCGAACGGGCCGTCCTACGGAGCCCGCGTGGCGGCGAGGCCCGCACGCCCGCACCCTCGTGCGGCTGCTGCCCGGACTGCTGATCGTGGCCGGCGCCGGGTACGACATCCTCACCCCGCGCGACTTCACCGCTGCGCCCCTCTACACGGCCGCGCCGCTGACCGCCGCCCCGATCTGCTCGCGGCGCGGCACCGTCCTCACGGGGGCGGTGACCGTCGCCGTGGTGATCATGCTGCAGCTCTCGCTGGGCGCGGCGCACCGGAACGGCTCCCTCACGGAGCTGGTCACCATCGCCACGGTCGCCGCCCTCGCCGTGCTCGTCAACGCCTACGTCCGCCGCACCGGCGAGCGGCTCGCCTCCGCTCGAGAGATCGCCGAGGCCGCTCAGCGCGCAGTGCTGCCCGTGCCCGCCGAGCGGGTCGGCGGCTTCGAGATCGCGGCCCGGTACGAGGCCGCCCAGGCGGACGCGTACATCGGCGGCGACCTGTACGCGGTGCAGGACACCCCGCACGGAGTGCGGCTCGTCGTGGGCGACGTACGCGGCAAGGGGATGGGCGCGGTGGCGGCGGTGGCCGTGGTGATCGGGGCGTTCCGGGAGGCCGCCGAGCAGGAGGCGACGCTGGAGGCGGTGGCGCAGCGGCTGGAACGGGCGCTGGCCCGGGAGGGCACCCGGCGCGCGGGGATGGACGACTCCGAGGGCTTCACCACCGCCGTCCTGGCCGAACTCCCGCACGGCGACGGCGTCGTGCGGCTGCTCAACCGCGGCCACCCGCCACCGCTGCTGCTGCGCAGCGACGGCACGCTGCGCACGCTGGCCGCCGGTGAGGCCGCGCTGCCGCTCGGCATGGGTGAGCTGGGCGCGTGGCCCGACCGCGCCCACGAATCGGCCTTCCCCGGTGGCGCCACGCTGCTGCTGCACACCGACGGGCTGTCCGAGGCCCGTGACGCACGCGGGGAGTTCTACGATCCCGGGGAGCGGCTCGCCGGGCGGGTCTTCCGGCGTCCCGGCGAACTGCTCGACGCCCTCGCGGACGATGTACGCCGGCACTCGGGAGGCGGGACCACGGACGACATGGCACTGCTGGCCGTACGGCGGCCGTGAGTTCGCCCGGTCCCCCTGGCGGGCCTCCGGGCCGCGGGTCTCCGGGCCGCTGGCCGCGGTTCTCCTTGATCATTGTCACGAGTGGTGACCGGACGAGCGCCCTCCGCATAACAACTGACACACTGTCAGGTGTTGAACAATGAACAGTCGGTGTACGGGGTCCGCCGAGGCGGGGTCAACTCGCCCGGTTTTCACCGATCGTGAGGCATGCGTCCGTGGCGAAATCGTTAATGATCAAGAGGAACAGCTTGGAATATGAGGCTCGGGTCTATTAACGTTCGATAACGCAGCGCGGTCGTCCCAGCCGTCACAGAAGGCGGCTCCGTGCGCACGCGCCGAATTCTGCGCAGAGATGCACAGGAACCGGGGAACCACCACCTTGGGGTGAATCGGGCGTATCGGGCCGTGGAGTCACGGACTTGTGTACGCGCGTAGGAGACCTTCCTGCTCCGAACCCGTCAGCTAACCCGGTAGGCGGAGAAGGAAGGAAAGGAGTACGCCCACGTGGCGTCCAACCGGCCTGCCCCCGAGGCCCCGTTCGTGCCGAGTCAGCGCGACGGCGACACCTTCGTCCAGCGTGACGCCGACGCGTTCGCCCAGCCCGACGGCAATCCGTTCGTCCAGCGGGACGGCGACACCCTCACCCAGCGGGACGGCGACACCTTCGTCTACGGCGCCCGCCGCACCGACGAGGGTCCCTGGGACGAGTGGAACCCCACCGCGGAGACCGTCCGCCCGGTCCGCGGTCGGCACCGCGTGGCCAAGCAGCGCGGCGGACTCGCCCGCAGCTCCACCGTCCTGGGCGTCGGCGTCATAGCAGCGGTCGGCGCGGGCGGTATGGCCAGCGCGCAGACCGGCAAGCCGCCGGTGTCGATCTCCATGCCCGACCTGCCCAACGTCGGCTCCCTCATCTCGGACGAGGAAGAGGCCCCCAAGGGCTCCGCGACGCCGCTCAGCACCATCGGCGTGACCTCGACCGACACCGATGAGGGCGCCGCCGACGCCGGTGAGGCACTGCGGGCCCGGATCATCGCGCAGGCCGAGCAGCAGCAGGACCAGGTCGAGAGCAAGGCCGCCGCCGAGGCCAAGGCCGCGGCCGAGAAGAAGGCCGCGGAGGCCGCCGCCAAGGCGGCCAAGGAGGCGGAGGCCAAGGCCGCCGCCGCGAAGAAGAAGGCCGAGGAGGAGGCCCGCAAGAAGGCCGAGGCCGAGCGGCTGGCGCAGCTCGCCAAGCAGTACACGCTGCCGACCTCCTCATACACCATCTCCTCCAGCTTCGGACAGGCCGGCGCCTACTGGTCCTCCGGCTACCACACCGGCCTGGACTTCGCCGCGCCGACCGGCACCCTGCTCAAGGCCGTGCACAGCGGCACGATCACGTCCGCCGGCTGGGACGGCTCCTACGGCTACAAGACCGTGCTCACCCTCGACGACGGCACCGAGATCTGGTATGCCCACCAGTCCTCGATCAGCGTCAGCGTCGGCCAGAAGGTCACCACCGGCGACGTCATCGGCCGGGTCGGCGCCACCGGCAACGTGACCGGCGCCCACCTCCACCTGGAGGTGCACCCCGGCGGGTCCGCCTCCGGCATCGACCCGATGGCCTGGCTGCAGAGCAAGGGCCTCACCCCCTGACGGCGGCCCCTCCGCCACGGGAGGGCACAGCTACCGACTGCCGGCGGTCCTGACGGCGATCCCCCCCGACGTCAGGGCTGCCGGTTCATCGGTACCGGCCCTGTTTGGTTCACGGGTACCGGCCAGGAGCCGTACGGCTGGTGCGGCGGCCGGTGCGCGGGTGCCGGAGCCCACTGAACCGCACCCCACGGCTGAACGGGAATCCACGGCACGGGCGGTGCGGTGGCACGGGCCGCATGGTCGAGCGCGGGGCCGGCTGCCGCCCTGCGGTGCCACAGGGCGTCCAGCAGCTGCCGCTCCCGCACCGTGAAGTCGGCGCCCGCCCTGCCCCGGCGGCCCCGGTGCCGGAGGAGGGCCAGCGAGGTCGCGTACGACTCGTACTCCGCGAGCGTCCGCGCCGCCTCCCTCCCGCCGAGATGCCGCGCGTGATCGCGGGCGATGCGCCGGGCCCGCATCGACCCCAGGGCGAGCGGCTCGGCGGGCGCCAGCCATCCGGCCGCGACATACGCGGGCAGCTCGGCGCGTACGGTGCTCAGTTCGCGCTGGCGGGTCCAGATCAGCAGCCAGGTCAGCAGCCCGAACGCGGGCACCATGAACGCGGCGTACACCGCGAAGAAGCCGTACTCCCCGAACGACGCCGAACCGTTCCACAGTGCGTGCAGGCCCATCGCGAGCAGCAGACCGGCGAGCGGGAGCAGTACCCGGCCGATCCGCCGGACGCGCCGGCCGCCGGAGTCGGCGCCGGCGGAGAGCGCGGCGAAGCCGAAGCCGATGCCGGTGAGGACCGTGAAGAGCGGGTGCGCGAACGGCGACATCACGATGCGGACGAAGAACGTCGCCGCGGTGACCGAGGCGATGCCCCGGTCGCCGCTGAGCTGGTCGGTGCCGAAGGCGGTGCCGAGGTAGAGGATGTTCTCGGTGAAGGCGAAGCCGGTGGCGGTGACACCGGCGATGACGACGCCGTCGAGGACGCGGGTGAAGTCCCGTCTGCGGAAGAGGAAGACCAGCAGCACGGCGGCCGCCTTCGCGGTCTCCTCGACGACCGGGGCTATCACCGTGGTGCCGAGGGTGTCGGCACTGGCCGGATCGGCGGTGGCGGTGGCTATCCAGCGGGTCGCGAAGCTGTTGGCGACGATCGCCATCAGCGCGGCGGCGAAGGCGCCCCACGCGAACGAGAACAGCAGGTTGCGCCAGGGACCGGGGTCGACCCGGTCCAGCCAGCGGAACGCGGCCAGCAGCAGGGGGACCGGGAGGACGGCGAGGCCCAGCCCGACCAGGAAGCCCTCCGTGCCGGTCTCCTGGCGCACCAGGGCAAGGATCACCAGGCCGGAGAGGGCGAGCAGAGTGATCAGCGCGCCGTACCGCACGAAGGCGCGCTGCCACCATCGCGACTGGGCCGGACACCCGGGGCCGGCGGGATCGGTGGGGCCAGCGGGACTGGTGAGACCAGCGGGGCTGGTGGGGCTGATGGCCACGGCATCGACCCTTACGAGACGGGGGCGCCGCCCGCCGCAGCGGGCGGGGCCGGCTTCAGGAACCGGTGCGGTGTACGCGGCGGAAGAGCAGGTCGTTCACCACATGACCCTTGTCCAGTCCCTGGCCCTCGAAACGGGTCTGCGGGCGGTGGGCGGGACGGGGCGCGAAGCCGCCGTCGGGACGGGTGTTCTCGAAGTCGGGATGTGCGGTGAACACCTCGAGCATGTGCTCGGCGTACGGCTCCCAGTCGGTGGCGCAGTGGGCGACGGCACCGGGCCTGAGCCGGGACGCGGCCAGCGTGAGGAACTCCGGCTGGATCAGCCGGCGTTTGTGGTGCCGCTTCTTGGGCCAGGGGTCGGGGAAGTAGACGCGGAGCCCGTCCAGGGAGTCGGGGGTGAGCATCTCGCGGAGCAGGATGATCGCGTCGCCGTTGCCGACCCGGACGTTGGTCAGGCCCTTGCGGTCGGCGAGGTTGAGGAGGCTGCCCTGGCCGGGGGTGTGGACGTCCACGGCCAGGATGTTGGTGTCCGGGTCGGCGGCGGCCATCTCGGCGGTGGCCTCGCCCATGCCGAAGCCGATCTCCAGGACGACGGGGTTGCTGTTGCCGAAGAGGTCGGAGGGGTCGATGACGCTCTGGCCGTCGATGTCCAGGCCCCACTTGGGCCACAGCCGCTGCAGTGCGTCCGCCTGGCTGGTGGTGACCCGGCTGCGGCGC
The DNA here is from genome assembly GCF_036689765.1 of Streptomyces poriticola. Lineage (NCBI taxonomy): Bacteria > Bacillati > Actinomycetota > Actinomycetes > Kitasatosporales > Streptomycetaceae > Streptomyces > Streptomyces poriticola. The sequence goes on from NZ_JBAGKH010000023.1 coordinate 100,692, forward strand.
GGCGTGAAGCTGCGGATCCGCCGCTCGAAGTGCGTCCCGGCGGGATCGGCCTTCGGGCCGTCGGGGAAGCGGGGCTCCCCCTTCGCCCGGACACGGCGAGCGGGCTCGCCGGGGACGGGAGCGGACGGTTCGTGAGCGTTGTGGAAGTCAGACACAGTGAGTCGATTTTACGGTGCGGGAGCGTGCCCCCCTGGGCCGGCCGCCACCCCTCCGCGGTCGGTCGTGCACCCGCGGCGCCCGAGCGGCCCGGGATGCACCCCAGGGGCGGCACGGGTGAGCTGCCCCTCCGCGGAAGGCGCCACCCCGTAGACGCCGGGCTGCGCCTCCCACCCGGCGGCCACTCCGGCACCGGTACTCGTGCCCGGTGGTGGTGGTCACCTGCGCCACGGCTTTTGGGGACCGGTTCCCGTGCCCGGGGTCGAGGATCATCGCGGTGCCAGGTCTGCGGAGACCGGTTACTCGTGTCCGGTGCAGGTGGTCACCTGGGCCGCGTCCTTTGGGGACCGGTTCCCGTGCCCGGGGACAGTGCTCACCTGCGCCACGGCCCCGGGGGCTGCGGCCCGCGCGGAGCCCAAGCCCGTCGGCTGCGGTACACGGCAGTGCCACGCCGGCCCCGGTCAGAGCTCCCCCAACGCCATCAGCGTCCGCCGGGCCACCTCCCGTCCGATCGGCAGCGCAGCCGTCGCCGCGGGGGACGGCGCGTTCAGCACATGCACCGCGTGCGCACCCTCCCGGATCATGAAGTCGTCCACCAGCGTCCCGTCCGCCAGGACGGCCTGCGCCCGCACCCCCGCCGCCGTCGGCACCAGATCGTCCTCCGTCACCGCCGGCAGCAGCCTGCGCACCGCCTCGGTGAAGGCTCCCTTGGACAGGGATCGCCGCAGCTCCCCCGCGCCGTACCGCCAGTGCCGGCGTGCGATGTGCCAGGAGCCGGGCCAGGCGAGCGTCGTCCCCAGCTCGCCGGGGCGGATCACCCCCCAGCCGTAGCCCTCCCGCGCCAGCGCCGGCACCGCGTTCGGCCCGACGTGCACGCCGCCCTCGATACCCCGGGTCAGATGCACGCCGAGGAAGGGGAAAGCCGGGTCCGGCACCGGATACACCAGCCCCTGCACCAGCTCCGGCCGCGCCAGCTCGTAGTACTCGCCCCGGAACGGGACGATCCGCATCCCGGGATCGTCCCCGGTCATCCGGGCGATCTCGTCGCAGTACAGACCCGCGCAGTTGACGAGGAAGCGGCTGCGGATCACCTCACCGGAGCGGGTGCGGACGGCGACGCCGAGCGACGGGCGGCGGTCGATGCGCAGCACCTGAGCGCCGTACCGGATCTCCGCGCCGGAGGACTCGGCGAGCTGCCGGGCGACGGCCACGTAGTCGCAGGTGCCCGTCGTGGAGACCTGGATCGCCGCCAGACCGCGGACCTCCGGCTCGTACTCGGCGATCTGGGCCGCGCCCAGCTCCCTGACCGGAATGCCGTTCTCCCTGCCGCGCTGGACGAGGGCGTGCAGCCGGGGGAGCTCCGCGCGGTCGGTGGCGACGATCAGTTTGCCGGTCACGGCGTGCGGGATGCCGTACTCCGCGCAGAACTTGACCATGTCGGCGGCCCCGCGCACCGCATAGCGCGCCTTGAGGGAGCCTGGACGGTAGTAGATGCCGCTGTGGATCACACCGCTGTTGCGGCCCGTCTGGTGGCGGGCCGGGCCCGGCTCCTTCTCCAGGACCATCACGCTCGTCCCGGGGGCGGCACGGGTGATCGCATGCGCGGTCGACAGGCCGATGATCCCGCCGCCGATCACCAGCACATCGCAGTCATAAGCGATCATCTGCCGCACCACCTGCTCCACCTCCCGGGTTCGATAGTGCACTGCGCCACTGACAATGGCCTCAAACCCCGCAGCGGCGGTGTGCCGCCCGCCCGGTCAGGCCGGGGCCACGAGCAGCGGGCGGGCGCGCTCGCGCAGCTCCACGACGCGGGGCTCGTCGCCGTAGGGCTCCAGGCGGTGCAGCAGGTCCTTGACGTACTCGGTGGTGCGGGCCGAGGAGATCCGGCCCGCGACCTCGACCGCGCGGACCCCCTGCTCGCAGGCCGCGTCCAGATTGCCCGACTCCAGCTCCGCGACCGCCGACACCACGAGGCGCAGGCCGTGGGAGCGCACGAACTCCTCCGTGGGCCTGGACAGGGCCTGCTCCGTGAAACGGCGCACCTGGCGCGGTGCCTTCAGATCGCGGTAGCACTCCGCGGCATCGGCGGCGAACCGGTCGTAGCAGTAGAAACCCAGCCAGATCGGGTCGCTGTCGCCGGGGCGGGCGCGCTCCAGCCAGCTCTCGGCCGCCTTCAGGGCGCCTCCCGCCGCCTGGGCGTCGCCCGCGCGCGCGTGGGCGCGGGCCTCGACCAGGCGGAAGAAGCTCATGGTGCGGGCCGTGGCCAGGCCGCGGTTGCGTTCCAGGGCCGCCTGGGCGAGGTCCACTCCCTCGTCGCCGAAGCCGCGGTAGGTCGCCTGGAGGGACATCGAGGCGAGCACATAGCCGCCCAGCGGGACGTCGGCCGCGGCACGGGCCAGGCGCAGCGCCTGGATGTAGTAGCGCTGGGCCGCCTCCTGCTGGCCGGTGTCGAAGGCCATCCAGCCGGCCAGCCGGGTCAGCTCCGCGGAGGCGCCGAACAGGGCGCGGCCGACCTCGTCGGAGTAGGAGCCGAGGAGTAGAGGCGCCGCCTCTACTCGTAAGCACTCGGGGACCATCGACGAACGCCAGTCGCCGCCACCGTACTTGGAGTCCCAGCGGCGGGCGTCCTCGGCCGCCTCGCGCAGCTTCTGCACATCGCTGTGGCCGACTTTGATCGGTGCGCCGGAACCCTCGGCCGGGACCGCCTCGCGCGCCACCGAGCTGTCGGCCGGGGTTATCAGCCACCGAGAGGCGGGCGTTGCGTATGCGCTCACTGCGAACGATCCGGCGAGCGACTGCCAGATGCCGCCGGAACCGGCGCGGCGGCCGGCCAGGTCGAGGCGGTACAGGTCCGTCGCGGACCGCACCGCCTGCCCCACGTCCCTGGGGAAGGCGAGGCCGACCTCGGGCGCGGGGTCGGCGTCCGCCAGGCCGATCTCGTGCAGCGGGACCGGGCGGCCGAGCTTCTGGCCGATGGCGGCGGCGATGAGGTGCGGGGCCGCACCCTGCGGCACCATGCCCTTGGACACCCACCGCGCCACCGACGTCTTGTCGTACCGGAGCGTCAGCCCGCGCTGCGCACCGAGGTCGTTGACACGCCGGGCGAGCCCTGCGTTGGAGATTCCCGCGAGGGCGAGAACGGCGCCGAGCTTTTCGTTCGGCCCGCGTTGCTCCCTGGACATGCGCCACCCCTCGACACAGACGGCTGCCGCGCTGGCATAACCACGCGGCATTCGTAAACCCAGCGTAGTTCGCCGCATCCCATGCGTTAAGAGGCATAGTTCCGGTTGGCGGGATTGTGGTCCGTACGCAAGTGCGGCCTCTGTACGGACTGTTGCGGTGTGCTCCCGTTGTGTGTGGCCGTGCGCCCGTCCGTGCGCTCTTCTCCGGCCATCGGGGGAGCGGTTCCATGGGCCGTGCGTGGGTCGGCCCGCTGCACTGGGTCCAGTGGGCTGGGGGACACCGCCGCCTCCATCCCCGCGGGCGGCGGACCGGTCCGGGGGGCGTGTCGCGCCTCCCGGACCGTGCGCGTGTGCCGGCGGCGCGGAGTCCGGGCAAGGCCGGGAGTGCACATGTACGGAGCGTGTTCGAGCGCTCTTCTGCTGATGTGATTTGGCTGAAAATCGACCCTGCGGAATCCGGGTGAAGGCCGCTCCCACCACGGCACTTGAGGGCGCTCCGGGGGGCTTGGGGGCGCGTTGCGGGGGCGCATTCGCGTCGCAATCTCCTGCGGTCGCCCTGCAGCGACCCTGCCGGGCTCCTTGTGCGATCCGGGTGTCGACGTCCGTGCGCGTGTGTTCGCAAGGGCGCATCCGGGGGAGCACATGCGGCTCCGGCGACGCTCCGGGGCGCGCCCTTCGTGGCAGCATGGGGAACCAGTTCGTACGGTGCACTGGTTGTCCACAGCCTGTGGAGGCGGCGATGCGGTGGTTGGTGGGATGGAGCAGCACCGCCCCGGGGGCTGGGGGACATGGAGGAGCCGGACGGGCCGGAGGAGCCGACGGGGGCGGTCGCGGTGGTTCCGCGGGGGCCACCGGGTACGACGGTGAGACCGTGCATCCCGTGGGGTCCCAGCTGCTGTGGGGCGACCCCGATCCGCTGTGGGCGGTCGGCGACTGGCGCCCGGACGAGGTGCGCGTGGTGTCCGCCGATCCGCAGACCCGGATCGCCGTCCTCGGCATCTGCGGGGCCTCGGACGAGCAGCTGAGGGTGGCGCTGTTCGCGGCACGCGGCGGGGCGATCCGGCATCTGACCGCCTGGCCGGGCAGCTACACCGCCGTCGTCCAGGTGGGGCGGCGGGTGATGGTCTGCGGCGACCTCGCGGGCGCGCGGCCGGTGTTCCACACCCCGTGGGCGGGCGGCACGGCGTACGCCACGGCGGCGCTGCCGCTGGCCGACCTCATCGAGGCCAACCTCGACTTCGGATATCTCGCCGCGCTGCTCGCCGCCCCCGACGTGCCGGCCGCGCTGGACGACTCCACCCCGTACGACGGCGTGAAGCGCCTTCCGCCGGGGCATGCGCTGATTCTGCGCGCCGGGGCACGGGAGATCGCCGGGTACGAACCGGTGGCCTCGCTCGCGGTGGCGGCACCGCCGGCCGACCCCGACCGCGCGGTGGACGGCGTCCGGGACGCGCTGGTGGAGGCGGTGCGGACCCGGCTCGCGGCGCCACGGCACGTGCCGGGTGATGGCATCGACCCCGGGCCCGTGCCCGGCATGGGGCCGGCGGAGCGGCGCGCCGCGCGCGGGATGCCGGTGCCGGGGATCGGGGCGGATCTGTCCGGGGGACCGGCGTCGGGGACCCTGGCGCTGCTGGCTGCCGGGCTGCCGGGGATGCCGGGGACCGTGCTCGGGCACGGGACCGGGGCGGGGGAGCGGCTGCTGGCCGTCACCTTCAACGACCTGGCCGTGGGAGGGCACGGATCCGGCGGCGGGCTGGCGGCCGAACTGGAGCGGGCGGGGATGCTCGCCGCCGGTCCGCGGCTGCACCATGTGGTGGTCGCCGGGGGCGAGGAGGTGCTGCCGTACGCCGACCTGGACGGGCCGCTGACGGACGAACCGGCGGCCTGCCTGGTGACGGCGGCGCGGCATCGCGCCCGGCTGGCGGCCGGGAGCGCCGATCACTTCACCGGGTACGGGGCGCGGCAGGTGCTGGATGCGCATCCGGCGCGGCTCGCGGATCTGCTGATGGACCGCAAGCGGCGCCATCTGGTGCGGCCGGTCGCGGCGCTGGCCAAGGCGGACGGGTCGGTGATGGTGCCCGCGCGCGTGTACGGGGCGGCGCGGCGGCTGGCCCGGACGCCGTACCGGGCCGGGCTGGAGGCGCTGGCGGAACAGCTGCTGAGGCGGCGGTTCGGTGGGGTGCCGGGGGGCGGGGCGACCGGGGCCGGGGTGCTCGAAGCGTCGATGACTGCGCTGAACTGGGGGAGGCCGGGGCCCGCGGCGGCGTGGCTGACCGGGGAGGCGCTGGCTGAAGTATCGGTTCGCCTGCAGGGGGCGATGCAGCGGTCGGGGGGCGGTGGGCCCGGGCAGCGGCCCGGTGACTTCCGCGCGCGTGCGGCGCTGGCTCGGCAGGCGGCGGAGGTGCGGGTGCTGGAGCAGGCCGCGGAGATCCGGTTCCAGCGGCTGCATGCGCCGTTCCTCGACAACCAGGTCGTGCGGGCGTGCCGGGCGCTGCCGGAGGCGCTGCGGGTGCGGCCCGGGGCGCGGGCCGCGATCCTGCGTACGGTGCTGGAAGGGGCCGGGGTGAGCGAGTTGCCGGACGGGTGGGGAGCGCCGACGCAGGAGGTGGCGGCGGCGAGTGCACGGGCGGGGGTGCGGGTGGCCGCGGAGCGGCTGCTGGGGTTGTTCGAGAGGCCGTTGCTGGCGGAGGCGGGGCTGGTGGAGGCGAGGGTGGTGCGGAAGGCGCTGCGGGGGGCGGCGGCGGGGGAGGCGCTGCCGCTGGACGGGCTGGCGGACCTGATCTCCCTCGAGCTGTGGCTCATCCGGCTGTTGGCCCGCAGGGGTACGTGCTGGACGGGAACGCCCGCGCGCGCACGTGCCGTTCCGGCGGGGATCGCACCGCAGCGGGGGGCGCTGGGGGGTGGTCTGCCGCCGGCGGTCCGGCAGTGAAGCGGGGTGCCTCCGGCGGTTCGGTGGTGGTGCGGCGTGCGGGTGGGGTGCCTGCGGCGGCCTGTGCGGGTCGGTGGGGGTGCGGGGTGCCTCCGGCGGTTTGGTGGTGGTGCGGCGTGCGGGTGCGATGCCTGCGGCGGCCTGTGCGGGTCGGTGGGGGTGCGGGGTGCCTCCGGCGGTTTGGTGGTGGTGCGGCGTGCAGGTGGGGTGCCTGCGGCGGCCTGTGCGGGTGGTTGGGGGTGCGCGTTGTGCCTGCGGCGGCCTGTGCGGGTCGGTGGGGGGTGCGGGGTGCGCGTGCGGGTGTGTTGTGGGTCGGGGCCGGGCCGGGGGGTGGCCGTCCTCGGAACGGCGCGGAATCGGCGGGTCGGGATCTGAACGGTGTGGACGCGCCAACCGCTGCGGGCGGCCACCCCCCGGCCCGACCCCTCCTCGCCGTACGCGTC